>JAGTVA010000045.1 GCA_018224445.1 Saprospiraceae bacterium
CGATCAACTTTTGGTTAAGTCGGCAAAAAAATGGCCATTAAATACCGCTCTGGACGATGGTTCCTATTCAATTTCTTATCGCGATTTAGATGCTGCTTCCAATGAAATTGCTGAGGCAATACACAGACACACGGGAGCCACCCCCTTTAAAGCGGCTGTATTTCTTTCCAAGTCCATTGAGTCTGTCATCGCCATATTTGCCATTCTTAAAGCCGGGGGCACATACGTACCTCTGGATTATGAGGCACCTGTAGAGAGAAATCAATTTATCGTTGATGACTGTGGTGTTTCGTATGTTTTCAGTCCAGCAAAGGAAGAGCATGTCTTTCTCACTGATTTCCAGGAAGAGTCGGAGGAAATTGAAATAGGAGGGACATTGATAAGAATGTCAATTAAGAACCGAGATTCTGTCACAATCAATACAGAGGATCTGGCCTACATTCTCTATACTTCGGGATCCACGGGACAGCCCAAAGGAGTGGTGTTTTCGCACTCCAATGCACTGAGTTTTATCGATTGGTGCTCCAACGTTTTTGATCCGGATGATAACAGTGTATTCTCCTCTCATGCTCCCTTTCATTTCGACCTTTCTATACTCGATTTATATGTTTCAATCAAACACGGGGCGAAATTAATTTTACTAGATTCTTCAACGGGGAAAAACCCGCGTGCGCTTTCACATTTAATACAAGTAAAAAAAATCACCCATTGGTATTCCACTCCAACGATATTGAAGTTGATGATCAATTACGGCAAAATTGAACGCCACAATCACTCCAGTCTGAGATTTGTCCTATTCGCCGGAGAGGTATTTCCACCCGGGCCCTTGCGTCAACTTACTGAACTTTGGCCACAAGCCCGTTTTTTCAACTTGTACGGGCCGACCGAGACCAATGTTTGCACCTACTACGAGTTGCCTTTACCCATTCCGAAAGACACCGACAAACCCTTTCCGATTGGTAAAACTTGCGAACACCTGAGGAGTATGTTATTGCACACCTCTACTGGCAAAAGTGAATTGTGTATTTCGGGCCCTGCAGTGTGCAAAGGGTATTGGAACAATCCAAAACAGAATGCCCTTTCCTTTTTTGAAGAGGACCACCATAGGTGGTATCGAACAGGTGATCTGGTTACCCTCAATGATGAAGGTTGTCTGATATACGAAGGTCGAAAGGACCGAATGGTTAAAAAGAATGGGTTCCGCATTGAATTGGGAGAAATTGAAAACGCCCTTCACCAACATCCCGGAGTAGTGGATGCGGCGGTATTGGGAGAATTTAATGACGAATACGAATGTAAAATCTCTGCCTTTATACAAATTCGGGAAGGCATGGATGTTAATTTATCGGAATTTAAAGTCTTCTGTCAGAGTCATCTGCCCCATTATATGACACCCGATTATTTTCAGGTGGTCAAGCGGCTTCCAAAAACCAGCACCGATAAAACGGATTATCAAACCTTAAAGAAATTATCCAATGAATTTTGATTACACCGATCAACAACAAGAGTTAATCAGGGAGATAGCTGATTTTACCCAGAATAAAATTAATCTTCTCGACTTCATAGAATCCGAAATTCCCTTCAATCGGTCAGAATGGAAGGTCTGTGGCGAAATAGCGCTTCACGCCCTGCCTATCCCGAAGGAATACGGTGGAAGAGGATTGGATGCAATCACTACTGCCGTGGGCTTGGAAGAATTGGGGTACCGCTGCAAAGACGGTGGACTCCCCTTTGCCATCGCCGCACAAATGCTTTCTTGTCTCGTTCCCATATGGAAATACGGCAGCAATAAACAAAAAAAGGAGCTTTTACCCCCTCTATCAAAAGGCGAGTTATTAATGGCCAACAGCATCACTGAGGCAGACGCAGGCTCTGATGTTTACAACCTATCCTCTACTGCTGTAGAGAAGGAAAATCACTATCTGCTCAACGGGGAAAAGACCATGATAACCAATGCCCCTATAGCTGATTTATCTCTCGTTTATATGGCTACCGATACTCAAAAAAAGTATTTCGGAGGCATCTCTGCTTTTCTGGTAAATCACGGGCAACCGGGAGTTTCCTCCACTGAGGTTTTGGAAAAAATGGGTCTTGAAAGTGTGCAAATGGGCAGGCAAAAATATGAGAACGTAAAAATAAACAAGGATGAGATACTGGGAAAATCAGGTTCAGGAGGCCCTGTTTTTCAATCCAGTATGGAGTGGGAGCGCGCTTGTCTGAGTGCTGTGCATGTGGGCATGATGCGCAAGATTCTGGATTTTACTGTCAATTTTGTAAAAAGTCGCCGTGTTGGAGATAGGTACATTGGAAAGTATCAGGCCATTGCTCACAAAATTGCAGATATGGAAGTCGCAACCCATGCCTGCAGAATGATGTTGTACGAAGCCGCCTGGAAGTTAGACCACAAAAAAAGGCCGGGACTTTCCGCCTCCAGATCTAAACTTTTTATAAGCGAGGCTTTTCAAAAACTTTGCTACGATGCCTTTTCCATTATGGGTGGAAGTGGGTACTTAAAGGGAAGTTTCATTGAAAGTTATCTAAGGGATTCACTTAGTGCAACGGTGTATTCAGGGACTTCAAATATTCAGAAAAACATAATTGCCAGCTATTTAAAAATATAATAGTACTTTTGTATTTCGATAAGCTTAACTCGGTAATAAGTGGACATTATTCCAGTTTAATCAAAAATCATACAAGTTTAATAACAATCTTAAATACCAAAAAATGAATAAATTTCTATTATTGCTTTTCTTCATATCTATTGGAGTATTTGCATGTACTAATTCAGAAGGGGAAAGTAGCGATTCAAATGTTACAGTGACTGAAGAAGAACGACCTACTCGTGAAAACAGGGAGCACAATTCTTTAGTTAGAGAAACCTGGACTGTAAATGAGGTGCTCGATTTGTGGATTAACAATCTCAATGAAAGGTTGAGTCTATCAGAACAGGCGCAAGAAGAAATTCGAATAGTTTACCAAAACGCATACCTCGAACAAGGGGTTAGTCTGGATGACCAATTGAGTAGAGGAGAAGTCCGAAAAATTAGCCGCGATTTGATGCAAAACACCCAAAACGAAATTAAAGAAATTTTGACTCCCGATCAATTTAAATTCTACAAGGGGCATATCGACAGATAAATTGAATTCAGGTTTGTACGATTGAAAGTCCTTGTAATTTTAGAATTTGATATAGATTATAAGTGAATGGGATATTAGCCCTGTAAACGGGAGCTGTTTTAAAGGATTATTCAAGTAAAAGCTCGTACATTTCGAGGTATTGATTCACGGTATCCTCAAGGGGAAAAACCCTGATTGGCTTGTAATCCCAATAGTTGTAATGAGCTCTTTCCAGTGCTTTGCTAAC
>JAGTVA010000046.1 GCA_018224445.1 Saprospiraceae bacterium
AGAAACCTTTTTGCCTGATCTGAACTTTAACGCGAAGGTCACTGAGAGTCCTCTACATAACCATTCTTTTATGGGACCTTTTTAGATACATCATAGTCCGAGCAAGACGTACTACTAACCACCTATTTTTGAACATCCACTATTTTTTTGTCCGCGACCTCTGCGTATACTTACCGCCCTTTGCGAGAAACCTTTTTCCCTGATCTAAACTTTAACGCAGAGGTCACCGAGGGTCATCTACAAAGACAGTCTTTTGTTGAGCCATTTTTGATACATGAGAGTCTGGGCAAAATGTACGGGTGCTAAATTATCAACCGACTTAATTTCAACAATCACTATGTTTTGTACCAACCCCTAACCAATATATTAGATTATCCAAAAAAAGTCAGGAGCCAAAAGCTAAAATCCTCAATCAAATTACAACCTATTAACATTAAAGAAAAAATTAATCTGTATACAACTCTTAACAAAATGTTTAACTTGCAGATTTTGTGAAACTTTTTTACCTTAAATTTTATTATATGTCTGAACGCATTTATCTTTGCATAAATAATACACTATGGCAAACGCATACTCCTCATTTCTATTTATTATTTTTCTTATCCTTTGCCTTTCTACTACAGAAATCCGGTCTCAGAATGTGCCGAAGACCGTGACTGTAGAGCAGTTTTCCAATACGAGTTGTCCCAATTGCGCCAGTCGAATTCCAGGGTTTTGGAATACCGCCTCAAACTTTGGAGACGATGTGTTGATTTTGTCCTTTTACTCCTCTTCCCCTTATCCTTCCTGCCCTTTGTATCAGCAGGCCAAAAGTGTCAACGACCATAGAGTAGGTCACTACAACATACCCGGTTCGCCCATCCTTCATATCGATGGGGAGCGGGCGCCGTCCTCTATCTGGAATACAGCTCAATCTACCCTCCAATCAATGGTAGGTCAGTCTACCCCGCTGGAGGTAAAAGCGAAAATTGAGCTCAACGAAAATAACATTCAAACTCAAATCGATTTGATTCAGCATAGCGACTTCACCCCCCAGGAACAACTCGTACTTCAAGTCTTTTTGGTCGAGAAAAGTGTAACCGCCGGCAATCTGGGCAATTATCAATCCCATCACAATGTGGTTAGGGCGCAATTCAGTTCAGGTGCCGGTAGCCACTATAATCCACAGGAGGGAACTCACCAAAAATTCTCCTACGACATGGACATTCAGGGCAATTGGGATCAGGAAGACCTGGCTGTAATTGCTTTTGTCCAGGGTGCAAGTGGAGAGGTCTACAACTCAGACATGGGAGTACAAACTGCCAGTTCGGTAAACACGCGGGAAAAAAGGCAGGATTTTAAACTATTCCCCAATCCGGCCACAGATAAGGTAACTGTTGAAACTTTCGGCAGCCATACCAAAACCATCACAGTGTACAACCTGCTGGGTGCAACCATTTATACCAATACCTTCAGTGGAAATCAATACGAACTGCCTGTGAGCAACTTTCACCGCGGGGTTTACCTCGTTAGGGTAGAATCCAAAAATGTTCCCGCGAGAACTACCCGTTTAGTTTTAGAATAAAAAATTTAATTTCTAGATTGATCAACCAAAATAGTAATCGGGAATCATCCATCCCGTGAGGATAAGGCTGACAATAATCCCCAAAATAAATGAAATCAGTGAGGGAATACCGCGCAACCTGGTACTTTCCCTGTAAGCACTAAACAGGAGACTGATCGTCCACACAAAGCACAACAACAACAAAATGGACACCAGTACCATCACCACACTCTCCCCAAACCCCGGCAGTTCTTCTCCTTCCATTCCCACTTCAATCAGATTTTCAGAAACCCCGTAAAGCCAGCCGTTAAAATTGAGAAACGGTAGAAATACTATCGGTCCCCTGGCTACCAAAAAGCCACCCGTCATATTCAGAATGTGAATCTTCCTCGCCCCGAATATATACGCGATCAGGTAAAAAACTACTACCGCAATTAAAATCCCTAAAATCTGGTCAAAAAACCCGGACAACCAATGTACCGACTCCACATATTGCCAGGTAAATATCCCCGGGTACCGCACCTCCCCAAATACAGATCCTACACTACCGATTACCAAAAACACAAGACCGATGGCTAAGGCACGCATTCCCTTTAGCCTTCGGAAAGGATTCCAATAAACTGAAACTACTTGTGTGTGGTGGTCCTTTGAATCCATATTTAAAAAATTTGTACCCGGCTATCCCATTCGAGAACTCCATTTCTGCCTGAATAGCCACGCATTGAAATGGTCGGATATCATATCACAATAAAGGTAAAAAATAAAACGATTCACACCTAAGACCCATCCACATTTTTCCGAATTTCTCTGATTCCTTTAGGTTGATCTTCTTTTAATTCCCCCAGAGTCATTGCTAAGGTCTCATTTTCATCTCGGGTATCAATCTGTGAAAATCTGTGGTGAAATAAAATGATAGTAATCCTTTATAATTCACCGTGAATTATTTTTAAACGAATCGGTAATAATGAATAACCATTTGCATACTATAGTGATCCTGAGAAATACAAACAAATCGATCGATTGGGAAATTTGGGAATGCAGCTTCGCACGGCCGTGCGAAGCAACGTTCCAGAAGACCGTGCGAAACAACGTTTCAAATGAAAAAAACCCATAAAATTTAGAGAAATTTACCTGTATTAAGGGAGAATTTATTATTTTGGGTCGAGGGAAATCCAGTTACATTAAAATGAACAGATAGGTGAATTGGAGATACAAGAATCGGTTTTGAATCCTCGGGTTATGGAAAACAAATACATAATTTCGGTTTAAAACCGTCGAATTAGAAGGATTTAGAAAAAAGGCCGGATTAAAAAGATTATAAATAAAAGAAATCCACCGTGACCGAAAAATTCAGAAAAAAATATCGGAAAGGGTCGATGAGAATGCCGGGATGGAATTATTCTGACAATGGGTATTATTACATCACATTAGTCACCCAAAATCGGGAATGCAATTTAGGGCGTATCGTAAAGGGGAAAATGACGTATTCAGATTTTGGACGGATTGTAAAACAAGAATGGTTAAAGTCCTTTGAAATTCGCCATGAATTATTTTTAAACCAATGGGTGATAATGCCTAATCATTTGCACGCCATAGTGATTCTGAAAAATACCAAAAAATCTAACGACGGTGAAATTGGGGATGGTGCGAAGCAACGTTCCAACCGGTCCAACCATTCCAACGATCTCGGTCAATCCCCACCATCCAAATTGGTTCGGTCCCCTAAATCCATATCGTCATTCGTGGGAGGATTCAAATCGGCGGTCAATTCAAAAATCAACGATTACATCGACGCCCATCAATTGAAGATTCCAAAATACAACCGCAAGAACCATTTTTTTCAAAATAATTACCACGATCACATTATTCGAAACCAGGAGGAATACATCAGGATAAAATATTACATTATCAACAACCCAGGAAACTGGGAAGGGGACAATATGATAGGAGGGTAATTGGAATTGCACGCTATAGTGATTCTGAAAAATACAAACAAATCTGTCGATGGGATAATTTTGGGATGGTGGGGATGCAGAAATCAACGTCCCAGAAGGTCGTGCGAAGCAACGTTCCAAACACACCGTATAACCTTTATCCACCCCCTTCCAAATCCTGCCCATCCCGTAATCAAATAAATCGTGTGCAAACTACTCCACCTCTTCCCAGCCACCCTTTTCCATCAAAAATTACCTAATAATCAATAAAATAATGAGGATTCATTCGGTTTTATCGAAAATTTTGTAAGTTTATGGTGTGAATTCTAGCAGCGCAGTTAAAGCCAGTTTCGTGACATAGGTTGGAGGTAAATTGCAGTTGCTGATCAATAAAGTAATAACATTTGTAGCTACAATCATATTTTCTATCTGGGAGTGGCAGTTGATTCGGGTTATCCCATTGATTGAGAATTCCCGATAGGGCCTATCGTTTCACCCCCTCCCTGGAAAACATACAAATTAATTTCAAAGCTATGGAAAGCAAAAACAATCAAAGTATATTTTCAAAACTATCGTTTATTAATTCATTGGCCTTATTGGGAATTATGAGTTACTTTATAATGAGAATTCCAAGTGTAATTAAAGCAAGCGAAGGGCTTCCTGAACCGTCATTGCTATTGATAATTGCAACACATTTATTATGTGTGACGGGATTACTGATGACCATACTGAGCTTTACAAAGAAAGAACCTTCAACCTGGTTCAAATGGGTTGGAGCCATTTTAAATGGAATAATATTTTTACTAATTGAAGGCTCTGCAATTTTTGCTTTAGTAATTTAATCACAGCCATGCATAGTCTTTTTTCCCGACAACCCTACCCTCGAAACAATTTTAAAGATTACTAAAAGTAGGAAATGGATTATCCATTCCGGAATTTTACCTCCCTCTCCCCCCCCCCTCAAAAATAATCCATAAAAAAACTACCAAATATTTTTTTATTCTCACACTCCATCGTAATATTGCAATAAATAAATAACTATGGGAGTCACTCGTACGGATTTGTATCAAAAAGACCAGTTGGAACTGGCTGAAATTTCCCGGGCACTGGGGCATCCGGCCCGCATTGCCATACTGCAGTTTCTCCTTTCGAGCGACCGCTGTATCACCGGCGATCTGGTGACTGAGATCGGTTTGGCACAGCCGACCATTTCGCAACATTTAAAGGTCTTAAAGGACCTTGGAATCATTCAGGGCAATATTGAGGGCAGCTCGGTCTGCTATTGTATTGATCCCCTGAGATGGACAGAAATGGAGAGTCTTTTTAATGAATTTTTTGGAAAAATGACCTCTGTGATGAGGTGCTGTTAACACAAATAAACTACAACTATGAATACTAAAGATTTAGAGACCAAAGACATGGTCAGAAAAAAATACGCCGAAATAGCCGGGCAGGACCAACTGACCAATGCCTCTTCCTGCTGTGGTGCGGGAGGTTGTTCTACGGAAGTGTACAACATCATGACGGACGATTACAGTCACCTGGAAGGCTACCAATCGGATGCGGATCTCGGACTGGGATGTGGATTGCCCACCGAATTCGCTCTCATCAAAAAGGGAGATACGGTAGTAGATCTCGGATCGGGTGCGGGCAACGATTGCTTTGTGGCGCGGCACGAAACGGGACCGGAGGGCAAGGTCATCGGCATTGACTTCACTCCTGAAATGGTTGCCAAAGCCAGGCAAAACGCCGATAAACTCGGGTTTAACAATGTGGAATTCCGGGAGGGCGATATTGAGTCCATGCCTTTGGCCGGCGAAGTAGCGGATGTAGTTGTCAGCAATTGCGTGCTGAATCTGATACCGAATAAAAAAGCTGCTTTTTCTGAAGTATTTCGCATCCTCAAGCCGGGTGGTCATTTCAGCATTTCGGATATCGTACTGACTAAAAAATTGCCCTCCAAATTGATAAGTGCTGCGGAGATGTACGCCGGTTGTGTTTCGGGCGCTGTGCTCAAAAATGAGTATTTGACCGGCATTGAGCAGGCGGGCTTTGAATCGGTGCAAATTCAAAAGGAAAAGCCCATTGTCATCCCGCGGGATATTCTGAGCAATTATTTGGATGAGAGGGAGGTGGAAGAATTCCTAAAAAGTGAACATTTTATTTACAGCATCACTGTTTTTGGAAAAAAACCACAGAGCACTGCATGCACTCCCGGAGGAGGCTGCTGTTAATCATCACACTATGACCACTAATTTGTCTCAATTTATTTCGGATTTGTCCCTGCAATCCATAGCCGAAGAACGCAAAAAGGTGTTAGATCACCTCATTGAGGAGTGCAGAGCGCATTTGCAAAAACACCAACCGCTCCACCTTAATTTTATTTGCACCCACAACTCAAGGAGAAGCCAAATGGCTCAAATATGGGCGTGGGTATCTTCTGTACACTACGGGCTTCCCTCTATCCGGTGCTTTTCCGGTGGAACCGAGGTCACGCAGTTTAATCTCCGTGCGGTGCAATCGCTGCAAAACTGTGGTCTGCTAATCGACACCGCGAGCGAGAGAGAAAACCCCCAATACGAAGTGCGGATGGAGAAGGGAGGACAGGCGTTGCTGTGTTTTTCCAAACATTTCGATCATCGGATGATTCCAAAACCCTATATCGCCATCATGGTGTGTTCCCATGCAGAGCAAAACTGTCCTTTTATTCCGGATGCATTGGCGCGATATGCCCTGCCCTTTGAAGATCCGGGTCAATCAGACGGTACGGGAAAGGAAGAGGAAACTTACCGGGCGAGTTGCCGGGAAATTGCGAGAGAAATGCTTTACTTTGTAAAAGGGCTCCTTTCAAAATAATTTTTTTCTACAAACATCTGTAAATGAATAACACGAGCAAACAAATCGGATTTTTTGAAAAATATCTCACCCTCTGGGTAATCCTGTGCATAGGAGTTGGCATATTGATCGGCAAACTTATGGGAGAAAGGATGGAGGTCATCACCTCTCTGGAAATACATCAGGTAAATATTCCCGTGGCCATTCTGATCTGGCTGATGATCTATCCCATGATGCTTCAAATCGATTTCAGCTCACTGAAAAACATTGGCAAAGGCGACAATGCCAAGGGATTGGGATTGACCGTGGTAGTAAACTGGCTGATCAAGCCCTTTACCATGGCCTTTTTTGCCTGGTTGTTTTTCTCGCACCTATACAGTGCGTGGATTACCCCTGAAGAGGCCGATCAGTTTATTGCCGGGGCCATTTTGCTCGGAGCGGCCCCCTGTACAGCTATGGTTTTTGTCTGGTCCTATTTGTCTGATGGAGACCCCAATTACACGCTGGTGCAGGTATCCATCAACGACCTAATCTTGTTGATCGCCTTTGTTCCACTGGTACAGTTTTTACTGGGCATCACAGACCTGACCGTGCCCTACGGAGTGCTCATTACATCGGTCCTGGTTTTTATTTTTATCCCCTTATTGGCGGCCTACATCACCAACGAAGTGGTCATACGGAAAAGGGGGAAAGAATGGTACACCCAGAGTTTCATTCCCTGGTTCAAACCCTATTCCATTGCAGCTCTTTTACTCACCCTGGTCCTTCTGTTTGCTTTTCAGGGGGAGCAAATCCTCTCACATCCCCTGATGATTATACTCATTGCGATTCCCCTGATTATACAGACTTACTTCATTTTCTTTTTGGCCTGGTATTCCGGTAAATTTATGAGTCTCCCCTATCGCATTTGTGCGCCGGGATCCATGATTGGAGCGAGTAATTTCTTCGAGCTGGCTGTAGCGGTGGCCATTGTATTGTTCGGGATTAACTCCGGGGCGGCCCTGGTTACGGTGGTCGGAGTGTTGATTGAAGTACCGGTTATGCTTTCTCTCGTCCAATACGCGAAGAAGAAAAGGTATTGAGATATGAGATATGAGATATGAGTTATGAGTTATGAGTTATGAAAGTGGATTTGCCCAAATTTACTTGACAAATATAAAGGTTTATATAAACCTCGAAAACGCAAGTAACTTTGAATATGAAAAAGACAATACAAAACCCGAAAATTGACCAATTAAATGCCCCTGGAAAAGAGATCCGCCACTTTTCCAAAGAGGTCAGGCAGCAAATTGTTAAAGAGGTGGAAAAAGGATTGAGTAAAGCAGAGGCTGCACGAAAGTATGGAGTGAGCCAGACGACGATTTACAAGTGGATCAGGAAGTATTCAAAAGCCTATCGCCCTGGTTTAATAAAGGTGGTAGAACATGCAAGTCAGAGCAATAAAATCAAGCTTCTGGAGGAAGAATTGATTCAAACTCTTGCTCATGTAGGTAAGTTACAGTTAAAGCTTTCCTACTGGGAGGAACTGATTAAAAAGGCAGAGAAAGACCTTGGTATTGATCTAAAAAAAAATACCGGCTTATGACTTTGTTTTACTTCTACTCTTCTTGCGATAGACCTGGCTTTAATATGGAAGATTTATATGAAACTTCCGGGATTACTCGTCAAGCCTTTCACCAGTGGCTGAATCCTTCGAAGTCTCAGCGGTTAAAGACAAGTCAAGAGGAGGTGTTGGAGATCGCCAGGGCAGTCAGAAAGAAGTATTTACCAGGTTCTGGTAGTCGGGTAATTTATAACTACATTCGATCTGGTAAGTGCGAAGAGTATAACGGTCGCCTAAGGGGATGGGGCAAACATGCCTTTGAGAGAGCGTGCCTGAAAGGAGGTATGCGTGTGCAGCAGCGACGAATTATCCTCAAAACGACCAACCGGGGAGACTATGTTTTTCCCAACCTTATTGAAGGATCTAGCATTGTCGGTATCAATAAGATTTGGGTAAGTGACATTTCCTATATTTTTGGGGATGGCGGCTCCCTCATCGGGTATTCAACAAGCCTGTTAGACTTGTATAGTCGCATGTTGTTAGGATTATCTTTTTCTAAGACTATGCAGGCTACTGAAACATCCGTTCAGGTCCTTAAGCAGGCTTTTGCCATTAGAGGGCTGCAGGAATATCCAGATCTAATCTTCCATTCTGACGGGGGAAAACAGTTCATTGAGAAAAGTTTTCTATATTTGCTAGGATCCAAACAAATTCATTCTAGCATGGCCGAAACCTGTTATGAAAACTCCTTTGCTGAATCTTTCAATGACATCCTAAAAAATCACATGATGCATGATATGACTCTAAACTCATTCTCTCAACTAAAAAAGCAGGAACAATTCATTAAATCATGCTATAATAATAATCGACCGCACGGAAGCTTAAACAACTTAACTCCGGTCGAATCCGAACAAATTTTGGTTCACTTAAGTATGAATAAACGTGTGCCATTACTTGTAAACAGTAACGCCATATGAACTATCAAATAAACCTATTTTTTTTAACCCGGAAGTTTAGATTTAAACCAAAAAACGTGTCAAGTTTTTTTGGGCGAAACCAGGATTGATCGCAAAGTAGTGCGATTTGATTCGAATTGGTCTAGGGATTACACAGAGCGAAGTGGGGTGGCTTTACGTGATGAGATATGAGATACCAGAGAGGATCATGTAGTGACATTGGCCCCCTGGCTCTTAGCAGAGTTAATAGAATGAAGTTATTAATCTCGGTCATAAAAAAATATAGGGTCGTCAAATGATTTCGAGAGGGGGTTAGAAGTAAAAAGAGATTAGATGTTGATAGAGGGCCTGGAGAATATTCTTCCACCTACAATGGATCTTTTTATGACTCTTAACCTGCAACTTTATGAGAGTCTTATTTCACAACGTTTCAAAAGATTAAAGATGGTAATTGGTTAGCGCGGTAAGTATAAATTGAATTATAAAATCTAAATTTTCTAACAAAAATATTTTTTCTTCATATAATAAAAAAATACATACTATCTTTGAGGATTGAAAACAATAACCTATACACTGCTGTCCTTACACATGAAAATAGGAAGGATTTGAAGAGTGTATCATACTAATTACAGGCAACCCAATAGAGAATGTCTAAAGACAATAAATCGGAATTCGAAATTAACCTCAAGGAAGGTGAACCCTTGAAGGGAATGTTTAAAAAGTATTTCATTGATTATGCGAGTTACGTAATCCTGGAGCGCGCTGTGCCCGAAGCCAACGACGGCCTTAAACCCGTGCAGAGAAGGATTATGTTCAGTTTGTTTGAAAAAGACGACGGTCGGTACCACAAAGTGGCCAACCTCATCGGTCATTGTATGCAGTACCATCCGCACGGAGATGCAGCCATTGGAGACGCCCTGGTGACGCTGGGTCAAAAAGAACTACTCATCGATTGCCAGGGGAATTGGGGCGATATGCGCACGGGAGACCGGGCCGCTGCAGCTCGATATATTGAAGCCAGGTTGACACCTTTTGCAAAGGATGTCCTCTTTAATAAGGATACCACTGAATGGCAACTGACCTATGACGGGAGAAACAATGAACCTGTAGCCCTGCCAGCCAAATTTCCGCTGCTGCTCGCCATGGGTACCGAGGGGATTGCAGTGGGACTTTCTACTAAAATCTTACCTCACAACTTCAGGGAATTGATCTTGGCGTGTATCAAAATTTTAAAAGGAAAAAAAGTAAAGATATATCCCGATTTCCTCACCGGGGGATTAATTGATGTGGCGGATTATCGGCAGGGAAAAAGAGGGGGCAGAGTCAAAGTGCGCGCCAGAATTGAGCAGGAGGATAAAAAGAACCTGATAATTAAAGATATTCCTTACGGAGTGACCACTACCTCACTCATCGACAGTATTGTAAAAGCGGGCGACAAAGGACTGATTAAGATCAAGCGAATTGTGGACAATACTGCCAAAGATGTAGAGATATTGATTGAATTGGCTCCGGGGGTATCTCCGGAGGTTACCATGGATGCCCTTTACGCTTTTTCCAATTGCGAGGTATCTATCTCTCCCAATACCTGTGTGATCATCGACGGGGTTCCACGATTCATCAGTGTAAATGAATTGTTGGAAATGGACACGGAGAGGACCCGGAATATTTTGGGACTGGAGTTGGAAATCAAGCTAGATGACCTGAAAAGCAAATGGTTTTACGCCAGTTTGGAAAAAATATTTATTTCAAAACGAGTGTACAGGGATATTGAGGAGTGCGAGAGCTGGGAGGAAGTGATTGAGGCAGTGATAGCCGGAATGTACCGCTACGTAAAATCCCCCGAAAATCCCAATCCATCGAAAGGAGTGGAGCTCGAAATTGATACAGATATCACCCACGACCACATCCAAAAACTCACGGAAATAAAAATCAAAAGGATTTCCAAATACAACGAATTCAAAGCGGAAGAGCAGATAAAAGGCCTCGAAGATGAAATCGCTCAAACCCAATATCACCTGGATAATCTCACCGAATACGCCATTGATTATTTTGAGAGTTTACTGGAAAAATACGGTAAAGGGCGAGAGAGAAAAACAGAGATCACCGGTTTTGAAGACATCAAGGCCACCCGGGTAGTTGCCAACAATGCTAAATTGTACGTCAATTACAAGGACGGATTTATCGGATACGGTTTGAAAAAAGACCAATTTGTTACCGATTGTGCAGATATAGATGACATTATAGTAATCCGAAGAGACGGGAAAATGGTGGTTACCCGCATAGGTGAGAAATCATTTGTGGGCAAGGACATACTGATTGCCAATGTGTGGAAAAAAAGCGACGACCGCACCACCTACAATATGCTATACAGAGACGGCAAAACCGGTAATACTTACGCCAAGCGTTTTCACGTCAATTCCATCACCCGGGATAAGGAGTACGACCTCACTACCGGAGAAAAGGGATCCAGGGTCTTGTATTTAAGTGAAAATCCCAACGGAGAGGCAGAGGTGGTTACTGTTTATCTCAGTCCGGCCAGCAAGGCTCGTAACAAAGTCTTCGATTTTGATTTCGGTGAAATTTTGATTAAGGGCAGAGGCAGCAAGGGAAATATAGCCACCAAATACCCGGTTCGGAGGGTTACCTTAAAAGAGGTGGGAAAATCCACCCTCGGTGCTATTGAATACTGGATTGACGACAACAGCGGTAGAATCAATACCGAAGAGCGCGGACAGTACCTGGGGGAATTCGATACAGGAGACAGTGTGATAGCGATTTATCAAGACGGTTCGTACGAAATTTCCGAAATTGACGAAACCAGCCGGTTTAAAACCGATGAACTGATGCTGATCCGCAAATTCGAGCCGGAAATGATTGTCAATGTGGTGTATTACGAAGGGGAGAAAAAATGGACTATGGTCAAACGGTTTCAAATTGAGACCAGCTCGATGGATACCCGGTTTCAGTTTTTATCAGACCACCGATCTACCAAACTCCTGTATGTAGGGCTGGAGACCAATCCTATTGTAAAATACACCTATAAAGACGGCGGCAAAAAAGTGGAGGAGAAGCTGGACGTTGTGGACTTTATAGATGTTAAGGGATGGCGGGCATTGGGTAACCGCCTGTACGACGGTAAGGTTACAGAGGTGGAGTTGATCAGTGAGAGAGATAAAGAGGCCAAGTCATCCAAAAAGCAAAAAGAGGACAAAAAGGACTCCGGTCAAATAACACAGGCCAAAGACGACGATAAGGAGCTGGGGCCCGGAGATACCATTGATTTTGAATTGGATGACGGAGAACAGGGAACTCTTTTTGATTGACAAAAGTGGGGAAAATTGTTTACTAAAAACAAGACAAATGAGAAAGTGGATATGGAGTTGTTTTTTTGTGGTTTTGTCGGTGGCAGCCTACAGCCAGGTGGAGAAGGGGAGCTGGCTCATTGATTTTAATGGACACACGGGTTATGAATCGGAACAGGAGATTATTTCTCCACAATTGTATGCAAAAATCGGATATTTCCCCACCAATTTTTTGGCAGTGGGAGCCAGATTGGGTGGTAGTGGTTTTTTACAGGAAAATAATAATTTTGGGAATGTTTTGTACGCCGGCTTTGCAAGGTACTACATCAATCCCCAATCCGAGAATTTTCATTTTTTCGGTGAAATGGAAAGCGGTCTCCTGGTAGATTACGAGGAGGGAATGGATAAACAGTCCAGATTTTTCTTTAAACCGCTGGCGGGCATGAGTTATAAATTGATCGAGGGACTCGGGTTGGAAGTGGGCCTCGGCCTGACTTTTATGGAGAGTTTAAATACTTCCCAAATTAGATATCACGGCTTGAGTTTTGAACTGGGTTGGAAAGCTACCATCAGTCATCGTTCTGCCGAAGCCCTGGAAGAAACAGAACAGTATTTTGGCAGGGGGAAAATTTCCCTGGCTGCCAGCTTCAATCTGAACAATTCCTTTGACCAGTTCATTGCTGCCTTGAGGTCGTCCACTGAAACTGAATTGAATTCAGAGGCCCTGAGATTTACCAGTCTCAGTGAGAGCAACAGCAACCTGGGCATAATTGATGTTGGGTTTGGTTTCTTCCTCAGCGACCGCACAATGTTCAATATTGGCCTGGGCATAGTGAATTACGGTTCATCCGACTTCGAACCCGCGACCACACTTTTTTCCATTTCCCCCGGCTTGCGGTATTACTTGCCTTTAGGAGATGGAAGGACAAACATGTACCTCCAGGGTGCCTATGAATTTGGTGGCGTAAATCAAAGTGGACTGGGTGCGGAAAGCACTTACAACTACATAAACGGCGGAGTGGGATTGACCTATATGATTGGCCCGGCTGTCGCAATCGAATTGGGAGCGGATTACGGCAAATTGTCAGGAACCTTCATTCAAACTTCCAGACCCATTAAATTTTATTACGGATTGAGAATCTTTTTATAGAGATAATTAACGTCCATTCTAACTTCACTAATTAATTCTTTTTTTATTTTGAAATTGAAAGTTTCGCTTTATTCCACGGGGATCACCGCAAAGTGCACGAAGGTCACGGTGCTTTCACAGAGTAAAATGGTTGCAATTCTGAATATCTCTGTGTAAATCTCGGTGGTCACTGTGTGTGCGCGCCTGTCTTGTCAATTGACGTGATGGTAAGTTTTTTTTAAAGGTTAATCTGCGATTCAATAAGCTCGCAGTTGAATAAAAGGAAATTTAATCTGGTTTTAAAAAGTGTCATGTAATCAGATATTCTTTATTACTTATCTAATTATCATTTATATCGCTATTGTAAGGATTTCCTTTGCTTCCGTCTTATTGAGCGAATGTAATTTGATAATAAATCCAGTAGAGATGAGTGAAAAACAATACAAAACTGCCCGGGAGGCGAATGGACTACAGGTCGGTGATACTGCACCGGATTTCAAAGCATCTGACCTGTACGACAATGCTTTTCACCTGGAGGAGGCTTTAAAAAAAGGACCATTGGTTTTGATTTTTTACAGAGGGCAATGGTGTCCTATTTGCAATAAGCACCTTAAAAAGTTAGAAAAGCGGTTGGAGGATATTTATAGTCAGGGAGCCTCGGTAGCTGCTGTTTCGCCGGAAAAATCCGAATTTCTCAAACGAACAGCCAAAAAAACACACGCCTCTTTTACCCTGCTTCACGATGAAAATTATACGATTTCCGATAAATTTGATGTAACCTTTAAACCGGGTAAGTTCTCCCGATTGATCTACAACGGGATATTGGGTGCCGATCTCAAAGAGGCCCACACCGACGACAGTCAGCGGTTACCCATTCCTGCCACCTATATTATCAACAGGAATAAAAAAATCGTTTGGAGGCATTTTACTCCGGATTATAAAAGAAGATCTTCAATAGACGATATCATCAGAAATATTCCTTAGTTAATTTTATGAGCAAAATAAAAACGATATCTTACGAAGAGTCTTCAGGCCGTCTTAAAGAAATATACGACTCGTTAATATACTCCAGAGGAAAACTGGCTGAGGTTCATAAAATTCAAAGTTTAAGACCGGAGAGCATTGTCCGCCACATGGAATTATACAAAGAGATAATGTTCAGTAAATCCGATCTTTCCCGGGCTACCCGGGAGATGCTGGCTGTGGTGGTTTCTGTTTGCAATGGTTGTGTATATTGTCAAAAGCACCATTCTTCTACTCTGAACTTTTTTTGGAAAGACAGTCAGCGGATTGAAAATCTGATTCGGGACTTTTCAACAGCGGGTTTGTCTGATTTAGAATTGGAATTGTGCAAGTTCTCCGTTGATCTCACCAATACTCCCTCCTTAATGCCGGAATCTCATTCTGTGGAAAAGCTAATTGAATTGGGCATGAGGGATACGTCTGTTCTCGATGCAACTTTGGTCATATCCTATTTTAATTTCGTCAATCGAATGGTTCTTGCCCTGGGAGTTGAACTTGAAAAAGACAATGGAAGTGGTTATCATGCTGAATATAAATAACCTATAAGAAAAAATATGCCGCCGACTTACCCACGATTACTGATCAAAGCCGAAATATAAGTATAGCTAAATCGAGAAAGATTTTTTCTTATAAAGAAGGTATTGGAATTCTCAGCCATTCACGATAGAAAGGTGTTTTTGGAGTGGTCTCAAACAATGATCATTATATTAGTGTTGGAAGTAAAGTGTTTTATAAACAGAATTATAAAATATTTTTTTATTTTGAATGAATAGAAAGATTATTAAATGAAGGATTTTGAAATTTTAAATAAAACTTTTGGTAAAGTAAAAAAGGAAATCTATGGGTCTTCATGCGGGAAACGGGCAGTAGTAGATTTTAAAACACCCGGGGAGCTGAGAAAGATTATGAAACTCGCAGTAGAAGAGCGGGGAGTAAATGAAAAACAGTTTCTCCAACTCATAGACGACTATTTACAATATTCTGTTCGAACGGGAAATAAACAATTTTTTAATCAACTCTTTTCGGGATTTAATCTTCCCGCTTTTATCGGTGAACTACTGACTACCCTTACCAATACCTCAATGTACACCTATGAGGTGGCCCCGGTGGCATCTGTAATAGAAAAGGAAATGATAGCTTTAATGAATTCTTATGTACCCTTTTCTAATGGGGATGGAATCTTTCTTACGGGTGGCAGTAACGGGAATCTTCTGGCTATGTTTTCCGCCCGAAACCGCGTATTTCCGGAGGGGCGATTTGAGGGTTACGACCGGACGCAAAAACTCGTGGCTTTCGTCAACGAACAGGCTCATTATTCGCTGGATACTGCTGCTAACCTACTCGGAATTGGTTCAAAAAACGTTATACGCGTCAAATCCGATTCGAAGGGAAGAATGGACCCGGTAGAATTGGAATCTGAAATAAAGCAATCTCTGCATCGCGGCGAAAATCCTTTTTTTGTGGTCGCTACTTGTGCAACTACCTTGATGGGGGCCTACGATCCAATGGAAGAAATGGCAGTAATTTGTAAAAAATACGACCTATGGCTACATGCCGATGGATCCTTCGGTGGGTCCATACTATTAAGTGACACACATCGCCAGTTGATGAAGGGAGTTGAAAAAGCCGATTCGCTGGTCTGGAATCCGCACAAGTTGATGAATATCCCACTGGTGTGTTCTGCTTTGCTACTAAAGGAAAAAGGCGTTTTGGAGCGGAATCTGACAGATATGAATACGGATTACCTCTATCACGATACCGATTCGATGGAGGATCTGGGAAAAAAGTCCATACAGTGTGGCAGAAGGGTGGATGCAGTTAAGTTGTGGTTTGCGTGGAAGTATTTTGGTAAGGAGGGGTATCGGGAACGCATAGATTCTCTTATGGCAATGGCTGAGTATGCTGAAAAAATGGTGGTAGAGAACCCGAATCTTCAACTGGTTGTTCCGCGACAATCCTTCGCAATTTGTTTCAGGTGGGTTCCCGATTTCAAAGTCGATCTGAATGAATTTAACCTCGAAGTGAGAGAGAGACTGAGAAAAAATGGTTCGTCCATGGTCAATTACGGCTACATCAATGATAAACTCGTGATCAGGTTAATAACTGCCAATGGAAATCTCCAAAAAAAGGATATAGACGAGTTTTTTCATAATTTTACTACTGAGGCTATGCAACTTGAAGCGAAAAATTTAGTTTGCGGTGAAGCGTCAAAATAAACACAGTGGTATTGCCATTGCCCTTGCCTGGCCGCGGACCTTTTGCAAACAACCGGGTGGCTGGTACGACCCATTATGCCATCTTTTGGGCATAAGTTACCGGCACTATTATCGGGTGGGACACGCGGCAGTAGTTTTAGTCAATGGTCAGGACGGACGTTGCCTGTATTTTGATTTCGGCAGATATATTGCACCCATGTATTGCGGAAGGGTGAGAAGTGCAAAAACAGATCATCGCCTGAAAATAAAGACCACTGCGAAGGTTTCATACAATCCGTTAAAATTGCTAAACTACAACGACATCCTGATGGAGTTAAGGGGGAATACAGACTGCCACGGGGAGGGGCCGATGTGCGGTTCTTATTGTTCGGTCAATTTCCATTCTGCATTGGAATGTGCTCAGAAGATGCAACAGAAGAGCCCTTTACCCTACGGTCCTTTTATTTGGAATGGGACAAATTGTTCACGGTTTGTGCGAACTGTAATTTTAGCCGGAAAACCAGGGTTAATTCACCGGGTGAAATTGAATTTTTTATTGCCCGTTACCCCGCGGCCTACTGACAATATTAATTCACTTCAACATCCCATTGTTTTACCGGAGGTTGGTGGCAAAAAATTGTTCGGGCCGCCGACTGTTAAAAACAAAAAGATGTTGAAAAAAACCCTGCCTCAACCCACGAAATTTGCAGGAATACCTGACGAAGCCCAATGGTTGAGTGGAGAGGGATCCGGGAGTTGGTTTTATATACAATCTATTGAAGAGGGGTATCTGATTTTGCGATACGACACCGAAGGACAATTGGAGTGTTCCGGTATTTTTGAATTGAATGGGGAGGTAGAATTTACCATCGATGCTGAATTTAATTTTGCCCATATGAGTCATTGCCAAAAGGTAAGCATTCAACAGAGCGGAAAGATTTACGAATTTATTCGAAAGGAATAGTGTATGTCTGGCATAGAAAAGCGCCTAGTTGTTTTCCTAGGAATATAAAACCAAAGGAGCTAGCGGCTATATGATAAGGTTTGGCTGGGATTGAAAGATTTATATACCCTTAAGCAAAGAAAAACATTGATTTGACTGATATTCTTATTCACCTCAGTATAGGTTGGTTTGCTGCAGTTCTCGGCGCGCTGCCTTTAGGCCTGGTCAATTTAAATGTAGTCAATGACGCCATCCTTAAGGGTAACAAAGAGGCATTTAAGTTGAGCTTGGGAGCCACCGCAGTTGAAATATTGTACGCCATTTCAGCATTGATCGCAGGTAAGCAACTGATCCATTCCCTCGATTCAAATTTATGGATACAATTATTTGTTGTAATTATTTTACTTATTATTGGGTTATTGTTTCTATTTAAAAACCATCGGGAGGTGAAAACCATAAATATAAGTCTTCCGCCCTTTATCAAGGGAATGGGGCTCAATTTCCTAAGCCCTCAGGTCTTTATATATTGGTTGATCGCTGTTGTTTATCTTCAGTCAACTCCCGGAATAAATTACGACATGAAATATCTAATTGCATTTATTTTAGGAGTGGGCTTTGGCAAGTTGATCACATTGTTGTTTTTTTTGATCATAGCGAATATAATCAAAGCGAAATCACAGAATATCTCCCGCAAAATTAACACAATCATCGGGAGTATTTTAATTGGATTGGGTTTTATACAATTGTTGAGATTGTACTTCAATTCACAATAAATTCTGTCTTTTGAATTTTTATTTTTAAGACACCGTACATTTTAGTTTTAATTGTGCTGAATAAATTAAGTATACGGTTTGTAGCTGCCAGGATTTACTCCATTTTAACAAATTGAATTCCCATCTCAAATGAAGGGGAAATAAAGCGAATCAGATAGGTGCCTGCAGTTATTCCTTTAAGATCGACTAAATTGCTGAAGGCTCCGCTTTTAATCAGTTTTCCGCTTAGAGCATAGATCCGGTAATTATCCACTGCATAATCTTCCAGTCCTTTAATTTGCAGATAATCTGAAGCGGGGTTGGGAAAAACGCGCAGAGATAGAGTAACCTCATCCCTCTCAATCACATGGGTAGTGGAATCTACGACGACTTTAAAAACAATTGGAGAGTTAAAGACACAGCCCAATGCATCCACCAGAGTTAATTCATAACAAGTGGTGGTATCGGGCCACACATCAGGTAAGGCTGAGTGAATGTCGGAAATATTGTAGTCCGGACTCCAGGTATAGGACGAAGGTTGAATAATCGCATCAACATTGGAAAACATTGTAGTAGTATCCCCCTTTGTTATGATGTCCTTCATCTCAATTGCAAAGGTCAAAAAACTTGAAAAAAGAACCCCTACACTGTCCCTGCATTTCATACCAGTGGAATCCTCGACAAATACATGAAATACAACCTCAGAATCTTCAAATACACCGTTGATTAGGGTAGGAATGGCAACCGTGGTGTCTTCCAAAAAATGAGAAGCCGTTAAAATTATATTATTTTGAAATCCTGTGGGGTGATTCGCCTCCCATCGGATGGTATAGGGTGGTGTGCCTCCGGAAATATGCACCTCCAACTGCTGAGGAGAAAATTGTCCTTCACTATCGGTACACACCCCAACAGATTCACCTGCATCTGCCATACATTGGCCTGAAAGAGAGTTAGTCATCAACGTACAAAATAAAAATAATACAAGGCATACAGAAAAAATGGATGTTTTCATGAGGTAACTTTTTATAGAGAAATATTTTATCATAAATTTTTAATAATTCCTAAAGCTAAGATAAATATTAACTTTATTCTCAATTTTAAACCGCATAATAATTTGTCCTGGACTTTGACTCTTTTTGATTGCTGCCTTTGAGATCCCTTCGGCAGGCTATTAGATTTGCTCAGGGACCTCGAAAGGCAGCGGATTTGTGGGAAGTTTTATGTTTATTTGAGTCTGACAACCAAAATCCGGCGGCTGAGGCGGTCCCTGAGTTAGTCGAAGGGTTCTATAAGCCTACGGATATTTATCACCATAACTACACCAACTAAAAATGTAATAAGAAATGCACATTTTGAATTTTTTAGCTTTTAATTAATGAATTCTTACCATACAATTTCCTGTGTATAGTCGTATGGTGATATATATGATTGGTAAAAAATATAATTTCATATCTAAAATTAAGCAATGTGAATTTAATCGAATTTAATTTCAGCAAAGGATTGCTTGTATTGCTCCTATTCAGTTGTATGAGTTTGTTTCATTCCTGTTCCAGCAGGGCGTATAAAGCTACTAATTACGACGAACTGACGGAGAAAAGTCAAATGGTGGCCATCATGCCCTACGAAATTATTTTTAACGGGAAAAAGCCCAAAAACATGACCGAAGAAGAAATGACTGCTCAGGACAACCGCGAAAAACTTGGTTTTCAGCAATCTCTTTACAAATGGGTGGCCAGCAGGTGGAGGAGGAACAGCTTGCAGTTGCAAAATCCATCCACCACTCTATCCAAGCTTAAAAAGGCGGGGATAGACATATACAACATTCAGGAATATACCGGAGAGGAATTGGCTCGGGCCGCAGAAGTGGACATGGTTTTTATCTCCACGGTGGTAAAGCACCGATACAGAGGCGATCTCGCTTCCATGGGAATTGATGTAGTGCAGCGAACGGTTAGGGGAGTTGCTGACGTGCCCGTACCGCACATTCCCTCAAAAACCAACGATGTATTCGCAACGGTTTCACTAGTTCATTCCAACCACAGCGAAACGATTTGGACCCACAGCAGGACCGGAGCTGCCAATTGGAATTATCCGGTACCCAGGGTTATGGATGCGGTGCATAAAAAAATAGTGAGGAGACTGCCAAAAAGATAAAATAAATACGGAATAGAAGAGGTAGATGTATGTACATTTTTAGCTCACTTGTCTTGCGCTGACTATGGTAGATATTTTATTCTACTCTAATATTAATACAACAATCACCAGTTTCTACTTCCCATAGGTTAAAAAGGATTTAATACATAACTTCATTTAAATCATAGTCAATTAAAAAAAACAGCATTAATTTTTTATTATTTCCCCTGGACTGTTTAGATTTGATTTTTTTTACTCAAAAATAATCCTGTTATGAAAAAATGTTTTACTAAATTGTTTAATGGTGTTTTTATTCTTTTACTGTCCTCCACTTCATTCGGTTTTTTAGAAGCTCAGGTGGAGAGAATGGTAATAGTAGAAGAATTCACCAATGCCTCCTGCGTTCCCTGTGCTGCGCAAAATCCCGCTTTTAACCAATTGCTTCAAGGCAATGAAAACCGGGTGATTTCCATTAAGTACCAAACCAACTGGCCGGGATTTGACCCTTACAACCAGCAAAATCCTTCGGAAGTGAACACAAGAGTTCAACATTATATGGTTCAGGGCGTTCCCCATGCCGCCATTGACGGTAATAATCCCACCCCTTCCTATGCTGGAGGTGTAGGAGGCTGGGGCCCGGATGATTGGTACAATGGGGCACCCGGTGGTTACAACAATCTGGTATTTGATTACGCCGTTGGTCAGGAAACCTTTCTCGAAGTTGACCTCAGTGCAGAGTGGAATGAGGATCTAACTTCAGCACAAGTCACCGTCAACTTGATTAATCATCACGATTCTCTTCCCATTTCCGGTTCGCATCACCTTCAACTGGCTTTAATCGAAAAAGAAAACCAATGGCCCTTTCCACCGGGATCTACCAATGAAGCTGAATTTTTTAATATCATGAGAAAAATGTATCCGGATGCCAATGGAACCCAGGTAGGTGAAATAGCGGCCTCAGACACACTTCAATTTACTTTTGAAACCGTTGTGCCGGATTATATTTACAATCTTAACCAAATGGCTTTTGTTGCTTTTGTTGAAAACAGAGCAGAGAGATATGTGCTGAACAGCAGTATATCTGAAGTATCTACTGTTCCTGTATTTTTTCCAGATGTTTCCATCATCAGAAAATCTACTACTGCTTCCGATGAATTGTGCGATCGAACTATAGAAATGGGTATGGAAGTCGAAAATTCAGGAACTGAACCAATTTTCAGTTTTGATGCGGTATTCAATTTGGGAAATGAAAGTGTGGTTATAGAAATAAACGACACTTTACAATCACAGGAATCTATTGAAATTTCAGTTCCGGAAATGCCTCTTATACCGGGAAACAATGTAGTTTCTTACAGAGTTGAAAATATCAATGCCAATGAAAACAGAGTGGTGAACAGATTGTCTCTTGCCGTTCCCAATGATCAATTTTCAGCCGTAGGCCCCGGGGTAGCTACCGAATTGGATTTTAAGTTTGAAGGCGATGTACTCGGCTCTTCTGCACCTATCGGAACCATAACCGAAAGTCCCAACAATCGAATGATACTCGTAGTAAATCAAAATGGATTTCAGAACGCCACTCAGCCCTTAGGTGGATATGGAGAATCTGAAAATTCCCTTTGGGTGAATTTTTACCAATGGGAAGTTCCAGCATTGCCCAATAGAGGGTCCATTATTTTAGCTGATCATATAATTACAGAATCTGTTTCTTCTGTCAATGTTATATTCGATCGAGCCAACTGTCAATATTCCGGATTCCCTACCTCAGATGCACTAGAAGGGCATGTTTCATTTGATTGTGGAGACTCATGGACAAAGGTGTATGAGAAAATTGGTACAGACCTGGCCACTGCACCTCCCTCTGAGCCTATGTTTTTGGCACAACCCAATCAATGGGTAACCGATACTATAAGGGTAGAGGGTATAGATGCGCCTGAAATGCTGTTTAAATTTGAGGTGGTCTCCGATTGGGGCAACAGTCTGTTTATCGACAACATCAGATTAGAAGAAGTAACTACCAATACGCAAACACCTGAGTCTTTTTCAGCCAGTATTTCCGTATTTCCCAATCCAACTTCGGATTTAGTCAACATTCATTTCAACCTGGAGAGGGAATCTACCATGTTGGTAGAAATATTCAGTGCAGAGGGAAAATTGGTAGATGTTCTGCACCGTCCCAACAGGTATCTGCAATCAGGAACTCACCAATTACAATGGACTCCTCTACACTCTGGCCAGTATTTTGTGAAGTTTTTCGACGGTCAATCACAAAAAGTAGAATCCTTTTCAGTGGTTAAATAAAAAAATTGGTAAAAATAATCATGGAAGTTTTATTTTGACTTCCATGATTATTAACCAATAGTTAAAGACCCTTAATAATTTGTATTTTATATTTTAAAGAGTTACATTTGCTAAAGGTTTTTACTGCAGTTTAAGGCACACTTTTATGAAAATATTCTACACGGGCTTGTTATTTTTCTTTTTATTTAATCTGCAATTGGGTTTTGGCCAGATTGTGCCCCTTTCGAATTCCAATATCCACTTCGATTTTGAAGTTGATGAAAACGACTATTATCAAGATATCGATGCAAAATTGACACTGCAATATACCGGAGAGGATACGGTCAGAATTGTATGGGAAAGAAACATTTATTCCTTGCCGGATGGATGGGAGACCGCAGTTTGTGACCCCAAACTCTGTTATTTGCCCGGAGTTTCAACTGAGAGCTTTGTGGTGGTTCCCAATCAGATTTTTGACCTCGCTGTGCACGTCTATCCCCGAAAAATTCAGGGAGACTCAGGACGAGTGAGCGTGTTATTATACGAAGAATCTAAACCGGAAGAGAAATTTGAGTACACTTATTCTTTTGAAAATTCCGCAATTTCATCGGTATCGGAAAATTCAGGGCCGGTAGAACGGCCATCTATTTACCCCAATCCCGCCGAGGACTACTTTTTTATTAAAAACGATGAATCTGTGGTAAGTGTTGAAATTTACAATCTGGTCGGTCAGTTGGTACAGCGCAGAAACTACCTCAACTCCAAGCAAGTAAATGTATCTGACTTGCATCCCGGTATGTATTTCGTTAAACTACTCGATCCGGGATATCGCATCATTAGAACGCTTAGGCTCAACAAGAGATAACTACTTGCGAGGGCCGTATTCAGCGTAATTCCTGGGAGTTTCATACAATCTCACCCTCAAGTCTATTTTGGGGTCTATTTTTTTTCGCAGTCGTTCGTAAGCTACTATGCAAATATTCTCCACGGTGGGATTTAATTCTTTAAATTCAGCTACTTGCTCATTGAGATTTTTGTGATCAAAATACTCTTCCACTTCCTCTCGAATTACTTTTTTAAGTTCTTGCAGATTGACTAACATTCCGGTCACCGCATCAATTTCCCCTGTCAGACACACTTCTAGTTCGTAATTGTGGCCGTGGTAATAAGGATTGTTGCAAAGGCCAAAAACTCTGTCGTTTTTTTGGCGATCCCACCCTTTTACGTAAAGCCTGTGGGCCGCGTTAAAATGGCCGCGTCTGTAGACCGATATAATTTTTCCCATTTGCTTTTTTTTATTAACTGATGAGGATGTTATTCGTTCAATTCAAAGAGGTAATATAGGGATATTTTTCCATTTTATTTTGCGTTGTAAATTTATTGTTGTTTTGGTTAAAGCTGTCCCATTGTTTTCGTACATTTGTTATTGCAATTATTTTTAATATATTAAATGGCATTAATGTGATTGTCATATGGTGCACAAAAGCGGAGAAGTAGGGAATAGTTAAATACAGTATTAATTCACATGAGGCTAAGCGATATTCCGGTTTCGGAACAAGTAATAGAAGAATTTAAATTGTCGTTGCGCACCAAAAATGTGCCCCACGCCAATTTGTTGATCGGTGGACAGGGCAGCAGTCAGCTTCCTCTTGCCTTGGCCGTATCTCGCTCTATACTGTGCGCTACACCCATAGAGGGAGTAGCCTGTGGAAATTGCGCATCGTGCAAAAAGGTCGATAAATTGGCTCATCCGGATCTTCATTTTTCTTACCCTTTGAATTCTTCTACTGAAGACGGGGAATCCAAAATAGGGGAGTGGAGGGAAATGGTAATGGAAAATCCATATAGCGATCTGTCGGATTGGATAGGTAAATTAAGTGCTGAAAACAGCGTTTTGAATATTCACTCTAAGGAATGCAATAGAATTGAACGAACCCTTTCACTGAAGTCATTTGAGGGAAGGGGAAAAGTACTTATTGTATGGTTGCCTGAATTTTTGGGTAAAGAGGGAAATAAATTGCTTAAGATCATTGAAGAACCTCCAAAAGGCACCTTTATTTTTTTGGTTTCTGCCAATGAAACCCCTATCTTACCAACTATTGTTTCCAGGTGTAGAGTGTATCGAATTCCAAACGCAAATATCAAACAACTGGCTAAATGGTTGGGCAATCACCGTGGGATTGATGAGGGCGAGGCTTTGAATGCAGCTGCCTTATCCGAGGGAATTGTAAATCAGGCCTTGTCCAACCTGGGAGAAAATCAAGCCGATATCGATATTGAGTTTTTAAACTGGACGCGTATTGCTTTTAGGAGAAACCCTATGGCAACCATTGAGTTTGTGGAGGAGTTCCACAAAACAGGAGACAAGGAAAAAGTGAGAAATCTCATCAGGTTTGGAATATTTTATTTCAACCAGCTGATTAAAAATAAATACAGAGGCAAAATTGAGGGAATGGATACGGAAGTTACCCAGTCGATTGAGAAACTTTCTAAAATGTTAGGTATAGAGGATGTTGAAAAAATAACTACCCTTTTTGAAAAGTTCCTATATCAAGTCGATCGATTTGCCAATACAAAAATTTTATTGACCCAGGCAACTATTCAATTGGGCGAAGTATTGAGAAATAGTCTTTCTGAAAATCAAATACGCGCTTAAAATTGTTGAATTGTTGATGAAAAATATATCCAATGGCTTGTACAGGCTGCAGTACTAATAAAACAGGAGAACCTGCCGGTTGTGGAAACAACGGACACTGTTCCACCGGCGGTTGCAATAAATTAAATACCTACGATTGGTTGGCTGTAATGGATCTGGAAGATCCGTGCGGAACCGATCTGGTTGAAGTCAGTTTCAAGAATGGTTCCAGAAAGGATTTCTTTGTCAATCCCACCCACAACAGGACAGGAACCGGAGATTTTGTTGTAGTGGATTCCGGATCGGGCTACGATGTGGGAAAAATAACACTCAGTGGTGACCTGGTAAAACTACAAATGAAAAAGAAAAAAGCCAGGGAAGATAAAGTATACCTCGAAGTGCTGAGGAAGGCCAATGAATCGGACCTCGATAAAATGGAACGTGCGAGGGAAATGGAGAGGCCTGCTCTCGTCAAAGCACGTGCTATTGTCAATACGCTAAGCCTTGAAATGAAAATTGGTGATGTTGAATATCAGGCAGATCAGCGAAAAGCTACTTTTTACTACACCGCCGACGGAAGAGTAGATTTCAGGGAATTGGTCAGGGCTTATGCCAAGGAATTTCGAACCAAAATTGAAATGAGGCAAATCGGAGCCAGGCAGGAGTCCGGCCGCATTGGGGGCATAGGTAGTTGTGGAAGGGAGTTGTGCTGCTCTACCTGGCTCACGGACTTTAAATCGGTTTCCACCTCTGCTGCCAGGTATCAAAATTTGGCCATCAACCAAGCTAAATTATCAGGCCAGTGCGGAAGATTAAAGTGCTGTCTCAATTATGAGTTAGATACCTATATCGACGCTTTAAAACACTTCCCAAAGAAGGCCGACAAATTAATAACCAAAATGGGAAGAGCTGTTCTCATAAAAAGCGATATTTTCAAGCGTTTGATGTTTTACTCCTACGAAACGGATAAGGGTAGAGGAATACTCGTCGCTCTGGACGTTGAGAGGGTTAAGGAAATATTGGCGATGAATAAAAAGAATGAATTTCCGGATGAACTCCCGGGCGAAAAAATTTTGGTCAACGACTCAAATTCTGACAGAGAGGAAGAATCGGGAGATGTGACAGAGGGTTTTGAAATGCCCGAGTCCAAACCAAAAGCCAGAAAAAAAAGACGTAAAGGTGGAAGAAAAGGGAGCAAACCCAGAGGAAATAAATCTCAATCCAGCTCGGATAGTAAAACAACTAATAAGCGGAATCATAAAAATCAAAAAGGAAATAATTCAAATAGGCCTAACAAAAAGAAAGATTAAAATAATATGAGCAATAAAACCAAAGCCTACGACCTGATCGTCATTGGGTCCGGACCGGGGGGATATGTAGCCGCCCTCAGAGCAGCACAATTGGATATGAAAACCGCATTGATTGAAAAATACCCGACACTGGGTGGTACCTGCCTGAACGTGGGATGCATTCCCTCAAAAGCTTTACTCGATAGTTCCGAGCATTACCACAACGCCTACAAGAGTTTTTCCGACCACGGAATTGACCTCGAAAAGCTGAAGGTGAATATGCCGCAAATGATTAAAAGAAAAAATGAGGTGGTTTCACAAACCAGCAAAGGGGTGGATTTTTTAATGAAAAAAAACAAGGTCGATGTATTTTACGGGCTCGGATCTTTTGTGGACAAGCACAAAGTAAAAGTGGTTTCTGAAAAGGAAGAGCATTTGCTCGAGGCAGAAAAAATTATAATTGCCACAGGCTCTAAACCCCACATGCCCTCGTCTTTTAACTACGATAAAAAACGTGTGATCAGTTCCACAGAAGCCCTGAATATTAAAGAAGTGCCTAACAAAATGGTTGTCGTTGGAGGGGGTGTAATTGGTTTGGAACTCGGATCTGTTTTTGCCCGCCTTGGAACAGAGGTCACCGTCATTGAGTATATGGACAGGATATTGTCCGGAATGGATACAGACTGCAGTAAAGAACTGATGAAGTCTCTAAAAAAATTAGGGATAAAATTTCATCTCAGTCACGGAGTTGAAGAAGTAAAGGTGTCCAAAAATAAAGTAAAAGTTGGCTATAAAAAGAAAAATACCGACGATATTCAGAATATTGAGGCGGACTATTGCCTGGTCTCCATCGGCCGCCGTCCCTTTACCGAAGGGGTTAATCTCGATAATGCAGGACTGGCTACCGACGATAAAGGGCGCATTCCCGTTAATGAAAATCTTCAAACTTCTGTTCCTCATATATACGCCATTGGCGACGTTATTCGCGGAGCTATGCTCGCTCACAAAGCAGAGGAAGAAGGTGTTTTTGTAGCCGAACATATCTCAGGGCAAAAGCCTCATATCGATTACAACCTCATTCCCTCGGTAGTGTATACCTGGCCTGAATTTGCTGCAGTAGGCGAATCCGAAGAAGAATTAAAATCCAGGGAAGTCGAATACAAAGTGGGTAAATTTCCCTTTAAAGCGCTTGGACGCAGTAGAGCCAGCGGAGATACTGAGGGAATAGTGAAAATTATTGCAGACAAAAAAACGGATGAAGTGTTGGGAGTACACATCGTAGGCCCGCGTGCAGCTGATCTGATTGCCCAGTCTGTCGCAGTAATGGAATTCAGAGGTTCAGCTGAGGATATCGCCCGAATGAGCCACGCCCATCCGACCTATGCAGAAGCCGTTAAAGAAGCTGCGTTGGCTGCAACCGACAACAGAGCATTGCATATTTAAAAGCAGCTAAAACGGTATTGAAGGTGAGGGAAATACTTTTTATAGGTAAAAAAATAATTAATAACAAAGGGGGTTTTACTCACACCATACTCAATGTAGGAATAACCAGTCTTTCCCTTTGCCTGGCCGTAATTATCGTTTCTACTTGTATGGTTACGGGTTTTAAATCCGAGATCAGAAACAAGGTTTTTGGATTTTGGGGACATATACACGTGACTCATACCGGTTCCTGGAGGTCTGTCGAAACCTTACCTATAGAAAAAAACAGGGATTTTGTAGCTCACCTTGACACTCTTAAAGGTTTGAGTTACGAAAGTCCAATGGTGCTTCCATTTACCGATATTGGCATAGGGTCATATCAACGGTTAAAACACACACGTGGGGGCGTAAAACAAATCCACTCCTTTGTAAATCAGGCGGCCATCCTTTCTACTGCCGATGATTTTGAAGGGATTATTTTGAAGGGGATTGGACCGGATTTCGATTGGGATTATATGTCGGAATACCTAAGACAGGGAGAAATTTTGGAATTCAGTGACAGTCTTGCAGAAAGAGCTATAATAGTTTCTGACCAGACTGCACAGCGCCTCCGATTGGAGGTAGGCGATCCCATCATTATCAATTTTATTATTGAAAATCAGCAGAGAAGAAGAAGGGTAGAGGTGAAGGGTATATACAAAACCGGCCTGGAGGAGTACGACCGCAGATTTGCCCTGGTGGATCAGTTGCTCATTCAACAAATATTGGGTTGGGATAAAAACAAAGTGAGCGGATTTGAAATATTTCTGGATTACGTATCGGATATCGAATATTTCAACGAATATATTTACCTGGATCTACTGCCGGCCGAATTGACATCGGAACCCATTACCAGAAGATTTCCCGTCATATTCGAGTGGCTTGAACTGCAGGATATCAACGAAAAAGTAATTCTAATTCTGATGCTAATAGTGGGAATCATTACGATGACCACCAGTTTGTTGATCTTGATTCTCGATCGAACGCGGATGATTGGAGTTTTGAAATCCGTAGGTGCGACCAATCAATTCATAAGGAATATATTTCTATACTACGCACTTCACCTGATTTTTAAAGGGGTATTTATTGGAAATGCAGTGGGTTTGGGGCTAGCTTATATCCAATATCAATTTGAAATCATCAAACTCAATGAGGCAGACTATTATTTAGATGTGGCTCCTGTGCACTTTCCATGGGATCAAATCCTCTTGTTGAATTTTGTTTTTGTGGGTATCATTATGCTCATTTTAATGATCCCGGCCTCAGTGATTTCAAAAGTGGACCCTGTCAAAGTATTGAGGTTTAAATAGTAAAAATAAACCTAGTCACAAATCAAGACAATGGGCCCGGCCTTAACAGTATTGCTTCTTTTTCCGTCCTCGTCGAAAAGATAGAGGTCGTAATACAGGGAATCGGTGCGAATGGGTATTGCCGGAGTACATGGGGGTTGCCCCGACTCGTATATACAGCAAATATCACCCCTTAGAATGTTGGCATGGAGTCTCATGGTTCCCTTTATTCCATTGCCGGATCCCTCTGTGGGGATATCCGGACTGGCAAAAGCAAATGCGATGGTGCTGTCGCGCAAATCCATCAAAAAAACATTGGCTTCCTGATCTACCGGTCTCAGGTTGCCATCGCCATCCTCAAAGTAAATGACAAACACCACAGAGTCCATCTGACTGGATTGGGCCACCGTATTATTCTCCATTTCGACAAATTCAATGTCGGGTTTATCCGGAAACCCCGGAGAATTGGCACATGAATACACAAGGGCAGTGAAGAATAGCATTAGTAAAACATATCGGTTCATGTCGTTCGAAAATTTTCTTTTTACCGCTGGCACATTCTATTCTATAATAAACTGAATATCCAGGAATAAAATCAATTGGTCAAAGACTATTTATATTACCTAAACGATAAAATCTTTGGTATGGGGTTGAATAGTATGTATTTTTAATAAATATTTGCACTCTATTGTTCCATACCATGACGAAAGATTTCCATTTAGAGAGAAATGAAGTAATGCGTTCGGTAAAATTGCTACTTGAAAACAAGTGCGACAACTTTAATGAATGCGCTCTGAAAGTATTTAACTTTCAATCAAGATACAATCCGTTGTACGTTGAATTTATTGAGTTACTTCAAGCGAATTTAAGTGTTATAGATCACTACTCCAAAATTCCTTGTATGCCGGTTGATTTTTTTAAACACCGTATTATAAAGGCCGGAAAGTGGAATGAAAAAATGGTGTTTAAGAGCAGTGGCACTACCGGACAAAAACGATCACATCACTATGTAAATTCCCCTAAATGGTACAGCGAAGTTTGTGTCAATACCTTCGAATCAATTTACGGTCCAATGGAAGATTATCAATGGATTGGGTTATTGCCCAATTATATCCAACAGAAAGACTCTTCCCTGGTATATATGGTATCGGAATTCATAAATAGATCCGAGAATTCCAAATGCTGTGGCTTGTTTTCAGGAATTGATGAATCATTTAAAAAGGTATTGAATTGCGCTGTTGAAAGCGACAAAAAAACAGTTTTGATAGGAGTGAGTTTTGCGCTTTTAGATCTCGCAGAAATCAGGGAGTGCTTACTCACTGATAATTTTATTGTGATGGAAACAGGAGGGATGAAAGGGAGGCGCAGGGAAATGACCCGTTTGGAATTGCACCGGACGCTATCGGAATCCCTGGGCCTCGATAGAATTCATTCTGAATACGGCATGACGGAAATTTTTTCTCAGGCCTACTCTGAAGGAAATGGTTTGTTCAGTCCGGGGCCTTTAATGAGGGTAATTACCAGAGAAATTAACGATCCACTCTCTCTGGAAAAAATGGGAAAGGCAGGCGGTATTAATATAATTGATTTAGCCAATTACGATACCCTGCCGTTTATTTCCACTATGGATATTGGTGTGTTGCGGGAAAACAATCAATTCGAAGTTATGGGCCGCTTGGACGGTTCTGAAATGAGGGGGTGTAATCTCATGTACTTTTCTTAGGATTTAGGGTGCAAAACCAGACAATCCTTCAAACATCCATTTGGCCAAAATATCCCTGTTGGAGGGTAGTATAATTCTCTTTTGATCGATGGGATTTTGGATATTGGCCAGTTCTACGAAAACAGCAGGTGGGGTAGTTTTTCTGAGAATGTATAAATTTCGGGCAGAGACCGTTCCACTATAGCTTCCATCCTTTCGGTGAATTCTATATTTTTCGTTAAAAGTGGAGTGAAGATTTTTGGCAACTTTTCGACCCGTATTGCTGCGATTGTAATAGTAAAAAAAAACATCTTGTTGTTGGTGATTTCCACGGGAATCAATGTGAATCGAAACCACAAGGTGGTCTTTTTTTCCTCTGTTGCGCTGCTCGCGGTATAGCTGATTGATAATATTGGCTCTCTCTGTCAGTCTGCTCAATTGATTGATGGGAATTCTCCTTCTGCCGTAATGCCTTTCTGTATTGTCACACAATAGAATCTGATCGTCCCTGATGCCGTCGTAGGGATCTTCCACAATTAATAAAACCGTCGCGCCGTGCGATTTTAAATACCTCGCCAATCTCAAAGTGACATCATAGGCGTATTCGTCTTCGCATATCGTATTTCCATTGTAGGTTCCCATGGCTCCTGGATCGGGCCCCCCGTGGCCACTTTTTAAATAAAACACTTTGTCCTGCAATCGATTACTCTTAATCAACACCTCTGCGTAATTTTCTCCAAACAATGGAAAATTTAATGTCTTTACAGAAGCGGCAACCGCAGTTGCTTCATGGTGGTAACAATTATAGAGATGGTGAGGAACCCAGAGTTCACCCCCTTTTCGATAATCTTCCTTCAAATTCCCCCTGGAGTGTTGATTGTCATTGTACCGCTGAATGGCCACTGCCTGATCCCAATTGTCAATTCCTACAGTAGTTCGAATACTTTTACCGTCGTAATTATACACTTTAATAGGCAATTTGTAATTACGGCCTTTTATCAGTGGAGATTCGTGATATAAATTATTCAGTGCGTAAAATTCATCGTAATTGCATTTTTCGGTGTGCAGTCCGTATCTCTGCAAAAGTGTGATGATTCCATCTCCATTTTTGGCTACCGTCTGATACTGAGTCACGACGTTGCCGTAATGAATATTTAAACCGCAAAACATAAGTAAAAGAGGTAGTAAATAACGCATTACAAAATGATTTTGGAACTAAGATAGCTCAAATTAATTACAAATTAAATAAATATTTAATATATAAACAAGTATTTTACAATAAATTTAAACCAAGTTAAAGTATATTTTTAAATAAATATGTATTTAAAAAAGATCCCTTCTTACAGTGGGAAATTTCAAATATGTAAAGTAGTTGGAATCAACGAGGAAGAAAGCCCATTGAAAGTTTTTATTAAAAAGTTAAAATATCGGATGAATTCAAATACCTGAGGCCGTTAAAACAATCCCAATCTAAAAAGCAAATACAACAATGCAAACAGGGCCAAACATACAAAGCACAGGAAAGAGAAAACACGATAGTGTTTATTGGGTTTATCTGCATCCGGCATTTGAGGCCCGGTCACCAATTTGTAATTAAACCACGCTAATATGGGTGCAGATAAAAACGAAAGGCCTGCAGCGAAGTCAATGAGCAGGGTAAAGGAACCGGTGAGAAAGAAAAGTATAGAAAGTGATATTACGGGTATAGACAAAAGGGATAGATTATAAATTCTTTTTTTCGCGTAACTCTGAGGCCAATTTTTATTTTTTCTTACATCGTGAAGATTGGAAAATACCCTGGGATAGGCATCTGTAACTGCGAGGGTGGTGCTGACCATTGCGGTGAATGCAGCGATGGAAACGATGGATTCGCTCCATACACCCAGCGTTTTCCCGTACAATTCAACCAATTGACTTGAAAATGTTACACTGTTGCTGGAAAAAGAGGTCTCAGTACCGAACATAATAAGTGCACCGAGGAGGAAAAACAGAAGTCCTAATCCTGCAGCGATGAAATAGCCCGAATTAAAGTCAAACAGAGCTTCTCTCATACTGGCGCGATGGTCGTTTTGCCTTGACTTTTCCTTCATCCAAATGGAATGCCAAACGGCTGAATCTATGGGGATGGGCATCCATCCAATAAAAGCAATGATAAAAGCCAAACCCGCTGTATTCCAATATGAAGGCGGGGTGATCTTTGCGACATCCCCGGCAGCACCTGTTCCCAAAGCCAATAAAACAGCTACGAGAGTCCCGAGCGACAATACCGAAATGATAATTTTCATAGTGAGGTCCAGTCCCCGGTATCTTCCAACCATCAAAAGAAAAACACAACTGCCTAGAATGACGACACTCCAGGTGAAGTGGTTCCACCCCAGTTTAAACAACTGCTCTGCCAGACCTGCAGTAACAATGGTGACAGCGGCCTGGACAATAAACATGGTTCCCACAGTAATAAAAACAAAAGCACAATAGGGGAATTTTCCCAATTTCCAATACCCTGCAATCAAGTTATCACCCGTAGCAGCAGTAAACCGAGGGCCAAATTCCAAAAATGGATATTTGGTGACACATGCAAAAACCAATATCCACCAAAGATCAAATCCGTAATCCGCTCCCGCCCGGGTGGCCTGAACCAAATGAGACACCCCAATTGCAGCTCCGGCAAGCAATAAGCCCGGGCCCAGCGTCTTGCGAATGGAAATACCATTTCTGGGTTTAATCATAACTGTGGATTTGAATTATTCAGCACGCAAAGCTATAAAATAATTTTTTGTAAAAACATTCTTTTTGTTCTGATAGGGTATTGTCGGAAAGGATACTTTTCTTCCCCAATAAAAACTCTTTTTCAAAAACAGCTTGAAAAATAGATTATTTATTTTCTTTGTGTATACTCTGATGTGGAGTGTTTTATCATTGCATGTAAAAAAAAATTAAAATGAATTTTACCATTTACCACAATCCCAGATGTAAAAAAAGCAGGGAAACCTTGCAAATATTGCGCGATGAAGGTATTGATCCGGAAGTGGTGGAGTACTTGAAAACTCCGCTGGACACAAAGGAACTCTCGGGCCTTTGCACAAAATTGAATATCAACCCCAATCAGTTGCTGAGGAAATCTGAAAAGATTTATAAAGAAAATTTCGGAAAAAAGGAGTTGTCCGATTCAGAGGCAATTCAGGCTATGGTTGATTTCCCAAAACTAATGGAAAGGCCAGTGGTTGTCTCGGGAAACAAGGCAGTGGTGGGCAGGCCTCCTGAGAATGTAAAAGACCTCCTTTTGTAAAGTACCTGTATTAAATCGCTCAAGTGCATTTGATTTGAAGTAGGACCTTATTTCTTAACTGCAGTTTAGCGTATCTTCCATTTCTTTATTAATTGTTTACTTTATATACTTTAAATTATGTGTGTGCTCATTGGAGGATCTGGTAGTACAGGGAGTTCCCTTTTAAAAAATTTACTGAACAACCATTCAAAGATATTTGCAGGGGTGGAGACGTCTTTATTCTGTAAGAAAAAACTATATCAAGATTGGGAATCGCACAAGGGTAGGATTTTTAAAAAGGGAGTTCAGGCCCTACCTAACCATTCCTTCTTGTATTTAAGGGGAATGGATTTATTGCATTCAGGATTCGGATGGACAGAATCGGAGTTGAGGTCTGAGGTCAAGGATTCAAAAAGTTTTCCCGAGTTTTGCAATCGCTTTTTCAAGCGACCTCTCTTGACAAATAATGCGCAAATATGGGTCGAAAAAACCCCTTCCAATGCAGCCTGTTTTAGATATTTTCTCCAGACATTTCCCGTGGGAAAAGTCATCCACATTACCCGAGACCCCTTCGATACATTGAGCTCGCTCCTCAGACGCGGAATTCCGGAGTACAACGCCCTGTGCATTTATTTACTCAATACTGCGGCTGCCATGAGTTGTGAAAAAGACAGCAGGTATCATCTGGTTAAATACGAGGACCTGGTTATGAAACCTGAATCTACATTGGAAAAAATATGTGGTTTTTTGGAGGTGGATTTCCAACCTGATATGACGAATATGGGTGGTATTGAAGCGGATTTCACCACCCGCTTAAAAGGTTGGAATTACGACGAGACCGAACCCGTAAAGAAGGGTAGTCTGGGGGCTTTTACCAAGCTACCACCTGAATTGCAGGCCTTTATTCGGGAAGCTGCTCAGGCAGTAAAGATCAGTACTTACGGTCGGCAAAAGTATCAAACTCATCTGTCTACCATTCAAGAAGTATGTGAATCCCTAAATTACGAATATCCGGAGGTATCAATACCTGTACGCAGAGAAGTCCTGGGGAAACTCAGAAAACAGAAACTTAAAGACCAGTGGTTTCGATTGAGAAAAGCCTGCCCAAATGCCTTTTTATCACCAGTTAAAATTGGATACTGAACGAATGATCTTGCTGAAAGCAGGCAAAGGTAAGGGGGACCATTGAGTGAGTGAGAGAATGTGTCTGAAAGGTGGAGGTCAAGTGGCCCTCCAAATGAACGAACCTCGAAGAAAGTGAGCCAGTCTACCAGCGGGTGGTTTGCCAACGATCCTACTTAAAGCAGGCAAAGGTCAGGGGGACCATTGAGTGAGTGAACCGCGAAGCGGTGATATAGGCAGGCAGCCCTGAAGGGGCTGAGTATATAACCTCAGTGTGTGTATGCCCCTGCCAATTCGAGCCCTGTAAGGGCGATTTAATATTACTCACTCCCTCAAATACCGCTCAAACCAATAAAAAATTCTTCTGTATTCGTCGCTCCAACTCGACGATTCTGCAAAACCGTGGTCTTCCAATGGATAGGCCACCAGTTCCCAATCCTCTTTTCCCAGTTCGATAAGCTTTTGACTCAACCGCACCACATCCTGGTACTGGACATTGACGTCGATAACCCCGTGCAACATAAGCAGAGGCCCCTTTAAACCAGAGGCGTGGTAAATGGGAGAACTCCTTCGGTAGGAAGTACTGTCCTCTAACGGAGTGTTGAGAATATTTGAGGTATAGCCGTGATTGTAATGTGCCCAGTCCGTAACCGAGCGCAAAGCAGCTGCTGCGGCAAATGTTTCCGGTTCGTTAAACATCGCCATGATGGATATAAAACCGCCATAGGAACCCCCGTAAATTCCGATGCGTTCCGGATCAATATCACAGTTGGAAATCAACCACCGGGCACCGTCTACCTGGTCGCTGAGATCCAGACCTCCCATGTGCCGGTATATGGCTGTCCGCCAATCCCTCCCGTAGCCACTACTCGCACGGAAGTCTATATCGAGCAAAGTATACCCATTGTCAGAGAGTATGTGGTGGAACATATATTCCCGGAAATAGGAACTCCACCAATGATGTACATTCTGAAGATAACCGGCGCCGTGTACAAAAATCACCGCTGCTCCATTGTTGCGTTCTGAGTCAGGCCGGTACAAGCGCGCGGGTACATTCGTTCCATCTGTGGCCTGGATATTCACGAGTTCCGGAATGCGCCATTCGTGTGCATCGAAAGCAGGTGTGGTGGAATGGGTGACTTTTTTCATTTCCTCGCCTGCCTTATTGGGCATGTAATACAACTCCCAGGGTTGATTGCTGAATGAATACCGAATAGCCAGGTGATTTTGGTCAGGGGATACTGTCACCTGGTGTCCACCTTTTAGTGAAGTAATTTTTTCAAGTTTCCCATCCTCGACCGAAAGGTGATAGAAATGGTGTTCGTGAGGCCCTTCTTTGTTGGCAGTGACATAAAAGATTTTCCCATCGTGAGACAGCTTTGCCTGGATAACTTCCCAGGAGCCGGAAGTCAGTGCTTTTTTCTCCATTGTTTCCATATCGATCAGGTAGAGGTGAGAATAACCGGTTTCCTCCGACTGAAAATAAAAATGGGTATCGTTCTCCAGCCATCCTATATTCCCTTCGGTGTAGTTCCAGTTGCTGATGCCGGGGCCACCTATCCATGCCTCATCTCTTTGGTGATTCATTAGATCAAGGGATGCTTCTTCCATATTGAGCTTCATAATCCATCGATCTTTGTTGTCGAGAGAACGGATAACCACTACTGCAGTACCTCTTTTGGAATAAAAAGGGCCGTGAAATACAACATCCCTGTCTTCTTCGAATTCCTCTTTGTAATCTCCGTCCTCTTCCGAGTGGTATTCACGCATAAAATCGGGTTTTTTGCGGATATCCGGTATTTGTTCCGTACCTACCCTATAATGAGTATCTCTCTTCATATCGTATATCCAAAATTCAAATTCTGCCTGTGGGTGGCCCACCTTGGGACGTGACCGCAGGTTTTCAACCTGTCCGGATTCTGTTACGTAATTGGGGACATCGGTATAGGTGAGATCGGGATTCTCCGACAATCGAAAGGTAATGAACCGATTGTTGGGGCAGAGTTGTTGATTAGAAACCGATTTTTTACCTGTATAAACAGTATAAATCGGATCCTCTTTTCCATCCTCATTTCTCTCCTTTTGTAGTTCTTGTTGAGCTTTTCTGTGGCGGAGCACTTCAAACAGTTCTAACTGATCGTTTTTCATCCAATTTTCCGATTTTGAAACGGGCGATTCACTGGATTCATTTCCGCGCTCGAAACGAATGAGTTGTTCAATCAAACCACTATTTAAATTGCGGACATAAAGGTTGCTATTAAGTGTATAGGTTATGGAATTGCCATCGGTGGTGAACCTGGGATTGGTTTTATTATTATGAGTTCGCGTCAATCTGATCGACTCGTTTTCCTCCAGGTCCAACACAAAAAGGTCCCCCTGATTGACGTACACCATTTTTGTTCTCTCCTGATTGTAATCTCCACCCGTAGGTAAACTTATCCTTTCCTCCGGGCTCAACAATGCAGGAAATTGGTCTCCGTCAATATTCCATTGATAAGTACTGCGAATGATTTCCATCTCGGGATTCCAACTGAAAAGAATACGCTGGTTATCTGGATGCCATCTGATGTTTTCCGGTAAATAACCTACAAATTCTTCTCCTTTCATCACCTCCGCAATTAATAAGGTAGATTTATTGGATTTCTCCTGAGCATTGAGTGGACTGTGAAATATCGGTGAAACCGAATAGAAAAAGAACACGCATATACTGGAGAAGAAAAATTTAACCAATGGTACTTTAATAGTATTTAAACTTCCTGTTATCATAGTTTTTTGCGACAAATCTAAGAAAATAATAATTAATTGGCACTTACGGGCATCAAAGTGGGGGTAGAAAACCAGGATATTGAAATTATTTTGATTTACTACTTTAATTTTGAAAAATTTTACCAACTGCATTTTTCTTTTCAGTACAAAAACTCACTTACCTTTGCACAGTTATTACACAACGTATCGTTTTTGAATGGGATGAGGATCGAGGAAAATTACCTATTGAAAGGATTTAATACTTTTGGCTTGAACAGCATAGCCAAGGGTTTTGTGCGTGTGGATACTGAAGCCGAACTTCAGGAATTACCGGAATTGTTAACAAAATTCAATAGCTATTTAATTTTAGGGGGAGGCAGCAATGTTCTATTGCCTGATTTTTTCGACGGTTTGGTGGTACACATCAATATGCAGAAATTGCACAGCAGAGAGAGCGGTAATGAAGTATTGGTAAATGTCGGAGCGGGTATGAATTGGCATGAATTTGTTAAATGGACTGTCGATCAAAACTACGGTGGAATTGAAAATCTCGCCCTCATACCCGGCAAAACAGGTGCCGCACCTATTCAAAATATTGGTGCTTACGGCGTTGAAATGAAAGATGTTTTGGTCTGCCTCAAGGCTTTTCATCTCGACACAGGAAAATTTCAGGTTTACAACCACGAGGCCTGCGAAATGAAGTACAGAGACAGTGTTTTTAAAAACCGATTGATGGGAAAAGTGATCATTGCCGATATGTGGATTAAACTCACTCATCGGGATCACCAACTCAACCTCACTTACGGAGCACTAAAAAACTACCTCGAGGACAAGGGTATTGAAAGTCCTGTAATTAGAGATGTTTTTGAGTCCGTTATTGAAATAAGACAGTCTAAGTTGCCCGATCCTGCAGTGATCGGCAATGCGGGGAGTTTTTTCAAAAACCCAGTAGTCCCGTGCTCTAAAGCTGACCTTATCATGGAAAAACACCCGGACTTGGTTTTTTACCCAATAGACGACCAGCAGGTGAAAATCCCGGCCGGCTGGTTGATTGAACAATGCGGATTTAAGGGGAAATACAATGGACAGGTGGGATGCTTTGAAAAACAAGCTTTGGTACTGGTAAATATAGGAAGCGCCAAAGCTGCTGAACTGGTGGCTCATGCCGCGGAAGTTCAATCCGCTGTTTACGCAGAATTTGGATTGATGCTTGAGCCGGAAGTAAATATTATTCACCCCCACCTGTACGGTGGAAAGCTAAACTTATCCTCAGTGCAATGATTTGCTTCCTGTTGGGATTTACTTTTTTATAGCCATTAAGCTATTTAATTTCCCCTTTTTATTTACCCTCAGCTTTAGATAGTAATTTTAGATCTACAGGTAATTTGACTTTCCAATTTTTTTATAACTTTACCCAATTATTCAAGATGAAACCCCCATAAATAAACCTGGTTTACTTTTTCTTTTAAACTGTCTGTATGTCCAATAAATCCTGGTTGAAATTAATTCCCGATGCGGTAACCATCGTATTGTTTATAATGGCCCTGGTGGGTGTCATGACCTGGATTATTCCCGCGGGGATGTTTGAGACAGCCATTAATGAACAGGGTAGGGAAGTGGTATTGCCCGGAACCTACCACCAGGTAGAATCAGAGCCACAGGGTTTCTTTTCGTTTCTTCAGGCCCCTTTCGCCGGGATGGTTTCCGCAGCTTCCATCATCGCTTTTGTATTCATTGTAGGAGGGGCGTTCAAAGTAATTCAGGCTACGGGAGCCATCAATTCCGGATTGAAATCCATAGTATCCCTCTCTGTAGCCTATCCCAAACTAAAAGGCGTGATGCTGGCCGTTTTGATGTTCTTCTTTTCATTGGGTGGAGCTACTTTTGGCATGGCAGAGGAGGTTTTGGTCTTTATTTTGATTACCATTCCACTGACCATTAGAATGGGGTACGATTCTGTCACCGGAGTAGCTATTCCATTTGTAGGGGCCGGAGCCGGATTTGCCGGTGCTTTTCTAAATCCCTTCACCATTGGAATTGCACAGGGCATTGCTGAAGTGCCAGTGTTTTCAGGATTTTATTACCGATTATTGATTTGGTTGGTTTTTACTAGTATCGCTATTTGGTTTGTCATGAGATACATGAAAAAAATCAGACTAAACCCCTCTTTCAGTCCCATGTATGATATCGACCGGGAAAGAGACCTTACGGATTTTGACAACGGTTCTGACCGTTTTACGATCAATAATAAACTGGTTTTAGGAATGCTCGGCTTGTCACTGGTTTTGCTGGTGTATGGAGTCAATAAGCACGATTGGTACATACCCGAAATTTCCGCCTTGTTTTTCGGATTGGGTCTCGCCTGTGCTGCAGTGGGAAGACTGTCAGTAAAAAAGGCCTCAGATGCCTTTGTGAAGGGTGCGGAAGAAATGGTCATGGCTGCATTGGTCATCGGGTTGGCCAGGGGAATTTTGGTCATTGCAGAAGACGGAAGAATTATCCACACCATGCTCGACTTCGCAGCAGGACTTACGGAGGGTTTGCCCGCTTACCTTTCCGTTCAATTGATGTTTTTTCTCCAGACCTTTTTAAACTTTTTTGTTCCCTCCGGTTCGGGTCAGGCGGCCCTCACTATGCCTATCATGGCTCCGTTGAGCGACCTTATGGGCTTCTCCCGGCAGACTGCTGTTCTCGCCTACCAGTTGGGAGATGGAATTACCAATCTAATTGTTCCTACCTCAGGGGTCCTGATGGGTATATTGGTCATAGCAAAAATTCCTTACCAGATATGGTTCCAGTGGGTTTGGAAACTGCTCCTCATCTTTTCGATTGTGGCCATGTTGTTTTTAATTCCACCGGTGGTGCTTTTTGAATGGGTGTAATTTTTGGATTTAAAATTTTCCTTTCCAACAATTTAACTCGTTATTTATAGTATTGCACGGGATAAAATTCATTTCACAATCAAAGACCTTCTGAATTAGCTGCCCTAAAGCCTTAATTTTTTATCTTTGCGCTGTGAAAAATATAAAGTTTTATGACTGCATATTGCGATACTTCTTTCCTGAGGTAGTTTTAAACAATTTGAGGGGTAAAGCTGTCGAATAGGGGAAGTAATCGATGACCAAAAAATACTAAGTTTATGACAAAATTTGAAAATATAGAGGTCGCGGTGGATGCTAAAATTGCCACCATTACCATTAACAGGCCCAAAGCACTGAATGCATTGAATTATGAAACCATCGAAGAGTTGGGTAATGCACTGGATGAAATCCTTAATCTCGAAAACCGTCCTGCCGGAATTATCCTCACAGGTTCAGGGGATAAAGCCTTTGCTGCGGGTGCAGATTTAAAAAAATTCCCCGAGTTAGGTTTTGAAGGTGGAAAACAGTTATCCAAACAGGGCAATGAGGTATTTAATAAATTTGAAAATTCCCCTATACCCGTCATAGCCGCCATTAATGGGTTTGCATTGGGTGGTGGACTGGAACTGGCTATGGCCTGTCATCTCAGAATCGCCTCCTTCAATGCAAAAATGGGCCAACCGGAGGCAAAACTTGGGCTTACTCCGGGTTATGCTGCTACTCAGCGTTTGCCTCGTTACATAGGAAAAGCTCAAGCCCTTTACCTGTTGCTCACCGCGGAAATGATCAAGGCCGAAAGGGCATTGGAACTCGGATTGGTCAACGAAGTGGTAGAAGCCGATTCCCTGAGGGAGCGCTGCGTGGAGATACTCAATACAATAGGAGGACTCGCTCCCCTGGCCATAACCGAGATTATCAGATGCGTAAATGCCTATTACGATCCCAAACTAGACGGATATGAGGAAGAGGTAGAATCCTTTGGAAAATGCATGGATTCCAAGGACCTTCAAGAAGGCGTTAGTGCCTTTATGGAGAAGAGAAAAGCCAACTTTACCGGTGAATAAATGTTATTTAAGTTAGTGAATCATTGGGTGTAATTTGACTATAGTGGTAAAAGAATTTTTGAATGATCCAGACAGATATATTAATTATAGGTGCCGGGCCAACCGGATTGTTTGCTGTTTTTGAAGCCGGACTGCTGCGCTTGAGATGTCATTTAATTGACTCTCTACCCCAGGCCGGTGGACAATTGACTGAAATTTATCCCAAAAAGCCCATCTACGATATACCCGGTTTTCCCGAAGTGATGGCCGGAAAGTTGGTCGATAATTTGATGGAACAAATCGCTCCTTTTAATCCGGGGTTTACTTTAGGTGAAAGAGCTGAAACCATTGACAAACAGGAAAATGGACAGTTTGTAGTGACTACCAATAAAGGAACCCAACACCGCGCCCCTGTAGTGGCTATTGCGGGAGGACTCGGTTCCTTTGAACCTCGGAAACCTCCCATTTCCAATATATCGGATTACGAGGACCGAGGGGTTTCTTATATAGTGAAGGATCCGGAAGTCTATCGCGGCCAACGGATAGTAATAGCAGGCGGGGGAGATTCTGCACTGGACTGGGCCATTTATCTGGCTAAAGTGGCCAGTGAAGTTACGCTGGTTCACCGCCGCGAGGGATTTAGGGGAGCGCTCGATTCTGTTGAAAAGATAAAAGAACTCAGCCAACAGGGGCGCATCAATCTATTGACGAGCGCACAGGTTGTTGGCTTGTCCGGAAACGGGCGGTTACAGGCAGTTGATGTGAATCACAAAAAGGAAGGTGCCATTAAGCTTGAGGTCGATCACTTTATTCCTCTATTTGGGTTGATTCCTAAATTGGGGCCTATTGGAGACTGGGGATTGGAAATAGAAAACAATGCGATTAAAGTAAATACCTTTGATTATTCTACCAATATTCACGGCTTGTTTGCAATAGGGGATATTAATACTTATCCGGGAAAGCTCAAACTCATATTGTGCGGATTTCACGAAGCGACCTTAATGTGCCAATCCGCATTTAAAATTGTAAATCCCGATAAAAAGATTTCATTTAAATACACCACCGTAACCGGTATTGATGGCTTATCATAATGGAAAACAGTGAAATTGTCGTATTCGTAACAGACAGAGAGGGCAGTGAACACACTATTGAAGTTCCCGTGGATATGAACCTCAATTTAATGGAGGTAATGAAGGGCTCTGATTTAGATGTAAAAGCAACCTGTGGTGGAATGGCTCTTTGCTCTACCTGTCACGTCTATGTACTTTCGACCCACTCATTGCCGGAACCCACAGATGCTGAAGAGGATATGTTGGACCAGGCGTTTGACGTAGAAGACAACAGCAGACTCGGATGCCAGATAAAAATAAGCGCTGAATTAAATGGGCTAAAAGTAAAACTCGCACCGGAAGGGGCTTGACACCATACTTGGGCCGGCTTAAGTATGCGTGACTTGCTATCCCCCCGTTTCTTTTTTCAATTGACTGATTTGATTTGACCAAAGCTGCTTTTGGTCGTCTACTTCACCCTCGTCAGCAAAATCAGTGATTTCCAGTATGGTCTCACCTGTCACGGCCGAGGAACTCAAGCGATACTCAAAATATTCATCTTCGGATTCGGCGTCCAGCCATCTGAATCTCAATCGCTCCTCTTCAATATCGTCTACCAATTCAGCGACTTCCTCATATCCCTCCCAGGAAAAGGTGTAGGTGTCTTCCTGTATGTCGACTCCGTCGCAAAACCAACGGACAAGACAAGAGGGTGCAGTGAAGAACTTGTATAGTATCGCAGGAGAAGCTTTAAAAAGAAACTCCATATCAAATTTTTCCCTTTTCATTTGTTTCATTTTTTATTGACTGATTGATCTATTAAAACGCGGTATTATACACACTCTTTTTTTAATAGCACAATTAAATCTATTTTTTAATTCGCATAACCAATATTATTGGTGGCGCAAATTAAATCAATTTTGACCCTATTTATAAATTTTATCGCATAAATTATAATAAATTGAACTTTTTATCCAAAAAGGACTTTGTTACATATAATTTTGCGTGCCAAATAAATGGACCGGGTTTTCAAATAATATGAATAACGCAATTATAATTTTCACAAAGAGTTTATAGTGTTTAAATTTTGTGTCTTTGAGTTTTGCTTCATCCATTTCTCAATAGGCACATTTTTTGTATGTAATTAGTTCGAATAAAAAAGACTATTGAATGAGACAGTTAAAAATAACTAAATCCATTACCAATCGGGAGAGTCAATCTCTCGAAAAATACTTACAGGAAATCGGCAAGGTCGACCTGCTCACTCCGGAAGAAGAGGTGGACTTGGCCAAAAGGATCAAGGAGGACGATCAGGAAGCTCTTGAAAAATTGACCAAGGCCAATCTGCGATTTGTCGTTTCTGTGGCCAAGCAATATCAAAATCAGGGGCTTTCGCTCAGTGAATTGATCAACGAGGGGAACCTGGGCTTAATTAAGGCTGCACAGAGGTTTGATGAAACGCGGGGTTTTAAATTTATTTCCTACGCCGTTTGGTGGATCAGACAATCTATTCTTCAGGCACTGGCCGAACAATCAAGGATTGTGCGACTTCCCCTAAACAAAGTGGGATCATTGAATAAGATCAACCGGGCATTCTCCGAACTGGAACAGGAATACGAACGGGAGCCTTCCGCCGAGGAACTTTCGGATCAATTGGAAATTTCTTCTGAAGAGGTTGAAAAAACATTGGGAGTGGCTTCGCGTCACGTCAGTGTAGATGCCCCTTTTGTCGAAGGAGAGGACAATACCCTGTTGGATGTGCTGGAAAACAACACCACGCCGGATACCGATCTGGGTTTGGACTACACAGACTCATTGCGCAAAGAAATCGAGCGCTCATTGGGAACGCTGACCGATAGGCAAAGTGATGTGATTAAACTCTATTTTGGAATTGGGGTCGAACATCCCATGTCTCTGGAGGACATCGGAGACCGGTTTGGGTTAACCAGAGAGCGGGTGAGACAGATTAAAGACAAAGCCATCAATAAATTGCGAGCCACTTCGAGGAGTAAATTATTGAAAAACTACTTAGCTCTATAGGCTTTTATAGGAAATTTTGAGTTGGGAAACTCTATAGTTTAAATCAGATTCAGAAGGGAAGTCTCAAAAGGGCTTCCCTTTCTTGTTTTAAAGAAAAAAAATATCCATTTTTGCAGAAATTTTAAACCCCCTCTTGCAATGAAAAATATAAAAACAAGTGTTAATGAAACTTTGAGTCAGTGGAGACTGGATGAAAAAAAAGCCCTCAAGCTGATCAAAGTTGCCGGCGGCCTGCGTTTTGACCGTGGAATAGAACTTATCCTGTTCAGAAAAGACATTTACGACAGCAGACCCAGTGAAATAATCCACAACCACCGTTTTTCCAAAAACTATTCCTCTCAACCCATCGACATTGACCACACCCTGGATGTGGCCACTCAGATTGAGTCCATTGACGATCTCGCACCCTCGCGTATCGATATTGGGAAACTGGCAGCCGATTTTAAAGAACGCGCTGATATTAAACAGAATCTAAATGAATTTCTCCGCGATATATTCAAAAAAGCCATTCAAACTGAGGAGGCTCCCATTCAAGCTAAAGATATTGTATTGTACGGTTTTGGCCGAATTGGCCGCTTGTTGGCCAGACGGATCATTGAACTCACCGGGAGAGGTGATCAGCTTAGATTAAAAGCCGTTGTAATCCGATCAAAGTTGGCAGATAGAAAACTTGAATTGGAAAAGCGAGCCGCATTACTTCAGTCCGATTCTATTCACGGCGAATTTGGAGGGAGTGTCAAAGTCTCTCCTGAATCTTCAGAATGGATCATTAACGGCAACAGGGTTAAAGTGATATTTGCCAATAATCCTTCTGAAATCGATTACAAAAAACACGGGATTGAAGGGGCTATGTTAATTGACAATACAGGAGTTTGGAGGGACAGGGCCGGACTTTCTGCTCATTTGCGCCCTGGAATTGACCAGGTTTTGTTTACAGCTCCGGGAAAAGACATTCCCAATATCGTGTACGGTGTAAATCACCGGGACCTGAAAAATGATGAAAATGTGTTCTGTGCAGCTTCTTGTACAACCAACGTAATCTCACCGGTGCTCAAGGTGCTGAACGATAAATTCGGTATTGAAAGCGGACATATAGAAACCATTCACGCCTATACCAGCGATCAAAATTTGTTGGATAATTTTCACAAAAAACCCAGGAGAGGCCGCGCCGCAGCTTTGAATATGGTACTTACCTCAACAGGTGCTGCCCAGGCTGTGGCCAAGGTTTTACCTGAACTCTCCGGAAAATTGACGGGCAATGCAGTGAGAGTTCCCACCCCCAATGTTTCACTGGCCGTTATGAATTTGGTGGTCAAGGAAACGGTTTCCGTAGAGACCATCAATGCAGAATTAAAACACGCATCTCTCTACGGCAATATGGTGGAGCAAATTCACTATTCCTCTGATCCGGAGTACGTCTCTACTCATGTAGTGGGTACTACCAGTGCCGCGGTCTTTGACGCCCCGAGCACCATTGTCTCCAAAAACGGCAAACAGGTAACAGTATACGCCTGGTACGACAATGAATACGGTTACTGTTGCCAGGTGGTGAGATTGGCCAAATACGCAGCTCAGGTGAGGAGATTTGCATTTTATTAATTTTAGCGAGTTTGAATGGTTGTCGAGTCAAACATTTTTGTGCGTTGAACCGTTCTATAACAAACCCATAGAATGGAAGAAAATAATACCAAATCGGGGACATATTGGATGTTGCAACCCATGGTGATAGCCCTGGTCCTCGCAGGTGGTTTTTTATTGGGGTGGTATTTTCAGAGAGATGGAAATCACAGTGTAATTAAAGGGCCCCATGGAACAGAAATTTCTTCCTATAATAAATTGGGTGAAATCCTCAATTTTATTCAGACCAAATACGTAGACAGTGTCGACATTGATCACCTGGCCGATGTAGCAGCAGGTGCAATGCTTAAAGAGCTCGATCCGCACTCTTATTATATTCCCAAAAAGGATGCTGAAGCCATCAATAACCGAATGCAGGGCAATATAGATGGAATTGGTGTGGAGTTTTTTCTATTTAAAGATACGGTGTATATCATTGATATTATATCCAACAGTCCGGCCGCAGATTCGGAATTGAGCAGAGGGGACGCTATTTTGTCCATAAACGACAGCCTGGTTTCTGGTTACCAGAGGGAAGTGAGTGAAATATTAGAGCTTTTCAGAAGTAGTGCTGACTCGGAAGTTAATTTAATTGTTTTCAGGGCTCTGGAGGGAGAACAAATAAAAATAAACCTCTCCAGGAGTAAGGTTCCTGTTAAGAGCATCGGGTCCTCCTATATGATTGAAGAGGACCTTTTGTACATCAAGCTCAATTCATTCAATTCCAGAAGCTATTCAGAATTTATGCAGGTAATTGAAGACGCAGTAAAAAATCGAAGCGAGATTAGTATCATTCTCGATTTGCGACACAATCCCGGTGGATATTTGCAAGAGGCCATTAAAATATTGAGTCAACTATTTCCCAGAGCAGGTACTACATTGGTAAAAACGAAAGGACTCCATAGCATTGAAAAAACCTACAGGACCAGTGGAAGAAATTTTTTCTCCATCGACCGGGTTGCCGTTTTAATTGACGGGGCATCGGCCTCTGCCAGCGAAATCATAGCAGGAGTTATACAAGACCTGGACAGGGGAATTGTCGTCGGAACCGAATCCTACGGAAAGGGTTCAGTACAGGAACACTACACCCTGAGGGACGAAAGTGCATTGAGATTGACAGTTTCTAAATATTTCATCCCCTCCGGTCGATCCATCCTTAAAAACAAAAATGTTTTTTCGTCTGAAAATTCGGGGGATAGCAGTCAATTATATTACACCAGCAACGGAAGGGAGGTTTTGCAGGGTAGTGGAATTACCCCCGATATTACGGTCGCCACTGATTCTATTTTTGTCCACTCCGATTTTAATCAAATTATGCAACTTGTCAATAAATTGGCTTTTAGCTATTTTATAGAACAACCCGATAAAGGGAAATCATTGACCACGGAAGACGTAAAACATAATATTTCCCAACAATGGCAAGAAGAACTGCTGGAATTTGCCGGGGAGGATAAATTTGAATCTCAAGTCAATAGCTTTATAGAAAGTGATGCTGAAAAGTTGCATTCATTTTTAGTAGCCAGACTAGCGCGGTTTTTTCTTGGAGAAAACGCCTATTACGAAATTCTCAATCAAACCGATCCTGTGGTAAATAGTGCTCTGCATGCCCTGGACAACGATTATCAAGCCATGCTATCAAATGCCAGGTAAATACAATTGTTCATTACTTGAGATCAGAGCTCGAATTTTTATAAATTGCATTGATTTTATTCGGGATTTAAAAACCCAAAACAATGACTAAAAAAGAGAAAATCGCTGTTTTTCCCGGATCATTTGATCCCATCACCTCAGGTCATGTAGATTTAGTCAAAAGGGCCGCCCCGGTTTTCGATACAATTATTGTTGCCATAGGAATCAATACCGAGAAACAGTATTTGTTCGATTTGGACCAAAGGATGAAATGGCTCAAATCTGTATTTAAACCTTTTCCCAACGTGGAGGTGGATTATTTTGAAGGTCTTACCGCTGAATACTGCAAAAAAGTAAAGGCGAACTATTTGTTGAGAGGCTTGCGGAACGCCTCTGATTTTGATTACGAAAAAACCATCTCACAACTCAATCAAATAATCGGTGGCAACCTGGAAACTGTCTTCCTGATCAGCCGCCCGGAATTTTCTCACATCAGTTCAACTATTGTTAGAGAGATCATAATCGGGGGTGGAGATGCTACCCCATTTTTGCCAAAAGAAATTGAAATATCACTACCAAAAGGTACCTAATTGTCACTCTTACTAACGGACACAAAGCAATTTATTTATTTTTTTGTCTGTGTTATATCTTAAAAAGAATAAATTTAATTTTTAATAAAAACCAATTCTATTATGTCTAATGCTATTTATACCCCGCCTTTTGCTTACAATGAGCCGGTATTGGATCACCAGCCCGGAAGCCCCGAAAGGGAGGAGCTGATAGCCGCTTTGGCCGAGGCCAAAGCCAATCCGGTGGATGTACCCATGTACATAGGAGGTGAAAAGGTATTTACGAAGGATAAAATTGAGATGAAATCGCCCTACGATCTGTCCATTAAATTGGGTACCTACAACAAGGGAACGGAGAAACATGTAAAACAAGCCATTCTGGCTGCCGCTGAAGCCAAGTCCAACTGGGAAGAAATGCCGTGGCAGGACAGGGCAGCTATATTTTTGAAAGCGGCTGACCTTTTGGTCGGGCCCTACAGAGCCAAAATGAATGCAGCCACCATGTTGGCTCAATCCAAAAACATCTACCAGGCTGAAATCGATTGCATCTGTGAACTGGCTGATTTTTGGAGATTCAATGTGCAATTCATGTACGAAATGTATCAAAATCAACCTGAAAGTGACCCTAAAATATGGAATAGAACGGAACACCGTCCATTGGAAGGGTTTGTATTTTCCATCACTCCATTTAATTTTACGGCCATTGCCGGAAATCTTCCCTCTGCTCCTGCTCTTATGGGGAATACCGTACTGTGGAAAGCCGCTGAAAGCCAAATTTATTCCGCTCGCGTTATCATGGAAATTTTGGAAGAAGCCGGATTGCCCCCAGGAGTGATAAATTTGATTCATGTAGATGGTCCTGAAGCCGGAAACATCATTTTCTCCCACAGAGATTTTGCAGGCATACATTTTACAGGGAGTACCGGTGTTTTTAAAACCATATGGAAAAACATTGGGAATAATTTAGATAAATATCGATCTTTCCCTCGGATAGTGGGTGAGACCGGAGGTAAAGACTTTATCGTAGCTCACCACAATTGCAATGTGCAGGCCGTGGTTACGGCTATGACCAGAGGTGCATTCGAATTTCAGGGCCAAAAATGCTCTGCAGCTTCCAGGGCTTACATCCCGAAATCAATCTGGCCCGCGGTAAAGGAAAACTTTCTCAAGGATCTCAAGTCTTTAAAAATGGGGCCACCTGAGGATTTTACCAATTTTATCAACGCGGTAATAGATGAAAAGGCATTTGATAAAATCACCAACTATATCGAACAAGCCAAAAAAGACAAAGAGGTAGAAATTATTTCAGGAGGTGGCTTCGACAAATCCAAAGGGTACTATATTGAACCCACTGTAATTGTGGCTTCAGACCCCAAATACAGGACCATGTGCGAGGAAATATTCGGACCAGTCCTATCCATTTACGTTTACGAAGATGCAGAATTCGACGACGTACTCAAACTGGTGGACAACACTTCGCCCTACGCTTTGACAGGAGCTGTCTTTGCCAATGAGCGCGCAGTAATTGCCAGGGCAACGAAGGTGCTTCGCCACGCTGCCGGGAACTTCTATATCAACGACAAACCCACAGGGGCAGTAGTCGGCCAACAACCCTTTGGAGGGGCTCGTGGCTCTGGAACCAACGACAAAGCAGGTTCAAAACTCAACTTGTTCAGATGGGTATCTCAGCGAACCATCAAGGAAAACTTTGAGCCCGCAGAGGACTATCGCTACCACTTTATGAAGGAAGAGTAAACCACCCTTTTATTTGGGAGTAAGTGGTTAATTTATTTTTAATCAGAATCAGTTCAAGCCTCATTAGGGATGCGACCGAAAGTCCATCCTTGATGAGGTTTTTTTCCACCATGACAAAAGCGTCGGACAGCGGCACTCTCAACAGTGTAATTTTTTCGGTTGAATCCGGCTGAGGGTCTCCTGTCTCGAGGTCAAAAGCTACAAAACTTTTGGATATTTCATCGGTCACACTGTTGGACAATTGCATTTCCAGAAAAGGATAAAGATCTCTAGCAATAAGGCCTGTTTCTTCCTTCAGTTCCCTTAGGGCTTCCAGCTTATTGGATTTTTTCAATGCCCCGCCTCCCTCGGGTACCTCCCAACTGTAGGTATCTACAGGAAATCGGTATTGTCCCACCAAATAGGTGTGTAATTGCTCGTCGATGGGAACAATGGCCAGCGCTTCGTTCTTGAAGCCTACCACCCCGTAAATCCCATCCTCACCTGAAGGATCAATTACCTCGTAGTGATCCAGGCTTATCCAGGGATTTTCGTACACCGCTTTTTTATCTTTAATTTTCCAATTACCCCTCTCCATTTATAAAAAAATTGATAATTTGTTCAGCACAAAGATAAAGTTATACTTTTAGGGGACCGTAATTCAGACTTTAATCTTTGAATCGTTGCTATTTTCTATTTTATTCCCATTAACCTAAATTCCATTATTCTATCTGGCATAGATACTTATAACACATAAAAAAATTTCAAAAAGGACATTGCCAGAGTCTCTCGAAGGCAACAAATAACTTCCAACAAGCTCGTTGTCTAAAGCAATGCCTGAATTAATCCGAATTGCTCTCAATCTCAGAAATAAAATTACCCAAATACCGGGGCTTCGAAAGCCTCAGCCACCGGATATTAGTAGACAGAGGTAATCCCTGAGTACCATCGAAGGGTGGTCCTTGAGAACTGTCAAATGGACTATACTTAAATTTGACCACTTCAATAATATAAAAATATAGAGTGGGAGTCAATACTTTCCCCAGGGTTGCTTAATTTCGCATTGTAAAAACCAAATAACTCATGTCTGATTCCCCTCGCGAAAATACAAAATCCATTTACCTCCTGCACGGTGAGGAGAATTTTTTGATTAATAGAAAATTCAAACAACTCGAACGACAATCCATAGAACCCGGCTTTGAGGAATTTAATAAATTTGTTTTTTACGGCCTGGACGCCAACGCTACCCACTTAATGGATCAGGCTACCACTTATCCCATGATGGGAGGGCGCCAATTGATTGTTTTAAAAAATGCACATCAATTTAAAAACTGGGACCAATTGCTCCCCTACGCCAAAAACCCCTCAGACTTCAGCACCTTCCTCATCGTTCATCCCGAAAAAAAAATAGATGGAAGGACCGCTTTTGTTAAAGCACTCAAAGACCTTGTAAAAAGGGGAAAAGCAGAGATATACGAAGCCAAAAAACTATACGACAACAAAGTGCCCGGTTGGATTTCAGAAGAGGTAAGCTCTCTGGGTTTTACCATCCAACCTAGAACTGCAGCTATGCTAGGGGAATACCTCGGAAACAACCTGGAGGGCATACTCAAAGAAGTGGACAAAATAATCCTCAACCTGGAAGAGGGCCAAAAGGAAATCACTCTGGACCACGTCAATAAATTTGTGGGTGTGTCGCGCAAATTCAGCGTTTTTGAGTTGCAGAAAGCCATGGCCTACGGAGAGGTGGATAAGGCTGCGACTATCGCTAATCTTATGAGTCAGGACCCAAAAACCAACCCCATTTATATGTTGACCGGGGCCTTGTTCAATTTCTTTTCCCGGGTGTATAAAGTACATGCTTTGAAATCTAAAAGAGATGCAGATGTCGCCAAAGCCCTTAAGCTGGGCCATGCCTTTTTTGCAAAGGAGTACCTGTCCGCGGTTAGGTATTTCTCAAGAGAAAAATGCGAAGAAGTATTTGCCATTCTTTACGAATTCGATCTTCGGTCCAAGGGAATTGACAGTCCCACTGAGAAAGAAGACCGATTGTTACGGGCTATGGTGGCTCAAATTTTAACTAAAATCGATTAGGTAAAATGAAAATAACCCTAATCGACAATTACGACTCCTTTACCCACCTGTTGTGGAGATTGGCTATGCAAGCCTGGAATACCGATGTAAAGGTAATTAAAAATGACTGCATCCAATGGGAGGACCTCGACCGCAGCGATCTCATTTTATTGTCACCAGGCCCCGGATTACCCGCCCAGGCAGGTGACCTGATGGAGGTAATTGAACGGTATCACAATCAAAAATCCTTTTTGGGCATTTGTCTGGGACATCAGGCCCTGGCAGAGTTTTTCGGAGCCGAACTCCTCAATCTACCACAGGTGAGTCACGGCAAACGTTCAACCCTAAATATTTTGGAAAGGAAGGGGCTTTTTAAAGATATAAAAACGCCACTGCATACCGGTCGATATCACTCCTGGGTGGTCAATCCAAATTCTATGCCCGAAGAATTGTGTGTCAGTTGTGAAGATGAGGAGGGTGAAATCATGGGAATTCGACACCGAAGTTTGCCCATTGAGGGTCTACAGTTCCACCCTGAATCCTATATGACGACCTCGGGAATTGAAATGTTAAAAGGGTTTTATCCCCCATTCAGGTAGGGTCTGATTTATGCATGCTGCAAAGGGATTCCCACCTGCGTTTTACTTATTTCGAAAAAGAGTTTTTATCCCATATTGGTAAAAACAGACTGCACATCCTCGTCGTCCTCCAATTTATCGATGAGTTTTTCGATTTCTGGCATCTGGTCGTCACTGAATTCAACAGGAGTAGTGGGAAACCGCTGAAGGTTTGCTTTTGTAACTTCTATATTCAATTCTTCAAAAGCGTTGACCAGGCTTCCGAAACTTGTAAAATCACCATAGGCGTAAATCGTGTTTTCATCCTGTTCAAATTCCTCCAATCCGGAATCGATGAGTTGGAGTTCGAGCTCTTCCAGATCCATACCCTCATTAAATTCAAACTCAATGACAGCTCTTCTGTTAAACAAAAATTCAAGAGAACCGGTAGGGGCGAGTTGTCCCCCGCATTTATTGAAATAGGACTTTACATTGGCCACGGTACGGGTGGTATTGTCTGTAGCACATTCGACGAATACCAAAAGGCCGTGTGGGCCCTTTCCCTCGTAATTGATCTCCACAAAATCTTCAGAATCCTTACCCTCAGCGCGTTTTATGGCATTTTCAATATTGTCTTTTGGCATGTTATTGGCCTTGGCATTGGCTATAGCCAACCTCAGTTTAGAGTTGGTCTCCGGATCTGAACCTCCCTCCCTGGCAGCCAGTGTTATGGCCCGTGTCAATTTGGGAAACAAACGGGACATATTGCCCCACCTCTTTTCCTTTGCGGCTCTTCTGTATTCAAATGCTCTTCCCATGATCGGTGTTATTTATAAAAATTGACTGAACTTATTCAAAAGGTGACTTAGTGAATCAGACAGGTAAAGTTAGAGTAAGTTGAAATATCTCAGGTAGAAAACCTTCATTTTTTAGAGTAAAAAATGTTGACGAAGTCATTAATAACCATAGATCCCACATGGTTGGTTTGCAGTTCCCCGATTTACAGAAAAACTGCTTATACCTGTAATTTTGTTTTATTTAATTATATCTTTCCTGAATATCTTTCATGTTAATGATGGAAAAACACAAACTCAAGGGATTCTATCTCAATAATATTAAATCGCCTGAATAACTCTTTACCAAACCGTCAACAAATCGAATTTGCAAACTGTATACAAAGGTTCCAGGATTGTTTTCCTGGCTTTTAAAGGTGCCGTCCCAACCATAACTGATATCGTTGGGAGGAAAGTTTCTCTGTTCAAAAACTTTAGCCCCCCAGCGGTTAAAAATCATCATCTCCTCAACCTCTTCGACATACTTGTCTCCGTAAATCGTAAACCGGTCATTGATACCGTCCTCATCGGGAGAAAATGCATTTGGGATATACACATTTCTTTCGATTATTACAAAAATATGTAACCGATCGGAGGCAGTACAACCGTTTTTATCAACAATTGAAATTTCAATGACTGCTTCGGATCCTTCAGTAAAGTGAATTCCCAATTTATCACAGGGATCGCAAACGGGAACTCCATCAATGGTCCAGTATATAGATTGAATGCTGTCCGGATCCAAATTGGAAAATGCTTGAATGAAAGTTTCTTCTCCCTGAGCCAGGGATAAGTTGGGCCCCAAATCAATGGATAAGGGATCAGGATTGGTTAGGATAAGGGTAGTGTCAAATTTACATCCATTGTCATCCAAGGCGGAAAGGGTGTATGTCCCGGAGGATAAATTGGAAAAAGCATGCTGGTCTGTAGGTTGTCCATTAAAACTAAAAACAACGGGTGGGCTTCCCCCTTCTACATGAAGAATTTCAATAAAACCATTCGATTCATCGTGGCAAAGCGGATCTACCGCATTAATCAATATATTTTCTATACTTGTAGGATCGGCTCTTACCTCAACTATGTCATTACTCACACACCCGTTTAAAAGGTCTGTGACTACCAAAGTATAATTGCCCGGTTGGGAAGTCTGAAGTTCAGTACCAAATCCTATTGAATTTCCGTCCGCGTCAAACCACTCAATCTGATAATTTTCTATTTCGCCCTCAACTGAACCGGTCAAGGTCACTTCACCCGGGCTGCAATTTAGTTCCTTGTCATCCCCGGCCGAAATATCAGGAAAATCACCATCCATGGTAACTGCTACAAGGTCTGTGAATTCACAGAGGTTCTCAAAAACAACAGTTAACTCATAGAGGCCAGCCCGATCAACCAGAGGCTCTTCTTCTTCGGAGGTAAATCCGTTGGGGCCTTTCCAGTTGAACTCACCGGGTTCACTGGCTGAACCGTTGAGTACCACTGTGGGGTTCTCACAAGTAAGAATTTTATCGTTTCCAGCGTTGACCATTTGGTCACAGGAGGAACAAGATTCCCTACTGACAGTAAATGTGGTTTGGCAGTTGGAATTTTGAGAATCTACAACTTCAAGAGTAATATTGGAGCCGTTAGCAGGTAAACTGTCGATAAATACAGTTTGGCCGTAATCGAATGGTCCCCAGCTCATTCCACTCCAGTGGACTCTAAAATCCGAAGTATTCCCATCAAGGTCGTTGACGACAAAAGAAACTCCGAAGAAATCATCGTCCCGATTGGAACCGGTATTGTTGTCATCACATTCTCCAATGTCAATATCGTCGATTTCAATTTCACATGGAGTTGAGCAGGGTGGGGGTGGGGTGATTATTAACTCAGTAGTACAATTGGGATCCCTGCTATCGACTATGGTGATGGTAACGACTCCATCGAGGATGAGCCAGTCACCGAGTTCTACCTGTTCCCCATAGGGATAGGTTGTTCCGGGGTCGCCCTCCACATACCAGCTGTCTGAGCTGTTATTAAGTTCAGTTGCGATAACAAAAGCGATAAAGGTGTCGTCCAGTAAATCCTCATCGGTTCCCTGATTGTCACAGCTGACTGAATTAAGTGCCAGTTCGATCAGACATTGATTCGAACAGGGATATAGAGAATCGGATTGGAAAGAGGCGATACAGTCGTTATTATTGAGGTCAAAAATTTCAATGGATGCCTGGGCTCCATCAGCAGACAGCGTAAATGTTACACCGTTTTTATATTCAAAAGTATCGATTACCTGATCGTCGATTGTGAGAATAAAAGCACTGTCTTGTCCCGGATTCAATACCTCGGGAATTATGCTAAATTCGTAAAAGTCGTCCTTGGGATCGGTGGGAGTTCCACTGTCGTTGCACAGGGAATTAACCTCCCCAATGGAAATTAGACAATCAAAAGAACAGGGTTGTTGACTGACTTCAAAGGAGAGTTGACATTGACTATTGGAGACATCAATTACATGGAGTACAAGTGTATCGCCACTGGCGGGGAGGCTGTCAATATTGGCTTGTTGTCCGTATTCAAAAGGGCCCCAGATTATGCCGTCCCAATTGACATGGTATTGAGAGGCCATTCCCTCGAGACTGTCGATGGTCAAAGTGACGCCAAAGAAGTCATCGTCGGGATCTGTGCTGGTATCGCTGTCGTTGCATTGTCCAATGATTATTTCAACGAGTTCGATGAGGCAGGGTTCGGAGCAGGGAGGTGGTGGGTCGATGGATATTTCAGTCGTACAGTTGGGATCTTCGCTGTCGACGATGGTGAGGGTGACAGGCCCGTCGACAATGAGCCATTCACCGAGTTCTACCTGCTCCCCGTAGGAATAAGTTGTTGAGGGTTCTCCCTGCACATTCCAGCTGTCTGAGCTGTTGTTCAATTCATTTGCCGTCACAAAAGCAGTAAAAGTATCGTCGATAAGGTCCTCCTCTGTTCCCTGATGGTCACAGCTAAGGGAGTTGAGAACCAGATCGATCAAACATTGATCTGAACAGGGATCGAGTGGCTCGGTCTGGAAAGAATCACTGCAGTCAGGGTTATTGAAGTCCACAATTTCTACCATTGCCTGGGATCCATCGGCGGCTATCGTAAAGTATCCTTCATTTCCGTAGTCAATAGTATCCATAACCTGACCGTCGATTGCAAGGATAAAAACGCTGTCCTGCCCGGGATTCAAAACCTCTGGAATTAAGGTGAACTCGTAAAAGTCGTCTTCGGGATCAGCAGGGGTACCATTGTCATTGCATTGGAAGGTCACCTGGCCGGTCGTCAATTGACAATTAAAGGAACAAGGGTACTGATAAACCGGAATCGTAAAAAAACAATTTTCATTGCTGATATCCTGAATGAGCAACTCAAGGGTATCTCCGGTAATGAGTAAACTGTCTATGTGAGTTAATTCCCCATACTCAAACGGCCCTTGAGTTTCAGATTCCCAGCTCACCGTGTATTTCGTATTGTTTCCGGACAGAGAATCAATTACAAAAGAAACGCTGAATAGGTCGTCGCTGGGATCAATCCCAGTTCCAAAATCATCGCATGGCCCTATTTCAATTTGAGATGCTTCAATAAAGCAGGGCTCTGAACAGGGAGAAGGCGGTTCTATTGTAACTTCCACAGTACAATTTGAATATTCACTATCGACAACGGTAATGGTAACCGACCCATTGGAAATTAACCACCCTCCAATTTCTACTTCTTCATTGTAAGTAAAAACTTCTGACGGATCCCCCTGAATATACCAATCCGCCGCTGTATTAAATCCCGAAACCAATACCCATGCTGTAAAAGTATCGTCGTTTAAATCCTCTTCCGTTCCCTGATTGTTGCAAACCACTGATTGCAATTCTATATTAATAGCACATTCGTCGGAACAGGAAAGCAAACTATCCAAAAGCTCAGATGCTGAACAATTAGGAGAATTTAAATCATATACCTCAATGAGGGGTTCAGAATCATCAGCTGCCAATGTAAATTCAATGCCAGTTCCGTAGATTGCTGTATCAATGGGAGTTCCATTTACGGATACCACAAAACTTTCGTCCATTCCCGGGTTGAAAATTTCTGTTTCCAAATCGACCACATAATAGTCGTCGGTGGGGTCAGAGGGAGTTCCATTGTCCCGGCAAATATAATTCAGGTAGGAAATACTGATCAAACAGTCAGAAGAACATGTATTTAAAGAACCTAACTCTTGTTCTGCTTTACATCCGGTTTGCAAATCCGTAAAGGCAATGAGGTAGACCATTCCATCTGCGGGAATTCCAATGGTATAGGTTATTCCGTAGTCATATGGGCCGTGTAGGGTTCCCGCTAATTCGACTTCAAATTCCCCTGTATTGCCTTGATTGTTTTCGAGAGAAAAGGATATTTCATAAAAATCGTCGTCGGGATTCTCCGAGGTGCCTGCATCGTTGCATATTGCCTCAAGAAATGCAATTTCGATATCCAAACCCGCGGGAATTTCAAATTCACTTTGTCCTGTGCAACCTTCTTCATCCCTGATGTAGACCGTGTAGAGTCCTGAGGAAAGGTTGGTAAAAACATTCTCATTAAACCAATCAACTTGATTTAGGCTGTATTCAAATCCACCGAAAGGTCCATTTACTTCAACGGTTGCCTGGCCATCTTCATCGTTAATGCAGGTGGGCGATTGGCTTTCCACCTCAATTTCAAAGGCGGGAAGGACTATGAGTTCAAGGTCTGCAATACTTACACAGCCATTTGGATTCACCACTCTTACATAGATAGTTTGCAGTTGGGGAGTTGAATTTACAAAGGGTGAAGGAAGTGGGGCCTCTCCGTCAATTGCATCGGCTTCGCTCTCGTGATAGGTAAAGGTGTTATTGGGATTGCCACTAATTTGAGGGATAGCCTCCTCTAAATGAAATTCACCGAATCCATCTCCGCTGTGGTCACAACTCTCCAGGCTGGCGTTGTTGGCAGTAGGTGAAGGTAAAATTTCAATCACAATGGGAGTTCTAGAAAAACTTCTGCAATCGGGAAAATAAAGGCTCTGTGATTCCACATAAAACCTGTAAGTACCCGTGCCTGAAATTGCAGGCAGGTAGGACAGAGTGTCTTCGGCAAGAAGATTTCCCCCGGTCGGACTGTCGTACCAATTGGCAATTAAACTGTCGTTCGAAAGAGAAACCATTAGCGTGGGAATATCATCCTCCGGACAAAGGGTGTAGTCGCCATTACTTTCTGGAGCAGGGACAGGGGGGCAGTCACAGTTTGGAGCTGCAATTTCAAAATCCTGAGTACATGTAGTTCCTGTAATCGAAGCTGTAATGATAAGATTTACACTGGTGTCAATTTTACTGACGGTGTAGTAGTCGTCGCCCTCCGCTATTAAATCACCGGCGTTTGTGGTAATTTCGAGCCCGGGAGAGTGAATACTCACCTGATAGGATTCATTGTCTGCTGTACACTGTATGTTATTAGTTATAATTTCAATTTCGGGCATCAATTCAATACTGACCACTGAGGTATCTCCTTCACAACCCCCGACCGGGCCAAATAAATAATAGAATTGATAAATTCCCTGCGCAATTCCTGTAAAATCGACATCGGAAGGATCGCTTAAATTGACATCGGAATTATTGACATCAATCCATTGGCCACCCTGGTCATAATTATTTCCGAGGTAGGAGAATAAATCAATCTGATCGTACTCGCCAAAACAGAGTCGGTCTTCACCGTTATTTCCGGCGGAGCTTAATTCGTCTACCTGAAAAGTAATTACAGCAGCACTTTCGCAATCGTCATCGTTGACAGCACGTACAAATATACTGGTGTTTTCTGTAGGGGAGATTATTAGATTATTTAATTGATTGCCGGCATTTGCCGGGTAATCACTGTGAAATGTAATGACGGGGTCGCTGTTGTTGAGATCCGTAACCTCAACGGTACCCAGATCGAATGAATCTCCCTCACAGAGGAAGACAAATTCAGGGTTAACGATTATATCAGGAGCGGGAATTACCTCAACCGACCAAATGTATTCAATGGCTTCACCACAAATATCAGTAAACGACCAGGTGTAAATTACTTCTTTTCCTGAATATTCTAATACAGGATCAACGGATCCCTCGATATGACATATGTTATCGCTGAAGTTGTTGTAATGCAGTGGAAATGGATCCGGTTCAGATTCTCCGCAATCAAGAATTAAAACGGCAGGTGGATCTGTAAATTCAGCAGATGGAGCTGGTTCTACAAACACGGTGTGAACGTACTCCAGCAATTCACCGCAAACTACTTCTGACCATGTCAATACAATTTCACCTCCACATTCATCCCAAAACCCATCTGATTCCGCAGAAACAGACCCATTGATTGCACATTCGCCGGTAAGGTGATTGGTGTACTCGAGGAGTGGCGGATTTTCAAATAAGTCAAGGGCCTCTGCACAACTCACATTTACCTGTTCGAAGGGATCTAAAAATTCAGGTAAATCTGGAGGTAAAATGGTTATTTGCTGTTGGTGCTCGATAGTCCTGCCACAATCATCGGTAAAAGTGTACTGCAACACCACTTCGCCTCCGCAGGAGTTATAACCTCCGATTACTTCAGGTAAAATTTCCCCGGAAATTTCACAAACTCCATCCAGGTAGTTACCGTAGGCCAGCGGAATATCGAAGGCGGGGACTTCGTCACAGTTAACTACCAAATCGGGAGGAGGATTGATAAAAACCGCCTCAGGTACAGGATTTACGGTTATTGTTTGTTGATGCTGTAGGGTTCTTCCACATTCATCTTCAAATTCCCATATAAAAATGACTTCACCACCGCAATGGTTGTAATTTTCAAAAACTTCAGCTTCTACGCTTCCCTCAATCAGGCACTCTGAGGTGGATTCCGAATTTCTGTAAGTCAAAACCGGTGGATCTATAATTACATCAGCACAATCTACTGAGGTATCCTCAGGTGGATCTATGAATACAGCTTCAACGGCAGGTTCTTGTGTTATGGTTTGGGAATGAGTTATCGTCCTGTCGCAATCATCAGAAAAGGTCCAGGTATAGGTAAGCACATTGCCGCACGTTTCTACCCTGCCTGAAATATCGGCTTCAACCTCACCCTCAATCAGGCAATCCCCGACCAAACCATTGGTATAATAGAGCGAAACAGGTACATCTATAGCCTCGGAACAACTCGATATTATATCCTCAGGCGGATCGATAAAGGAAGCTTCCTGAACCGGTTCAACGGTAATGGTCCTACTGTGTGAAATCTCTCTTCCACAATCGTCGATAAAAGTCCAGACATCGACCAGGAATCCACCACATTGGTCTATACTTCCGGTTCTCTCTGCGTTAACAGTTCCCTCGATGGCGCAATCACCATTTTGGTTGTTCGTATAACCAATGGCCAATACTTCTTCAATAGGTTCTCCACATGTTGTATTAAGGTCTGGTGGAAATTCTGTGAACTCGGCTTCGGGAATGGGTTCTATCGTAATTTGCTGTACGTGAATGATCTCTGTACCGCAGGGTCCTATAAAGGTCCAGCTATAAACAATTTCACTTCCACAATCATCAACCTCTCCTTCGGTTTCCGGTGCGGCGTAGCCGAAGATTTCACAATCACCCGACAAACCGTTACTGTATAATAACTCAGGAGGGTCTTGGGGCAGATTTCCACAAGTGACAACAGTATCTGCCGGTGGATCGACAAATTCTACGGGAGGTGCGGGTTCTATTGTCACCACTTGTGAGTGAATCAATTCATTTCCACAAAAATCCTCATAACTCCAGGTGTAGATTATTTCCCCTCCGCAAAGGTCAAATTCACCCTCAACCTCGGGACTGACTGATCCGCTGATTTCACATTCACCCGTCAATCCATTGGTGTATTCAAGGTCTTCAGGGTCATCTGAAAATTCTTCGCAACTTACGGAAATATTTTCCGGTGGATCTATATACTCAGCCGGTGTGATAGGTTCCACAGTAATGGTTTGGGTGAATTCAATTTCCCGCTCACATTGATCTGTAAATGTCCAGGTATAGTTGATCTCACTTCCACAAATATCCACCTCTCCCACAATATCAGGGGCCACCGTCCCTTCAATTTCACAATCTCCGTCCAGTCCATTGGTATAGAACAATTCTGCCGGATCTCCGGGTAAATCAGAACAATCGGTAATTAAATCTTCCGGTGGATCGACAAATTCAGCCTGTGGAAGAGGATCAATTTCAATGGTTTGGGTATGTGTAATCTCATTTCCACATGGATCCGTAAAAGTCCAGGTATATATAATGTCTCCTCCACATATATCTATCTCTCCCTCTGTTGTAGGTGAAACAACCCCGGATATTTCACAGTCACCGGAAAGTCCATTTGTGTACTCCAAATCGATGGGATCCCCGGGTAAATAATTACAATCCACTGTTATATCGACAGGTGTATCTATGAATTGCGCTTCTTGTACAGGTTCGACCGTGATAACCTGCACGTGTTGGGTAGTGCGCCCGCAATCGTCGGTAAATTCCCAGGTGTACGTAATGGTTCCCCCGCAAAGATCGGC
>JAGTVA010000047.1 GCA_018224445.1 Saprospiraceae bacterium
TACGGTGAGGACAAAAAATTGAGCACGTGACCATTTATGAAGGGATATAGCCTTGCAATAGAATTCTGTATGAATAATGCGGGTTAATCTAAATTAAAAGGCGTATGCTTATTCCTCCTCCATCCTTATTGATTGTCCACACCCCTCTATTTTTTACAAAAAATACAATTCCCACCGTGGTAGTTTGCACCCTTTGGGTATTGCTCCTTTCGGGTTGCGCTAATGAGCAACAGATCGAAAAAAACCCGGTATCGGGTTACGAGCAGATGAAGGACTCCATCCAGGCCATTTACAACCGGACCAATTTCACCAAATCTATATACGAAAATGACCGCAGGGTGGAACTTATCGAAGCTCAATTGGCCCAATCCGGCACTCCGGATATGGTATTTAATTTTGCGAGAGAACTCTTAAACTCCGGGCGAACGGAGGACGCCATAAATGCCATTGGCCACATTTTTAATCAATTTCCGGAGGCAGCAGAAGTATCGGCTCAATCCAAAATGTTTCACGAATTTCTCGCCATCTGTTATCTGAGGCTTGCAGAGCAGAATAATTGCCTGCATCACCACAGTGCTCAATCGTGTATCGTTCCACTTCAGGGAAAAGGAATACACGTGGAGCGCGATCCCGCTCTCAGGGCGAGAGATAAATATCTGCAAATCCTGGCTGTTTTTCCGGAGGATTATCAAAGCATGTGGCTGTTAAACATCGCATTTATGGCATTGGGAGAGTATCCCGATCAGGTGCCCGGAAAATTTCTCATCCCTCTGGACATCCATGCGGACCTAAATTCCTGGCCTAATATCGCAGATCACCTGGGACTGGGTGTCAACGATCTGTCGGGGGGTGTAGCCACCGGAGACTTCAACAACAACGGCTATATTGATCTCATTGCCACTTCCTGGGGATTTGGTGGCCGAGTGAGGTATTTTGAAAATCACGGAAGCAAAGGTTTTATAGAAAAAACCAGAGAGAGCGGGCTCCATCAGGCTGTCGGGGGGTTAAATATTAAACAAGCGGATTTCAATAACGACGGTCATCTCGATTTTATCATTTTGCGGGGAGCCTGGAAACCCGATTGGGATTGGGGGATTCTGCCCAATTCGCTCATCAGGAACAACGGAGACGGTACTTTTTCAGACGTCACCTTTGAATCCGGAATGTATTCGGTGAGACCCACGCAATCGGCAGAGTGGGTGGATTACAACCTGGACGGGCATGTAGACCTGATTATCGCCAACGAAACCACCTCAAACAGCCGACAGCCTTTTCCCATAGAGTTATACAAAAACAAGGGCGACGGAACCTTTACGGAAATTGCAGCGGAGAAAAAAATCAAGCTTTCCGGTTATTTCAAGGGGGTGGTAAGTGGTGATTTCAACAACAATGGATATCCCGATATATTTATTTCCAATCTGGATGGGCCCAATCTTTTATTGCAAAACGGCGGAACAAAAGACCAACGCTCCTTTACTAATGTAGCACGGGAAGCCAATGTAGAACTGCCACACGCAGCCTTTCCAGCCTGGTTTTTTGACTACAATCAGGACGGGTGGGAAGACCTATATGTAGCTTCCTTCGATCCGACGGCCTTTCTGAATCAATCGGGGGAGTTTGCCAAAGATATGCTGGGATTAACAACAGATACAGAATCCGGTAAACTTTACAAAAATACCAAAGACGGTCGCTTTGAGGACGCCACTGCAGGAGCTTTCCAGTACTCGGCCCTGTCCACCATGGGGGCGAATTACGGGGACATCAACAATTCGGGCTTCCCTGACTTTTACCTGGGTACAGGAGCGCCCGATTTCAGAGCCGTTGTGCCGAACAGGTTGTTCGAAAATCAATACGGAGAAAAATTTATTGACCAGACTTTTGAGAAAAATGTAGGCCACATCCAAAAGGGTCATGGAATTGCCTTTGCAGACTTTAACAACAATGGATTTCAGGATATTTACGCCGTAATGGGGGGAGCCTTTCAGGGAGATGTATTTCACAATACCCTGTTCGTCAATCCCTGCAATCCAAATCCCTGGATAAAACTGGAATTAATTGGAGTTCATTCCAATAAAAGTGGTCTGGGAGCGAGGATAATAGTCGAGGGTACTGATTTCGAAAACAACCCCATCGTCAGGTATTCTAAAATATCCTCCGGAGCCAGTTTTGGGGCCAACCCCTTAATTGCCCATATTGGGCTGGAAGGTTTTCAACAAATTGAAGAAGTAAAAATTCTCTGGCCTTTTAAAGAAAACAGGGAATACCAAACTTACCGGGGTTTTGATTTAAATAAATCCTACCTAATTACCGAAACCGGAGAAATAGATGAAAAACCAGCTAATTCCTTTGATTACTCAGATTTGACCCCTTTTCAATTGCACTGCAATACCTGAGTTCAGTGGGCGGGACTACAGTTCCGGACGCCTATCTCTTGTGCGTTTCTCCGCTTCATCCATTCGCCATTCATCGATTTTTTTCTGGTGTCCTGACAAAAGCACTTCCGGCACCTCCCATCCTTTGAAATTGGCAGGTCTGGTGTAGGTCGGCGGCGCAATTAGACCATCCTGAAAGGAATCTGTCAATGCGGAGGACACGTCGCTGAGTACGCCCGGAATTAACCTTCCTATGGCATCTGCTATCACAGCAGCAGCCAATTCACCTCCAGACAGCACGTAATTTCCCACAGAAATTTCTTTGGTGATCAGGTGTTCCCGCACCCTTTCGTCCACTCCCTTGTAATGACCGCAGAGGATGATCACATTTCCCAAAAGCGAAAGTTTGTTGGCCATTGGCTGGTCAAACAACTCACCATCGGGAGAGGTATAAATTACCTCGTCGTAAGTCCGTTCCGCCTTTAATATTTCTATACAGTTAAAAATGGGTTCGATCATCAACACCATTCCAGCTCCTCCCCCATAGGGATAATCGTCTACCTGCCGGTAATTACCTTTACCAAATTTTTTCAAATCGTGAAGGTGAATATCCAATAGTCCCTTTTCCCTCGCTCTTTTCACTATGGAGTGATCGAAGGGGCTGTGCAATAATTCGGGAAGAACTGAAATGATATCGATGCGCACAATCCATTACTTTATCTCCAGTAATTCAATCTCAAAAATCAACATGGAGTAGGGATCAATCATATCCCCGGCGCCGCGCTCTCCATAAGCAAGTGCACTGGGGATAAATACTTTCCACTTCGACCCCACCGGCATCAATTGAAGGACTTCCTGCCATCCCTGAATCACTCCGTTTACCGGAAAGGTTGCCGGCTGACCTCTGTTGACCGAGCTGTCAAAGACTCTTCCATCGATGAGCATTCCGTGATAGTGCGCACTGATTTGATCGGTGGCAGAGGGAATGGGTCCATCCCCTTCGGTTATCACCTTGTACTGAATGCCTGAAGGGAGTTCTTTTACGCCTTCCCGATTTTTATTTTCAGCCAAAAATTCTTGTTCGGCCCGAATGTTTTTCTCCCATTTCGACAGGTTTTGCTTCGCCATGTGTTCCTGAAGAATCTGATTGGCCTGCGTGAGATCGACTTTCAATTCATTTTCTTCCAGTAAGTCGACAATTCCCTGTTTAAGGGACTCGCCGTCCAGTTCTGTCAAACCCTGTTGTTTTAAATTTTGTGCGAGAATTAGACCCACACTGTAACTCAAAGAATCCATTAAATTGTTGTTTTGACCAAAACTCCATGTACTGCTCAGTAAAATAATACCGGTGAGCATGGCTGTTTTGGCTGTAGTTAGAAAATTCATTTGCTTATTTTTTAGTTGCTGAATAATATTTGAAAAACAGAGGTATGGTTTCAATCCCTTTGTAATAATTAAATAACCCGTAGTGTTCATTGGGTGAGTGCAGAGCGTCTGAATCCAATCCGAAGCCCATGAGGATAGACTTTACACCCAGTACTTCTTCAAAAAGGGGAACGATGGGAATACTGCCACCGCTGCGCTGGGGAATGGGCGCTTTGCCAAATGCCTCTTCTATTGCCCGGTGTGCTGCTCTGTATTCATCAGAGTCCGTAGTAACTACCACTGCCTCTCCTCCGTGATGCGGAGTCACTTTGACCTTTACCGTAGGGGGAGCTATTTTTTTAAAATGGGAAGTAAACAATTTGGTGATTTCTTCACTTCTTTGGTTCGGAACCAGTCTCATACTGATTTTTGCATAGGCTTTTGAGGGGAGCACGGTCTTGGCACCTTCACCGATATAACCGCCCCAAATCCCGTTCACATCGAGAGTGGGTCGAATAGACGTTCGCTCCAGTGTGGTGTAGCCCTTTTCCCCGCTCACATCAGCTATTTCCAGGTCGCTGGTATACGCATTCAGGTCAAAAGGGGCCTTATTCATCATCTTTCTCTCTTCATCAGAGACAGTGGCCACCTTGTCGTAAAAACCTTCTATGGTAATGTGATTGTTTTCATCCTTCATCGAAGCGATCATTTCGCACAACACATTTACCGGATTATCCACGGCACCGCCATACACCCCGGAGTGAAGGTCTCTGTTGGGCCCAATCACTTCCACTTCCACATAGCTCAAACCTCTCAGTCCGGTCGTAATGGAAGGGTTGTCTTTACCTATCATGGCCGTATCGGAAATTAAAATCACATCGCAATCCAGCTTTTCTTTATACTTTCTGCAAAAATCACCGAGGTGTTCTGATCCGACTTCCTCTTCACCCTCGATCATAAACTTTATATTACAGGGCATGTCGCCGAGTTGTTGCATGGCCTCAAAAGCTTTCACGTGCATGTACATTTGACCTTTGTCGTCACAGGCTCCTCTCGCAAAAACAGCACCTTCAGGATGAATATCTGTCTTTTTTACCACCGGCTTAAAAGGCTCTGTATCCCAAAGCTCCAAAGGATCCGGAGGCTGCACATCGTAATGACCGTACACCAGTACCGTGGGCAGATTCTCATCCACTATTTTTTCACCATAAACAATAGGATGACCGGGAGTAGAAATAATCTCTACTTTTTCCGCTCCGGCTGACGTCAATTTCTCCTTCAGGAACTCCGCAGCTTTAATCATATCGCCTTTGTGTTTGGAGTCCGCACTAACCGATGGAATCCTCAACAACTCAAAGAGTTCATCTAGAAAGCGCTGTTTGTTCTCTTCTACATATTTGTTTAATCCTTCCATTGTAATTTTTTTGATATTTATTAAAAAATGTGCCCCAATAAGTCTATCTCACTTTTTGGCCAGGAGGTCTTCCCCACTTCTCTGTACATAAATCCACCCTCCAACCTCCTTCTAACCAATCCCAGTGATCTATTGTTTTGCATCATGAGCCAACAACAGATATTGCCGGCCTCCACAAACCCTTTTTTTAAATAAAATTCATTGACATCGGTAACCAACATCAGAAAATTAACTTCGCTTTTCCTCGCCTGGTTTTCCAAAAACTGAATAAGTGCGCCGGCCACTCCCGTCGATTGATTATCTCTTTTTACACACAAATCACCTATGCCAAAAATTTCATAAAATTTCCCCTCAGACGAAATAACCCTGTGGTAAACAGACAGGTGGCCGATCAAATTCTTCCCTTCGTAACCGAGTACTCGAAAGGAGGGAAGCTGGTGAAAAAAAGTTCTACCCACGGGATAACCCTCAAACGACGACTGAAGTATCTTTTCAATTTCACCAGATAAATTTTCCTCAATATCACATTCTGAAATTTTAGAAATATTCATTCAAAATAGATAGCTATTTAATTATTATTAAATCATTAACCCTTCAGGAAAGGAATAACATAAAATATAAAAACAGTCATAGGATTAAAATAAAGCTTGAAGATAGAAAAAAAATAATATCCGCGCCTGCTCTCCACAGGATTTTATTTATTAATCCAAGGGTTACAGTTGTTTCAAATCATTGATAGTCAATTACTAGGAAATCATTTAGTTGTTAAAACAGCCGGCCTTTGAAAAACAGAAATTAAAATAAACCGTTTATATTCGGTAAATTTGTATTCTTTAAATCAAAGCCAATTACTTATTCAACCCGGATTATTCATGAAGAATAATTTCAATTTAATTTTCGGTTCCCTTTCTGTTTTTTTGGTGCTCCTGGTCATATCTTCCGATATCAGAAGCCAAACCGTATTTATGAAGCCGGATGGGGAAATGCTCATTCGTTTTCCCGACGGAACCGAGAGGGAGGTGGTACCTTCTGATTCCATACTCTACCGCACTGCTTTTGACGATATTATTGGTATAGTTGAAGAGGTGGAGGTGAAGTTCGACAAGGCCAAGCGTAGTCCACACCCAAAAAATGACCTTATACTACACACAAGTATAGCCACCAGGCAAACCAAAAATTCAATCGACCTCTATACCGACAGCATCCGCACCTTAAATACAGAGAAAGACGATCTGGAAAAGCAATTGGAATTTGCGCGAAACAACCCGGGAAGAATTCGCCCCTCCGAGCGAATCGAATTGAGCAACCGTTATGATTTCGTGATCGATCAAATCAACACTTCGGAATCAAAAGTCCGCAGTTTAAAACGAGAATTGGCTCAAATCCAACGGGGCGAACACAATTACATCCTCAGAAAGCTACCCTTGCCGCGCGTTATTACCTTCCATAATCAGTATTTTTTTGACGAATTGGACCCAATAGACACCCCTGAAGCCGCCTTACCACAAGCAACCGAAGTCGATGCAGAACCAATTCCCTGGACTCCTCCTGTAGACATACCCATGCCCATTATCCCACATCCTTCCTCGGTTCCCGATGCCGGGTTAATGAAAACCCATCCAGAGCGAAAATGTGATTTTATCCTAAAATCAAATGAGGTACATAGTGATAATCCAAAGATAAAGACCACTCCCGAACAGCTCACCTTCTATCTACCACAGGAAATGAGAGTTCACCGCAGGGGACGCCCAATGATTACCATCTACGCCAGTGTAGAATTTAGTGAAAAGGGCAAATTCCTGGTGATGGACATCGAATTAAAAATTCCATCAGCAAGAGTATCCATGGGCGGGATGAGAAAGAACAGTCCCATACGGATTCAGATGCTGGACGGACAAATTATCAATTTGCGCAATTTAACTGAAGATACCGGGACTTTCCATCAAACGGAAAATAAGGTTAATTACACTGCGGTAATGCCCCTCAGTGAAAAAAACGTAGCTCAATTGAGGAGCGGAGAAGCAGATCTTTTGAGATTGGTCTGGGATTCAGGATTTACAGATTATGAAATTTACGACATCAACCTGCTCAGAGATCACTTAGATTGCATAGTTAAACAACAAAACAAACACCATTAAGAAATGCTTGGACTAAAATTACCTACCGATCCGCGATGGGTCAATCTGGCAGAAATGAGTTTGGAGGAAATACTAACTGATCACGCCTACTGTGAACAAAAGGCTGCTACTGCCTGTATTTCATTGATCCAGTTATACCCCGACAAAAAAGAATTGGTTGAACAGGTTGCTCCGGTAGTTACTGAAGAGTGGGGGCATTTCAGAATGGTACTCAGAGAATTGGAAAACAGAGGACTTCATCTCGGCTTCCAAAGAAAGGACGAATACGTCCACGGACTCATGTCCTTCCAGAAAAAAGGGGGTTCAAGAGAGGACAGGTTGTTGGAGAAACTTCTGATTTGCGCCCTGATTGAAGCCCGGAGTTGTGAGCGGTTCAGGTTGCTTTCTGAGCAACTTCAGGACCCGGATCTCCGCGAATTCTACCGTCAGTTTATGGTGGCTGAGGCAGGTCATTACAGAATGTTTATTGAGCTGGCAAGGCTTTACAGCGACCGGGACAGGGTCGATTCCAGGTGGAATGAGTATCTGAAGTTCGAAGGAGATCTCCTGAAAAACCTGGATTTGCGAGGGGACCGCATGCACTAAAAAAATTACGAATGGCGGGAAATATATTTGGAAAAGTACTCACCTTAAAGACCTTTGGGGAATCGCACGGAAAGGCTATTGGAGGCATTTTAGATGGATTACCTCCTGACATCCCCTTTTCAGAAAGCGAACTACAGGCTGAAATGAACCGCCGCCGACCGGGACAGTCCAATCTGACTACCACGAGAAAGGAAAAAGACGAGGTGGAAATCCTCTCCGGCATTCAAAACGGTAAAACCTCAGGTATGCCCTTAGGGCTACTCATCCGGAATACCGATGCCAGGCCCTCTGATTACCAACCGCTGAAAAAAGCGCTCAGACCGTCTCATGCAGATTTTACATACA
>JAGTVA010000048.1 GCA_018224445.1 Saprospiraceae bacterium
ACTTTACCCGGATTATTCATGAAGGCTTCTGTTACAAGACTATATCCCTTCATAAATGTGTACTTGTTCGATTTTCTGTCCTCTCCGTAGCGAAGGCTACGCCTGCGGATAAAAATCTTCACAAGCCTCCATTTTTATCGGTCTATAACCTTTCATGACACAGCCCTCATAAATACTGCGGGTGGATTTTCTGTCCTCACCGTAACTGGTGCTACGCTTGCGGAAAAAATCTTTTCAAGCCACTATTTCTATTGCAATGCGCTGAGCGGCAGCCGAACCGGCCTATAGTGTCAAGTCAAGTGTACTGTGTCGGTTAAGTCGCTGGTACTTTATAGATTTTTAAGGCGGAAAAACGTAGCATAGCCATGGTTGCTGAGCGTTTTAGCCGAAGTATAGCTACGTGAGGCTTTTACAACGCTGAAAAAGGATAAAAGGCCAAGACTTGGGCCGGCTAAGTATGCGTGACTTAACACTAACCTTTCACAACGAAACCCTCATGAATAATCCGGGTTAAGTGAAGAGTTCTGTGAAGTCAAGGACTGAAAAAAGGTTCCACCTCCTGGCGGGCGGTATTTCTCAAAATCAACTACCTTTGTACTTTGTCATGGGTGGGAATGACCAGGAATTTATAAGAGTTACAACAGATGGAAATTTACAACGACATAAAAGACAAGAAAAAAGCCATTTCCGTGACGGGCCTGGGGTACGTAGGATTGCCACTGGCACTTCAATTGGCTCGGTTTTACAAAGTCATTGCCTTCGACAGGTGTCCGGAGCGTATCGATATGATGAAAAAAGGGATTGACCCCAGCAGCGAATTGGATGCTGAAGAGTTTCTTGACAAGGACATAGAATTTACTTTCAGCGAAGGAGACCTCGGCCGGGCTCATTTCCACATTATCACCGTACCTACCCCCATAGATCAACGGAGAGTACCCGAGATGAGTGCCCTTTTTTCCGCCAGTGAATCGGTGGGAAAAAACTTAAAAAAAGGCGACTATGTAGTCTATGAATCCACGGTTTATCCCGGCTGTACTGAGGAGGATTGTGTTCCCATTCTGGAAAAAATGTCGGGTCTGAAAATGGATGCTGATTTTACTATCGGATATTCACCCGAGCGAATCAATCCCGGCGATCAAGTGCATGCACTGAATAAAATAATCAAGGTGGTTTCTGCAAGGGACGAAAAATCACTGGACGAGATTGCCCGGGTGTATGAAACCATTACATCGGGTGGCATTTACCGGGCACCTTCCATACGCGTGGCAGAGGCTGCAAAAGTGATTGAAAATACCCAGCGGGACCTCAATATCGCTTTTGTCAATGAGCTCGCCATTATTTTTGAAAAAATGGGAATCAATACCCAGGAGGTACTGAATACCGCCGCAACAAAATGGAACTTTCTACCCTTTAAACCCGGTATGGTGGGAGGCCACTGCATAGGTGTAGATCCCTATTATCTGCTCTACAAAACGCGGAAAATGGGTTATGAACCCGAGGTAATTCTCAGCGGTAGAAGAATTAACGACAGTATGCACCTCTGGGTAGCCAAGCGATTGGTACAACTGCTTACTGCCAATGAAATCAACCCGGTACATTCCAGGGTACTCATCATGGGTTTGAGTTTTAAAGAAAATGTGACGGACATCCGCAATTCAAAGGTTTTTGACCTCATCAAAGAACTCCGAAAATTTGGATTGGAAGTAGAGATGACGGACCCTCTGGCCAATCCCGAAGAGGTGGAAAGCCTCTACGGTGAAAAAATGACGAAAGCCAGTGGAAAGTACGACGCCGTAGTGCTGGCGGTTCCCCATAAATCTTACACCGGACTGGAGGAGGATTTCTTTGGAAATTTGTTGAAACCCAACGGCATTTTCTTCGACCTAAAAAGTGTGTACGCCGGAAAGTACCACAAGTTAAATCACTTTATGATCTGATAATTAGCCAAAAGGTGTTTACGCACATTTTCTTATATTTGCGCCAGTATTTCGAAAACTTACAATTCCAATAAAAAAATGAAATTAGCTGTAGTGGGTACCGGGTATGTAGGTCTGGTGACGGGAACTTGTTTTGCCGACACCGGCAATGAGGTTATTTGCGTGGACATAGATGAGAAAAAGGTGGAGCAAATGAGAAATGGGGAAGTCCCCATTTACGAACCCGATCTCGAGCTTATGTTCGAGAGGAATACCCAGCAGGGTCGCCTGAAATTTACTACCGATTTAAAGGAGGCTATTGAAGATGCAGAGATTATCTTTTTGGCTCTTCCCACCCCACCGGGAGGGGATGGTTCAGCCGATTTGTCTTATATCATGTCGGTGGCCAAAGAGTTGAGTGAACTCATAGTCGATTACAAAATCATTGTAGACAAAAGCACCGTTCCGGTGGGTACAGCGGAAAAAGTGAGCAGTATACTGGCTGAAAAGCTGGACCCTTCCCTCTTCGATGTGGTATCCAATCCTGAATTTCTCAGGGAGGGGGTGGCAGTGGCCGATTTCATGAAGCCCGACAGAGTTGTAATTGGTACTTCTTCGAAAAGTGCCAGAGAAAAGATGCGGAGGCTTTACGAGCCTTTCGTGCGGCAGGGTAATCCCATTATCTTTATGGACGAACGATCGGCTGAAATGACCAAATACGCCTCCAATTCCTACCTGGCTACGAGAATCAGCTTTATGAATGAAATTGCCAACCTGTGTGAAAAACTGGGTGCCAATGTCGATATGGTGCGCATCGGAATGGGTTCGGATTCTCGTATAGGCAAGCGTTTCCTTTTTCCCGGGGTTGGCTATGGCGGCTCCTGCTTTCCCAAGGACGTCAAGGCATTGGCAAAAACGGCAAGGGACCACGAGTACAATTTTCGGATTTTAAATTCCGTAATGGAAGTAAACAGCGACCAAAAGAAAATTTTAGTTCGTAAAATCAAAAATTATTTTCGCGGCGATCTGAAAGGAAAAACCATTGCCGTGTGGGGTCTGTCTTTCAAACCCGAGACCGACGACATAAGAGAAGCACCTTCTCTTTCCATAATTTCCGGTCTTCTCGCTGAGGGAGCGAAAATAAAAGCTTTTGACCCGGAAGCCATGGAGAATATTCGCGGGATTTTCGGGGATCGCATTGAATTGGTGGACAATCAATACCAGGCGCTGGAAAATGCCGATGCACTGGCCATTATTACCGAATGGAGTGTATTTAGAACACCGGACCTGAAAAAAGTAAAAGCACTTCTCAATCACCCGGCAATTTTTGACGGTAGAAATGTATTCAATCCCGAGATCATTGAGGAATTCGGATTTGATTATGAAAGTATTGGCAGAATGCCGCTCAAATTACAATAGTTAATGATGTCCTACTTCGCTCACCAGACTGCAGTAATTGACGAGGGTTGTCAAATAGGTAAAGACACCAAAATATGGCATTTTTGCCACCTGATGCCTGAGGCAGTTTTGGGGGAGCGTTGCATATTGGGTCAGAATGTATTTATAGGAAAGGGAGTACAGGTAGGCAATGGAGTAAAAATACAAAACAATGTGTCCCTTTACACTGGTCTGAGTTGTGAAGATGACGTATTTATTGGTCCTTCCGCGGTTTTTACCAATGTAATCAATCCCAGGTCCGCTGTGGAGCGAAAAGAAGAATTTAAAGATACCCTGATCAAAAAGGGGGCAACTATCGGTGCCAATGCCACAGTGATTTGTGGATTAACCATCGGAAAATATGCCATGGTTGGCGCCGGATCTGTAGTGACAAAAAGTGTGCCCGATTACGGGTTGGCATACGGCAATCCCGCCAGATTGAGAGGGTGGGTGAGTAGAAACGGGCACAAACTTAATTTCGGTGAGGAGGATGTCACACAATGCCCTGAAACCGGACAGAGATACCAAAGGATTTCATCTCTGGAGGTTATTTGTCTGGAAGATTAATGGATTTGGCATCCACTGATTTTTGCTAAAAATGCCCAACCTTTAAAAAGCATCTGCATCCTCCCTGTACAACACTTCAAGTACGGTGTGAACGACCGCGTGGAAGGTGGATTTGTCTATTGCATCCAGGTCGTCGCTGATGGTATGCCAATGGGGAACAAATCCTGTGTTTGTTCCAGGAGGTCTGTTGATGATGTTGATCATGGGTATTTGGGCAATGGTATTTACAAAATAGTGGTCGTCTATTACACCGGGCACCTGCTGGTTGACAAAGAAACGGCCATAACCCAATTGCTGAGCAACTCTCCATACTTTATCGACTGCGTCGGGAGCGTACCTCACGGAAAATCCCTCTCTTCCAAATCTGGGATTGGAGGCTCCGACCATATCCAGCAAAATGCCGTAGCGAGGCTTGGGACCTGAAGATCGGGCAATATTTTGCGACCAGCGCTGTGCTCCTATTCCCCAGGTCTCTGAATCTCTCCCCCCGTCTTTTCCCTGGTCTTCAGCATCGAAAAACACAATGTCTACCCCCATGCCGATGGGGTTATTCCCCAGCTTTCGGGCAATTTCCATCAACACCCCTACTCCGCTCGCTCCATCGTCCGCACCCGGCACCGGCAGGGTTCTGTTGGCTTCAACGGGATCGTGATCAGCTACGTACCTGCTGTCCCAATGAGCAGCCAGCAGTATTCGCTGTCTGTTTTGAGGATTGAATCGAGCAATTATATTGTAACACCTGATGGTGGATTGTCCGGGAAAAAGCCGGGCGTTGAATTCCTGTACTTCTACCTGCGCACCGAAGGAATTCATTTTTTCTACAAAGTAATCTCTGCAGGCTCTATGCGCCTCAGTTCCCGGGACTCTGGATCCAAATTCCAATTGATCCGCAATAAACTGAAAGGCTGAGTCTGCATTGAACATGGGGACCTCCAGAGACCTTACCTCAGGAGTTGTGGTTTCGGTTTCTTTGACCTGCCCCGGTCTCTCCTCTGTGCCACAGGAAGCCAGTGAAAAAACAAACGCCAGACTCATTGCCGCGAGTAATTTGTAGGTGGTTGTCATTTTATTTTAATTGAAGTAGTTATTAATGGTCTGTTTTTAAGAACACCGAACTGAAAAGGGAAATTATAAATCCGGAAGCAATAATACTCAAAGTTTCCCTTATCAGTAATCCCTCAAGGGTAAAAAACATTTCGACCTCAGACTTTTGCATTCCGAGTTCCAGGCTGTAGGCGATGGCAGATTCAAAAAACACAGAACCTATGGTGGAGTAGTAAATGGCATAAATGACCAAATGCATGGGGATGGAAATTCCGGCGACCAGGGTTCCGCTCTGTACCCCTTCCCAAAAGAACAATTTGCCGTCGGGGGATTGGTGGCGAAGATTTTTTATAGAAAAAAAGATGACCGAGAAAGCCAGCACGTACCACAACATACCGTAGAGAGGATGCAGGTGAATTTTGGTGCTGTGCAGTCCCGTAAAATACTGAACCAACAGCCAGGTGGCAGAGACTCCGGTGAGAATTATTGCCCAGTTAAATTCGTGCTTGAATTTCATTAATTTATTTTTCGAACTTTGATTACAGACTGCTAAATTCCGGCTTCCGCTAATTTTTGCACCAACCAATTCAGTTGCATTTCACTCAATGCTTTACACTCCAGGCAGTACCCTCTTTGCCGTCTTTGACTACAATTCCGGCCTCCTGAAGAGCGTCGCGAATGGTGTCCGCCATACCCCAGTTCTTCTCAGTCCTCGCCTGTTGTCTAAGTTGAAGGATAAGATCCATAAGCTTTTCTGTAACTTCATCTTCTCCGGAGGAAAGCTCTTCTTCTTTCAATCCAAAAACATCAAAAACGACCTCTTTAAAAACCTTTTGAAGTTTTTGAAGTGTATCTGAGCGGAGTTTGTCCGAGTCGATCTGATGGTTTTTTATGCTGTTGATCACAGAAACCATTTCGAAGAGATTGGCCAGTGCTTTGGGAGTATTAAAATCGTCGTCAAGATTGTCAAAAACCTGGTGCATCAATGACTCCAGCTTGCTGTTAAGGTCCCGATCCACCTGTTTCTCATCTGGTTTCAAACTGAGGAGGTTCCGGTATCCCTCCATCAATCTCTGAAACCCTTTTTCTGCGGCTTGCAGGGCTTCGTCTGTGAGATCAAGTGTACTTCTGTAGTGCGATTGCAACATGAAAAAACGGATGCTCATGGGTGAATAGCCCTTGCTCAGGTGGGGGCTATTCCCGGTAAATAATTGTTCAGGAGTAAGGGAATTCCCATCGCTTTTTGACATCTTTTTTCCGTTCATCAACAGCATATTGCCGTGCATCCAGTAATTGGCGGGTGCACAATTGCAGGCGCCATAATTTTGGGCCACTTCATTCTCGTGATGTGGGAACTTCAAATCCCCGCCTCCCCCGTGAATGTCGAAGTGTTTCCCGAGATAACGGGTACTCATGGCTGAGCACTCGAGATGCCAGCCCGGAAATCCCACACTCCAAGGAGAGCTCCAGCGCATTAAGTGTGAGGGATCTGCCTTGATCCAAATGGCAAAATCAGAAGGGTGTTTTTTCTCGTCCTGCTTTTTGAGCTCCCGGGTTTCCGAAAGTAAGTCTTCCAATTTTCGCCCACTGAGTTGGCCGTAGACCTTTTTATCTCTGGCAAATTTAATGGTGTCAAAATACACCGATCCGTCTACCTCGTAGCCGTAGCCGTTGTCCAGTATCGCCTTCACCATTTCTATTTGCTCGATAATATGTCCGGTAGCGCGGGGTTCGATGGAGGGTGAAAGCGTATTGAATATATCCATCATTCGGTGAAATCCCAGAGTGTATTTCTGAGCGATTTCCATGGGCTCCAATTGCTCCAGTCTGGCCTTTTTGGATATTTTATCCTCGGCACCGATGTCTGTGTCTCCCTCGAGGTGTCCTACATCTGTGATGTTGCGTACATACCGTATTTTATATCCTTTGTACAAAAGGTATCTGTAAATGATGTCAAAGCTTACAAAGGTCCTGCAATTGCCCAAATGAACATCGCTGTATACGGTGGGCCCACAGACATACATTCCAATGCGGCCTTCGACCAGGGGTTTTAATGGTTCTTTGTTGCCGCTGAGGGTGTTGTATATTTTTAAATTATCTGCCATAGGTAAGTTGCTTATTACTCAATTGCAAATTTATAAAATTATGGGCATTGGAAGGGCTGTTCAGTATTTTATTTCCCCCACTTAAGATTTAATAAATCCGGATTTTATTTTCAATTTTTTTTGGAGTGCTATGCGACAATTCGACACAGAGGTGGGTCCTGTGAAAAAAAGTGCGTTTTACTCCTCCCATTCGAAGGAATCTATCAATTTTGAAATGTCTTCTTTTAGAAATTCAATTACTGGAGCCAGGGAGTCGGGCCTTACCACCGTATTGAAATAAAGTGCCCCCCTCAAAAAGTGGTTGGTGGTATCTGTCAGGATAAAGTGAGTAGGAGAGGCGGCATGCCCTTCAAACTCCAGGATGATTCCGCCCAGTCTACCTTTGGAAATGACGTACTCGTCCATATAATCGGACCGCTGGTTTATTTGATTGGCAATGGTGTACGAATCAGTGATAAATTCATCGAGATCTGCGCGGCTTGAAACGGGGTAATAACTCATATATATGCGCGCATCAAAGGCTGGTATCACTATATCAAACCAGCAGGGATGTAGCGGATCTTCCCCGAAAAACCTCTTTTCCCGGTCAATGATCGAATAGGTCGGAATATCAAAGGAAAACGGACATCCCTCCATTTCAAATGGCTCATAGCCTTTTTCCGGGTAGGTAATTTTGGGGAAAATCCTCGGTTTGGGACTGTCTACCGCAGTGTCTCCACAAGAAGACAAAGCGAAGACCAATGAAAAAACTATAATAATCCCTGTGAAATTCATCTGTTTAAATTTTAAACTCGTTTTTTACACCCGGTTTCAGTAGGTTCCAACGAAGGATCAAAGCTAAAAATTTTTGAGGATTGAATAGGGATTTTTCTTAACAAATACTGGGCTATAATTACTTTAAGTGAATTCTTTCCCATTCACAATAAATACTTCAAACCCTGATGTAACAGTTTTTGAAAAGAGATTTGTGATATGTCAAATCCTTTTTTGAGCACCTACTTCTTTCATTTTAAAAAATCAGTTTATATAAATTTCTCTGAAAAGGTCTATAAAAAATCCTGGTTAAAGCGAAATCGGATAATCTTTATGAACATATTTTTCTATTTCGGTGAATGAATCAATACCTTTGAGCTGTTGCAGTACACCCTTTTAATTTGGCATAAATTTTATTATAGACACCTGGAATGTAAGAATCCGCATAAGGTTATGTAGTATTTGTATAATGTATTAATGACTAATTTATAAATATATATAACATGAAAAACTTAAGTTATTTATTTGCTTTACCTTTATTCTCATGATTCGCAGGAAGGCAATCCTCAATTTTATTTTACCTAAGCTCAAGTTTGCAGCTTCATCATCAGTGGCCACTTTGGTGGATTATCTGTTGTACCTAATATTAGTAAGTTCCCTTTCACCGGTAGCTTCTAATTTAATTTCAGCAACCACCGGAATGCTGATTAATTTTTTATTGCAAAAGCGGTATATATTCCAACTAAAGCGAAAGGTTGGTGCTACTTTTGTTATTTCACTTCTGAGCTCTATCATCGGTATAGGATTGGGGACTTTTTTTATATGGAGTTTAAATCTTTTGGAGTTCTTTTCCCAACATCAATATATAACGAAAGGCATTGTTACAGCTGTGATTTTTTTCTATAATTTTTACACCAAGCGCTATGCTTTTGAAAGGAAAATGTTTTAATCGTAGTTAAATCCTGTTAAATGAATAAATTGGGATATCGCCCTTTGGGTGTACTCTTATTGCTTTTGGTTATTTACTTTCCCTTGTTTTTGCATTTGGGAAAACTTCCCATTGCCGTTTGGGATGAATCATTATTTGCATTGAGGGCTCTCCACCTATTTCAAGAGGGATCCTATATGTACAACTTTAATTACTACCAGGACCTGCCCAATCACCAGAATACCAAGCTGCCATTCACCACATTCTTTCAAGTCTTGGGATATCACCTTTTGGGTGTGAATGAACTGGCTGTTCGATTGCCAATTGTTGCTATATTTTTGGTATCGCAAGGCTATTTGATCTATTACTTTCACAAGTACTTCAATACACTTTGGCCGGGGGTACTTATGATGTTGATCCTTGTGGCTTCTAATGGTTTTGTCCAGCCCCACATGTTGCGCACCGGAGATCAGGATACCGCCTTTGCGATGTATTTGGTATTGGGGGTTCTCTTTTTTTACAATTATGTGCATTTTGGGAAGACCGGATTTCTGTGGGCTTTTGTAATCGCTTTTTTGGCTGCTTTGTTGACAAAAAATTTGTTGGCGGGAATTATTGGCCCGGGCTTATTGCTGTATATTATATTGGAAGGGAAAGCAGGAGAATTGCTTAAGAAAAAAAATATTTACCTTGCACTTGCTGTTATTATTGCAGTTTATGGAGGTACGCTTTGGTATTTTGAGATCCAACAAAGTGGTTTTATACAGAGAATGTGGGAGTATGAATTGATGGGTCGTTATTCAAATATTATTGAGGGTCACAGTGGTGGGCCTATGTATTATTTCTATGAGTTGATGGAGGGAATCCCCATTTTTATATATCCCGCCATTTTTTCCCTTTTAATTTTGTGGGAAGACAGAGCTCCTAAACACCTTAAGTCTTTGGTGCTTTTGCTTTGGTGTGTCTCCCTATCCTATGCCGTTATCATTTCTATGTCGGAGACTAAGACTATGTGGTATACGGCTCCGCTATACCCATTTACAGCCTTGTTGTCAGGCCTTAGTCTTTGGTATGTTTACAAGTATTATTTAATAAAAAAGGCAAGGTCATGGAAATGGGTTTGCGCGGGATTGACAATTGCCCTTTATGCAATTGTGTACTTCAATACAGTGGGGTCAAATTTTAACCCCAAACCCAAACCTTACGAAAAAGGAGAAAAGTATGGGCTGTTTTTGAAGAAACTGGATCGGTCTCATTCCGAGTATACCGACTTTGTTATCATAGATAATAATTTCGGTACTTCGGCTTTTTTTTATAAAGAAATGTATAATCGGAAAGATTCAAAATACAATATTCAATATCAAAGAACAATAGAAGTTGAAGTCGGTACGCGGGTAATGAGTTGTTTAAACAATGTACTTCATCCGATAGATCAACAATATGAATTTCGGGTTCTGGAAGAATACGACGGGTGCCAATTGATCGAAGTGACCGGTTTTAAAGACTGAGTCCTTTTTTTATTTTTTTGCTTTATTCAGATTTGACCGATCGAATGCAAAATTAAAAGTAACCCCTCAATACAAAATGGAGATCTTCACTTTTTCAATTCTCCTTTTGGTCACCACCAGGGCTTTAAATTTAAACGCACCTACGGTGATTTCCTGCTCCTGTTTGGGAATTTTACCGAGTAATTCTAGAAACAATCCTGCTATGGTGTCCGATTCGCCCCGCACGTTGTCAAAAGTATTGGTGTCGATGGACATAATACGACACACATCATTGAGCTGGGTCTTTCCCTCAAATACGAAATTGCGGTGGTCCAACTTGACAAATTCATGCTCCTCGTCCGAATCGAATTCATCCCGGATTTCACCGATTACCTCTTCCATTATATCCTCCAGGGTAACAATTCCAGAACAACCGCCGTACTCGTCGACAACTATTCCCATGTGCATTCGCTTTTGTTGAAACTCCTTGAGAAGTTCGTTGATCTTTTTGTTTTCAGTTACGTACAGCAAATTGCTTCTGATGAGTTCCTGCCATTCTGAATCATTGCTTTTTTCCAGTTTTCCCACCAGGTCTTTGATGTAAAGCAGGCCTACCAGGTTATCGAGATCGTCTTTGTAGACCGGCAGGCGGGAATAACCCGATTCTCTGATGATATCGAATACCTGTTCCAGGGTGCTGGCAAAGTCAATAGCAACCACATTTACCCTGGGCGTCATAATTTGCTTGACCGAGACATCGCCAAACTTCACAATACTTTTGAGGATGTCCACCTCCGATTCGGAATCCAGGTCGTGGCTGACGGTGAGGTCAATAGCGCGGTCAATTTCTTCCTTTCGAGAAACGGAATCCCCACTCAGTCTGTTGTAGAAAATTTTGTTTTCCATTTTATTGGACCACTGAACCAAAAGTCTGGAAACAGGCCAGAGTAGATTTTTAAATAACATCAGTGGATGAGACATAAAATGCGCCAGTTGTAAATTGTTGATTTTAGCGTATACTTTGGGTGTTACTTCTCCCAGGAGGACTAGTAAAAAGGTAACCCCTGCCACCGTTACCACAAAATTAAACCCCCTGGTAAGGGTGTCCAATTGAGGCTCTAATGTGGGGATCATTTCCACTATCAATAATGACCAGGATTGAAAGGTAGTTTCGGGCAGGATGTGCCAGAGAATGAAATCCGACAAAACAACAATGGCAATATTGATGAAATTATTCAAAATGAGTATGGTAGCCAGTAAGGTTCGCGGAGTTTCTTTGAGTTGGAGAATTTTATTGGAACTCGATTTATTTCCATCTGACTCCAATTCTGCTATTTGCTTTGGCGTGAGAGAAAAATAAGCCACTTCTGACCCGGATACAAGTCCCGAAAAAAACAGTAATAAAGCCAAAATAATGAATTGTCCGATCAATTCAAGTCCGATCGGGGCGGCGAGAAAAATTATACCTAGGGCTATTAATCCCGGGTCAGGAGGTTCTGAGTCCAACGCGTATCAATTTTTTGAGAAAAAGTATTTCAAATCAAAATGGCAAATCGTCGTCTTCAGCCCCTGAATCATTGGACGAATCGTCGCCGGTATTGTCTCTAGTGGTTTCGGATTCCACAGGCGGGAAATTACCGCTGTCATTGGTACCGCGGTCAATTTTTTCCATGGGTTTGATGGTATAGGCTACAATGTCCGTAATATAACGATCTATTCCATCTTTGTCCTGGTACTTACGATGGGTTATTTTTCCCTCGATAAAGACCAGGGTGCCTTTTTTTAAATCCCTTTCTGCCCTATCTGCCAATCCCCTCCAGGCCACGATATCGTGCCATTCGGTTTTCTGTTGCCATTCTCCACTTTTGTCTTTGTAACTTTCATTGGTGGCAATGGGAAATCGGGCTACATTGACTCCACTTTCCAGCGCTCTGATTTCAGGGTCCTTTCCGAGATTTCCAATTAATATTACTTTGTTGTACATGTGGTCCTATTTTTTCATTAATCCATAAAGATATGAAAATATTTTTTCATCAACCGATGCACAGCAAATTTCGTAAAGTTTTTGTATTTTACCAAGATCCAATCGCCCTTTTTTAATCTCTTGAAATCACTGATTTGCACGCGGTAAAAAGTAGCTGTAATCTCCCTGTGTGTGAGCTGGTGTTTCAATTGGGTGACTTTTTTTACCTCGGTAGGAATCAGGCCCATTTCTTTTTTTAGGTGTGCATTGACCTCAGTATCTTCGGGCAGTGAAGGCAATTCGTACAATCCCGGCCATATGCTTCCGGGAGGTCGTCTCCACAGCAGAAACGCCTCGCCATCAGTAATGTGAAGGTAGTTGAGGACTAGCTTTTTTCGCGCAACACTTCGCTTTTTTACAGGTAATTGTCCAATGGTCCCCTCAATAAATGCAATACACTTACTCTGTAGCGGACAGATATCACACAGCGGGTTTTGGGGTTTGCAAATCGTCGCTCCAAAATCCATTATGGCCTGATTGAATTGAGCCGGGTTGTTTCGGTCGATCAACTGATCGGCCAATTGTTGAAATAATTTTTTGCCCGCGCCGGTATCAATAGGGTCAAAGATCCCGAAATAGCGGGAGAGCAGTCGAAACACATTGCCGTCCAGAACGGCGTGGGGCAAACCCAGGGCAAATGAGGTGATGGCAGCTGCAGTGTAAGGGCCCACTCCGGGAATAGCTAACCAAGAGGGATAATCAGATGGAAATTTACCCTCCAGATCAAAATAAATGTATTTGGCGGCGCGGTGCAGATTCCTGGCCCGATTGTAATACCCCAGACCCTGCCAGTAATGCATAACATCTTCTTCCTCGGCAGTCGCCAGTGATTCCAGTACGGGAAACCTGCCGGTAAACCGCTTATAATAGGGTGTAACCTGTCCGGTGCGGGTTTGCTGGAGCATGATTTCCGAAAGCCATATGAGGTAGATGTCTTTATTTTCTTTCCAGGGCAGAGGCCGGTCCTCAGGCCGGTGCCAATCCATGAGCCGGTCGCGGAAAAAGAGTGATTTTTGATCGGTCGCAATGGGGACTGTCATGCTTATGAATTGTGGAAAGTTATTTAGTACCTCCTTCTTTGAGGTATTGCTCACTCACTTCCCAGAGTTTTTTGGCAGCGGCGGAATTCCTCGCTTGTGAGGATGGTTTTTTTACTTTTTTATTTTTAAAATACTCGCCGCTCTGCTCTTTTAAATCCGGTGCTGTCGCCAGAAATATTTGAGTTTCCGCGCCTTTTTCAGGAGAGATCAACAGGAAGCTGAAAGTGCGGATGAGGAATCCTATAATCCCCTTAAATGGAGTAAAGAAGTGGGTGTTTACTACCCCGGGATGAAGGGCATAGGAGGTCAATCCCTCAGAAGCGAAGCGTCTGTGTAATTCGGTGGTAAAATAGATATTACAGAGTTTAGCGGTTCCATACGCTCCCCAGGAGCGGTAAGAATTTGAAGGTTTCAAATTTTCTATTTTTAATTTTCCGGTCCGGTGTGCCTCGGAAGAGACGTTGATTACCCTGGCCTTAGAGGGTAATAGTATGTCCAGAAGACTTGTAGTCAGGGCGAAATGTCCCAGGTGATTGACTGCAAAAGTCATTTCAAATTCATCTGCTGAGGTTTTTTGTCGGGGGAATACGCCGCCTGCATTATTGATCAACACATCTATAGTC
>JAGTVA010000049.1 GCA_018224445.1 Saprospiraceae bacterium
CAAAATAATAAAAAGGAGGGGGCATCTTTGTGCTGCAAAAGTAAAGTATTTTTATATTTGTATTCTACCCACCTTATATTAAACGCTATTATTCAATGGTGGTTTACTGAAAATGGTACCTAACAAATCCCTTTTATGAGCAACAAGAAAAAAAACAATCCCGACTCCGATGAGGAAAAGGTTCTGGCCTATACCACCAATCCCTCCGGGTACAATCCCTTTGAAGGTCTGTCAAACCCTGATAAAAGTAAGGAGAAAAAAAAGGACTATCCCGTTCGAATTAAACTGGAAAAAAAAGGCCGGGGTGGAAAAATCGTCTCCATCGTCAGTGGATTAAAAGTCAATCCGGACCATTTGGAGGATATTGCCAAAGACCTGAAATCAAAATGCGGTACCGGCGGAACTTCTAAAAACGGAGAAATTATTATCCAGGGGGATCACCGCGACAAAATGATTGAAATCCTACTTAAAAAAGGGTATTCAAATGTGAAGAAAAGTGGTGGGTAGCAGACCTGTTACCTTTTTATATCCCTGACATGGGCTCCGGGACTAAAGCCACTCAAACTCTATTGGCAGTTGGCAGTTGGCTTTTTGAAATAATGGAGAAAATCTGTCCAAGTCAAGTTATTATATCCAGCTCTTCTTACTGGTTTCTACCTTATACATCAAAAAGTCTCGGAGTTTTTCAGCCGCACGCAATGAAATATACGGGACACTTAAACTGCCGGCTGCAGTGTGAATATGCAAATTGACCAAATCTCTGTGTTGCATATAGGGCGTTTGATGCAAACTTATGCTCTGCACCTTATAGAGATGTATCAGCTTCCAGGTATCTTCAATTATTCCCTTTTTGATAAAAATCACCTCTTCATTTACTCTCAATTCAAACTTGTTCCGATAGACGATGAGGATCAACAAAAGAGGAAGTAGAAACAGATAAACCCAGCCAAACAAAATGCCAAAAATAAAATAAATCAGAGCGAAAATAATAGTCAGCGGTATCAGTCCAAAAAATATAAAATACCTCCCAATCATTCTTTTGTCCGGCTTGTAAAGTACATTGACCTCCAGATTGACTCCGGCAAAGAACTTGTTGCGAAGACTATCCAAATGTATGGTATTGCAGCCGGGTACCACGATGGATTGGCTTCCAATGCTGTCGTCACTGGAGGCCTGCGCCATGGTAGCAGAATACAGGCCCACCAATCGCCTGAGCGGATTGGTATTCCAGTAAAAAATCTGTAATTTTCTATTTCTGGCCGAGAATTCACGGCGATTCAATAAACCGGAGGAAACTTTCAGGCCCCCTTTCACCTCCATCACATTTAATCCATAATACCTGATTATGGAGTTGGCAACCGATAACATAACCGCCAGTAACAACAGTGAGATCACTCCCAATATAATAACAGAGGGAACTACGGAGTCAAATAGCCCACTCAACATACCCAGATAAGGCAAGTCTTCGACATCCTCCAGATAAACCCAGTATTGAGACAGGTAACCAAAACCCACCGCTATCATCAGAGAAGCCGATTTAAGGTGATTATTCGTCAATCCGATTTTTAGCAAATCCCTCAAAGTCAATGAAAAGAGCGGCTCTCGATCGGTATTGGACAAGTCAATCTCACTATCGGCCATATCTCTAGGCTCCTTTTTGTCTACAAGGTGGTCGTCTCGCATGAGAAGCAAATAATCGCGTAAGGCAATGGCATCGTCCTTTTTCAATGCGTAAATCTCCGATTCACTGGATTTAGAACCGGCAGTTTCTACTACTATTTTTACTACATTCAGCATTCTGTGAATTACAGAGGCTTCGAAATTCACCACCTGAATTCTGTCAAAGGGAACGCTGGTGTGAGTCCGGTTGAGCAATCCACGGGTAATGACCAGTGCATCTTTTTCAATGTGGAAATGAAAGCGAAAATAGTGCAGAATGGAAAGGAAAATAGAGATAAAACCGGTGGCCAGTGCAAAAACAATGAATACCAATTCAATCCGTCCTTTCCCAGCCAGTAAAAAGACAATTAAAATGGGAAAAAACTGAACGATCAATCCTTTTACAAAATCGATAATCCTGATAAATATCGCCCCGGCATTCTGTCGGGTAGGCTCGGGAAAAGGATTGCTGCTATTCTTCTTCATCCTCCTCCGTTTGGTTGAGAATAAACTGTTTCAGACTTTCGGCTCGCTCCTGAGTGAGACCCGGAATCGCCAGATCTGAAGCCATCCCCCCGGCCGTGTACACTCTCAATTTAGTAATGCTGAACAACTCTTCCAGGGGTCCCTTTTTAAGTTCGCAGTGTTGTACCCGGTTAAAAGGAATGGTAGTCACTGACCTAAAAATCAACCCTGTTTTGTAGGAGATATCCCGCTCCCTCAGGGCGTATCCCTTCCTTTTAAATCCAAAATAAGTGAGCAGAATGAGCAGCAGAGCAAATAAAATCCAAATGCCCATCATCTTGAGAAAGGTAGCAAAAAACGTACTGAGAAAAACGGTGAGGGTAAATATCAGTCCCACTCCGAACAACACCATCAGAAAAATAGCATTTTGAACCATGGACATCCAAAGGTAATTCTTTTGCAGAGGTTCGTACTCCACCTTTTCCAATCTGGGAAGGCTCTCTGTGACGATTTGCTGGTTTTCGTAATCCATCATAACCTCATATTTTTGCTTCTTTTTCAAACTGCGAGATCACTTCTTTTAACTCGTGAAGCCCTCCCACCTTATTTTTGGTCAAAATTAAACTATCTTTACTTTGTTTCAAATACATATTGAGTTTTCTTCCCTTTTCGGCCACAAATTGCATAATACCCCCAAAAACGGGGGATTGATAATATGCAGATTGGGGATTGGAGGGAAAAAAGCACTTCATGGTGGTTCCCTTTAAGGTCAGCCGTTCAATACCGAGTTTTTTACAACTCCACCTGATTCTGAAAGCATCGAACAAATTGTATACTTCCCCGGGCAGGTCACCGAACCGATCCTTTAACTTTTGAGCGAATTCCTCCAGCTCATCCTCTGATTTTAAATCGTCTAATTCCTTGTACAACTTGAGTCTCTCCTGGGTATTGCTCACATATTGATCGGGTATGAGCATTTCCACATCCATATCCAAATCGACATCTCTTACAAAGGTGCGTTTTTCGTCCGCCATCTCCTCCTCGAACAGCGTTTTAAATTCCGTCTCCTTAAGTTCGATCACCGCCTCTTCCAGAATTTTTTGATAGGCGTCGTATCCTATGTCGTTGATAAAACCGCTCTGCTCAGCTCCCAGCAAACTGCCCGCACCCCTGATGTCCAGGTCGCGCATAGCAATGTGTATACCACTGCCCAGATCGGTAAATTCCTCTATAGTCTTCAACCTCTTTCGCGCATCGGCTGTCAGGGCCGAGTAGGGAGGAATGATGAGGTAACAATAGGCTTTTTTATTGGACCTCCCCACCCTGCCGCGAAGCTGATGGAGGTCGCTGAGTCCAAAATGATGGGCGTTGTTTATGATGATGGTATTTACATTGGAAATATCCAGGCCCGTCTCGATTATATTGGTGCACAACAGTACATCGGCCTTACCCTCTATGAAGTCAACCAGTTTGGTCTCCAATTGATTGGATTCCATCTGTCCGTGCGCCATGGTAAAGTCGACTTCCGGGCATAATTTTTTGAGCATCTGGTGAATATCGGGCAGGCTTTTTACCCGATTGTGGACAAAAAACACCTGCCCGCTCCGGTCGATTTCATAGTATATCGCGTCTTTAATAACCTCGATGTTGTAAGGGCGCACTTCTGTGTGAATGGGTTGTCGGTTGGCAGGTGGAGTTCTGAGCACCGACATGTCCCGGGCGCCCATGAGGGAAAATTGAAGCGTTCTGGGGATGGGAGTAGCAGTCAGGGTGAGGGTATCCACATCCACTTTCATCGCCCTGAGTTTCTCTTTGGCCGTCACCCCAAACTTTTGTTCTTCGTCTACTACCAATAGTCCGAGGTCTTTGAATTCCACCTTTTTATTCAGGAGACTGTGGGTCCCGATAACTACATCTATACTGCCTTCCTTTAGTCTTTCCAGTATCATCCGCTTTTGCTTCGCAGTCTTGAAGCGATTGATGTAGTCGATGGTTACTCCAAAGTCACTCAAGCGCTCACTGAAGGTATTGAAGTGCTGCAGAGCAAGAATGGTTGTAGGCACCAAAACAGCCACCTGTTTTCCACCCAGTACCGCTTTAAAAACGGCGCGTATAGCCACTTCTGTTTTGCCAAATCCCACATCCCCGCAAATCAGCCGGTCCATGGGGTTGGGCTTTTGCATATCTGTCTTTACATCCTCCGTGGCGGTCACCTGATCCGGTGTATCTTCGTAGGGGAAGGAAGCTTCCAGTTCATTCTGTAAATACCCGTCTTCCGGAA
>JAGTVA010000050.1 GCA_018224445.1 Saprospiraceae bacterium
CTGTTGCATGGAAATCAACGTTTTTCTGAGGATTTAGACTTTGATAATTTTGATTTAACCCGCATTGTTTATGAGGGGTTTGTCGTGAAAGGCTATAGGCCAATAGAAATGGGGGCTTGTGAAGATTTTTTACCGCAGGCGTAGCCTTCGCTACGGAGAGGACAGAAAATCGAACAAGTGCACATTAATGAAGGCATGTAGTCTTGTAATAGAATCCTTCATGAACAATGCGGGTAAAGTGAAGTAGAATTTGGTGAGATTTCAAATAATATTGTAACCGAACTGCAGCGCATGGGCTACACCATTGAAGTCAAACAAGTTTCAAAAGGAGCTTATCATTGTTACATCCGTTTTCCTAAATTGCTGTTCGAACAGGGGCTTTCGGGTTATGAAGAGGAAAAAATCCTCATTCAGTTGGATACCGAACCACAGCATTTCGATTTTGTGCCTGATCAACCCATTCTAAATAAGTTTGATGTGTTTACCAAAATTGCTGCTACACCACTGAGTTTGCTAATGGCACAAAAGTGTTATGCCATCCTTAACCGAGTCCGGAACAAAGGTCGTGATTTTTATGACCTGGTTTTTTTAATGGGTAAAACTGTCTCCCCCAATATGGATTATTTGCACCAAAAACTAGGAATCTCCACCCCCGATGAACTGAAACAAAAATTAATCGCAAAATGCAACACCCTGAATATGGAAGAGATGACAAGAGATGTAGCCCCATTTCTATTCCATATAAAAGATGAAAAAAAAGTCAGATACTTCCAGGATTACCTTGAAGGTTTTACTTTTGAGATTAAAAATTAAAACGGAATCATATCAATAAATCATTGTCAACACAAGCTGAAGAAATTTTATAAATAATTTCCGGCTTATCAAACTAAAAACTATTTACCCTTAGCGAAGCCGAAGGGAAAACTCAACTCGTTAATCCGCACCATGATTATCATGGCCAACATTTAATAATTTCATTCAGTTAACTCTGCGAGCCAACTCATAACTCATAACTCATAAATTAAAACCTAAAATCCACTCCCCCCGTCACCAATCTCGGTGTAGCCACTCTTATCCCCGTGGGTCTCCTGCTGACGATATGTCTGCTGTCGGTTATGTTTTTTACAGAGAGATTGAATACAACATTTTTATCCGTCCATTCGTAAAGTAGATTGGCATCCAGATTCAAATACGAGTCTATTTTGCCGGAACGACCGTTGGGGGCGGGTTCGATTGAATTGATTACATCGGTAAATTGATCACCGAGATAGTGTCCGATTACGCTGATTCCCCATCCCCCGGGAGTTGAAAATGCGAGCTGTTGATTCAAAATAAACTGCGGTGCATAAGGGGTGCGATTGCCATTGGCATTGACCTCCTCCCCGTTCACTGTAAAGAATCGATCGCTGCTGAAGGTAGAGCGCATGCCGGTGATGGCCGTACTCGAAGTCAATTGATATCCGTCGGGCAAAAAGCGGGAAAAGTTTAACCCCACTTGAGCCTCCAGTCCCAAATGCCGGGTCTCTCCGGCATTGACCAGGCCTGCACCTGTACCCCCGGACGATTCTGATACGGGTATGATTTGATTGGAGAAATCCATTAAAAAGGCGGTGAGCTCTCCGCTTAAAATACCTTCCGTTCGATACCTAAGCCCCAATTCGCTATTCCAACTGAGTTCCGCATCCAGCTCAACTACCTGTCCGGTAGAAGAAATGGCGTCTTTGACTCTGGGAGGAGAAAACCCCCGATGAATTCCTCCAAAGAGGGTAAATGAACGGTCTATGCTGTAATTGAACCCCAGACCCGGTATGACGGAAGTCACAGAAGATCTGTTGACTACGGTCGTATCTACGATCTCACCGCCAAAAGGGCCCCTGAGAATTTCTCTCTCGTAATCGTAAACCTCCATTCGGACTCCTGTGGACACAGACCATCGGGAAGTGAGTTGTAGTTTGTTTTGGACAAAGGCGCTGTATCCGGTTCCCGTGCGGATCTCATCGTTGCGCAAAATACCTGAAGAGGCGTCTGGCTTAGATCCGTTTATCCGCTGCTCGAACGCGCGCTCGCGCATCAAACGAACCCCGCCCCTAAGTTGATGTGCTCCGGCGAGAAAACCCCGGTAATTCCAGGTGAATCTCGATTCTGCACCAAATACCTCAAAAGAGCGATTGCGGTTGCCGGTACTGCCTTGCATATAAACTGCTCCACCGGGAATACCGGGATCACCCCATACGACACCGGTTTGATTGGGCGCATCGGGATTATAGGAAAAGTCCTGTCGTTGCCAGTTTCTGCTGACCTTATATCCAAACAAGGTAGTATTTATATTTAAATCGGAATGTACCCGGTATTGATGAGCCAGTGAAGCCGATTCTCTGCCGACTACCAGCCTGTCATCCGGTGCCATAAGCACGTGATCCTGATCCCCCGCATCGTACATGGTTTGAGTCAAGCCGATGTAGGTGGAATTTGAAGTTTCACTGTAAGTCCCCACCTTTACATTCAAAATCGATCGATCGGTAATTTCTATCCTGAATTTCGCATTGAGGTCGTGGATGTTAAAACCTACATACCCCAATTTATCAGCTCTTTTGTAAAGGTAATTGATATTGAAACCCGTATTGCCTACCGTGGACCCTAAACTTCCCATGCCCGAGAAATATCCACCACCTCCCGTCTGCATTATGACTCTGCCTCCGAGCTCATCCGGCGGGTCTGCAGTGATGTAGTTCATTACTCCGCCTATGGTCTGAGGGCCGTACAAAACCTGACCGCTTCCCTTAATAATCTCCAGACCGGACATCCGCTCTATGGCCGGACTGTAGTACATCTCCGGCTCTCCGTAGGGCTTCAATGCCACGGGAATGCCGTCCTCCAGTACCAAAATATTTCGGCTCCGGTCCGGATCCAGACCGCGCACACCCAAATTCATGCGCAATCCCGCTCCCTCTTCATCCTGAAGATGCACACCCGTGAATCGCCTCAAAGCCTCATTGGCACTCAAAGGTGAAATACGCTGTAACTCGCTTCCTTCTATTCTGGATACCGACCCCGGTATGTCGCTGAAAACCCCTTGCCGATTCCCTTGTATAATGACCTGGGGAAAATCAATGGACATTTGCATACTGTCCACCTGATGGTCCTCTGTGGGGGCAACAATCCCGCTTGAACACAACTGATTAACCATCCCTATACCTGCGCTGTGTAAAACAAACAGCAAAATAAATACTTTTTTTATCATCGCTTATTCTTATTTAGATTAATTAAAAATAATCGCAAATATAAATACTAAAATAAAATCTCAAACTCCTCCAATGGTTTTTTTTATGTAAAAATCTTAGTACTGACAAAAACTATATTTTTTGTGGACTTTTTCTCTTCCTTATTGGTGCCTCGTAGCTGCCTTAGAGAGCCTCAGGCACCGGATAGTTGAGGTTTTCTATGTTGCCTTCGATAGCCCTTCGACCAGGCTCGGGGCCCACCCCAGGAAATGATTATCCGGTGACTGAGGCTATATTCCCGTTGGCTGAGGTGGTCCCTGAGTAATATCGGAGCCCCGGAAAATTACCCCTGTAATTAGATCAATTAAATATGTACTATGGTAAAAAATGTATTACCTCAAAAATTTATTCATTCTCCTTTATTCCACAAAAAATTGTTTACTTTTGCCGAAACCTTTCTTTTTCATGGTTAAAAAATATAGATATGGAATTTAAGATATCTTCTGGAAGCTTACTTTCTGCCCTTCAGCGGGCCAGTGGAGCAGTGGGATTTAATTCAAAATTACTCCCTATAATCGACAACTTTCTGATTGAAGTAGCAGGTAAAACCCTGATCGTATCTTCCACCAACATGGATTTATCCATTGTGACGGAAACGGACATTATTGAGGCCGGGGGAGAGGGGTCCATCGTAATGCCCTCCACCATTCTTTTGGAGTCGCTGAAAAGCATGCCGGATCATCCCATTCAGTTTCAGGTGGATTTGGAAACGCACATTATTAAAATTACTTCTGAATACGGAAAGTATTCACTCAATGGTTTTGCACCTCAGGATTTTCCCGAGTTTCAGGAATTGCCCGCTGACAGCGGATTTGATTTTTCCTGCGAGTCTTTTGAAATCGGTTTCAGCCAAACAGCCATAGCAGCCCTGAACGACGAAATGAAAAAGGGCATGCAGGGCGTGTCTTTTAAAGTGGAGGACGGCAAGGTTACTTTTGCAGCTACCGATGCTCACCGATTGATTAAAAATGTATTTTTTTCCGATACCGGAGATTTTGTCGCTTCTGTTATTTTGCCGAGAAAGGGATTGTTGAGTGCCTTGAAGCCATTGCTGGTCCACGGGGAGGATATGAATATCAGGTTTAATGACGAAAATATTTATTTTAATACCTCCAAAGGTCTATTGATATGCCGCTTAGCTGAAGGTACCTTCCCCAATTACGAAGCGGTAATTCCGCAAAATAACCCCAATAAGTTGTACCTGGACAGATTGGACTTTATCAATACTCTCAAGAGGGTGTCCCTATACTCCAACCAGTCCACTTATCAGGTGTTTTTAGAGTTGAGTCCACAGAGCCTGACCATTTCTGCCTACGACATCGATTTTAACAGGTCAGGAGATGAGCAGTTTCCCTGCACTTATGAAGGAGAGCCCATGACGGTGGGATTTAACGGCAGATTTCTTGTCGAAATGCTCAGCGTTCTGGATGTGGAGCATGTGAGATTTGAAATCCTGGACAAAGTAAAGGCCTCTCTCATCTTCCCGGAAGAACAGAAAGAGGGGCAGGAAATTACCATGTTGGTAATGCCCGTTTCCCACAGAGGGTAGATTTTTTTCACCACAATTTTTTCAGATGTTTTTCTCTTTCAGATTGGTTTCAAAAGGGGTATTTTTCGCAGTGATTTTACTTCTGTGGTCTTGTTCTCCGACCCCCTCTACTTCCGTTACTTCCCCCGGCTCCCAAGAGGGTGAGATGGAATTCAGACAATTGGATACGCTCGTGGTTACGGCTCCAAGAGTGGGTGGAAACCAAGAGACAGAAGACCTTATTCGCTCAGTGGAAGAGCGGGTGTACCAGTCCACCTATGAGAAAGAAGCCGAGCTTGTGCACACCCTGCTTGATTTGTCATTTGGATGGGAGGATAGGACCGTGAGGGGTCAGGCGACCTTGACCCTTACCCCCTATTTTTACGACCTGGATGAACTGAGGCTGGATGCCAAGAATTTTGATCTGTACCAGGTTTCTCTTGGCAGCGACGGCCGGATATTAAATTACGAGTACGACGGAGTGGAATTGTTTATTGACCTGGGTGAGGGATACAACAGGGGAGATACTTTTAATATTTTCATCGATTACAAAGCTTTTCCCTATCGGGAGCGTGCAGATGGATTTCAACCCGCGGCCATTCAGAGGGGGATTTACTTTATCAATCACACGGGAGAAGAACTTCATAAGCCCATGCAGATTTGGACGCAGGGACAGACGGAATACAATTCCAATTGGTTTCCTACGATAGATAAACCCAATGTGCGGACCACACAGGAAACCATTCTCACCGTTGAAGACCGCTATACCACGCTGTGCAACGGACTGTTGGTAAGTTCTGAAAAATTAGAGGACGGTATGCGCAGAGACCATTGGCTCCTGGATATGACCCATCCTCCTTACCTTTTTATGCTCGCTATAGGAGAGTACAAAAAGATAGAGGAAGATTGGAGAGGGGTTCCCATAGAGTATTTTGTAGAGGAGGAATACGAAGAGTACGCAGCGGATATTTTTGGTCACACCCTGGAGATGATGGATTTTTTTTCTGAAAAAACGGGTATAGAATATCCCTGGCCGAAATACTCTCAGGTCGTCGTCAGGGATTTCGTAGCCGGAGCCATGGAAAACACCACTGCCGTTATTTATGGCGAACAGGTTCAGCGACCTCAGATTGACCTGGTGGATAGAAACAACGACGGAATAGTGGCCCACGAGCTCATCCACCATTGGTTTGGCAATATGGTCACTTGTGAAAACTGGGCGAGTCTTACGCTCAATGAAGGATTTGCCAGTTTTGCCGAATATCTTTGGGAAGAATATAAATACGGGCCCGACAGAGCAGGGCAGTTGCGAGTGGACAAGCTCAATGCTTATTTCCACGAGGCTGCCAATTACGTGCGTCCCCTGATCAACTTTGGGTACGACGACAACGAGGACATGTTTGACCGGCACAGTTACAACAAAGGCGGATTGGTATTGCAGATGTTGCGTCATTATGTGGGCGATGAGGCATTCTTTGCTTCTTGGAATCGATACCTCGTTGACAATATATACAGTGCGGTTGAGGTCCACGACTTGAGGCTGGCCTTTGAAGAGGTGACGGGCAAGGACCTGAATTGGTTTTTTGACCAGTGGTTCTTTAAAAAAGGGCACCCTCAAATTTATGTAAAAACTCAGTACGATTCGGTCTCTGCCACTTTGGGATTAACCATTCAGCAGATTCAGGACCCCGTGGAGTGGCATCCCGTGTTCCGGTTTCCAGTGAAGGTGGATGTTCACCTCGAAGACGGTTGGGTCATTGAAGTAGATATGGTTGTGAACCAAAGGGAGACCAATATGCTGCTCAACTGTCCCACACCGCCCCTCTGGGTTAATTTTGACCGCGATAAATACCTTTTGGCAGAAGTGGAAATGGAGAGGGATATGGATTCTTATCTGGCTCAGTACCAATTGGGAGAAACTTTTCAGGACCGGCATGAGGCTGCTATGGCGTTGAGGCAGGAGGGAAATGAGCTTCCGGAAGTAATAAGGACTGCCTTTCTCAACGACAACTCCCCCAGAATAAGGCACCTGGCATTAAATGCTTTTTCAGAGCTTTATTTGCCCGAGGAGGAAGAGCGATTGGCATCCATGGCCATAAGTGACGACAATTCACTGGTCAGGGCTTCTGCCTTGCGGTCACTGGAGATGTTTGGCTATCCCGACATCCAACCGCTGGCAATGCAGGTTTTGGAAGAAGCTTATTCAGCTGCCACGATTGCTGCTGCGCTGGAAGTTCTTTACTACAGAGCTCCGGAAACGGCTATCGAGATAGCAGCGGACTTTGAAAACACGAAGAGCAGAACGGTCCTGATGTCCCTTGCGACTATTTACGGCACCCACGGTTCAGAAGAGCACCTCGACTTTTACAAAGCGAATTACTTCAGACAGCGGGGCTTTGCCATTTCCAATTTCTTCACCAGATTTTCAGAGTTGCTGCTTCAGTTGCCGCCCGAAACTGCATTTGGGGAGCTTGAATGGCTTAAAAATAGAGCTCTGGATACCGGCGAGGGCACTTTCGTTCGCTACGGGGCCACTGCTGCAATTAACGACCAGGCCGGAAGATTTAAAGAGTTGTTGGAAACCGATGAGGCCGATCGAGAATTTCTTGAATCAGCTGTAATCACCCTCGATGAGACCCTGGAAGAAATACTCGAATCCGAGCAAAATCCCCGCGTCAGAAACATGATTCAAAACATCATGGGACAATAGTTTTTTCTCCAGCAACTTTGTTGTGGCTACTTTTTCTATACTCAAACTCCAATTGGTACTTTTCACTTAGTATTTTCCTGATTTAAAAAGGAAGGGGGGCGATCCAAAGAGGTGGCTGGGGCATCAGTACAAAGCACTTACTCCGTATCCCCCCTATTCACTCAGCGAACTAGTCGTCTATCTCGCAGAGGCACAATGGCTTGACGAGACGACTTCATCGTCTCCACTTAGTTCATCTCTTTTCGTCTTTGCGTAACCTTTGCGTGAAAACAGTAGCCATAAAAACTCCCCTGAGTCCAAACCCCTTTCCTATACAATGAATTTCCACAGAATAGCAGCCAACAGCCAATCTCGTTAAGTAACCTCACTGCGTTCGGTTCCTTCCCGAGACCAGTTCGAATCCTACCGCTTCGCTCCATGATTCTCCTGGAAACTAAAAACTCATAATTCATATCCAAAATCTAATTGGTACTTTCCACATAGTATTTTCCAGATTTCAAAAGGATAGGGAGGGCGATCCAAAGAGGTGACTGTGGCATCAGTACAAAGCACTTACTGAATATCCCTCCCTAATCACTCAGCGAACTCGTCGTCTATCTC
>JAGTVA010000051.1 GCA_018224445.1 Saprospiraceae bacterium
ACATAGGGTCCCAAACCGACCATAACGAATCCACTTCCCAGTGCGCCTTTATACACCAGATTCAAAGGAAGCTCGATATATGATACAGTATAGGTATTGGTAATACCCCCCGCAGTGTTTTTGGCTCCTTTGGTTGAAAAAAGCAATCCGGGTTGAAAATAAAATTCCGGGACAATTGGAATCTGGGCATTTACCCCTGCGTGATAACCGATGACCAATTCGTTATTGAGATCTGAACCGTGGAAATCCTTGCCGGTAAAATTCTGGAAATTAACTCCGCCGAGAATGGCGAAGGTTGTCTTGCCCGTATTGGAATTTTGTGCTATTCCCACAGAGGCAGTAAATATAAATATGAATACAAAATACATTATTTTCATTGTCATGGTATTGGGTTATAGTTAAGGTGATAAATAAAATTTACTATCCGGCCTGCTTCTCCGCATCTGCCTTCATCTTTTCGTTTGCGGTAATCATAAACTCTACCCTTCGGTTTTTCTCCCTATTTTCATCGGTATCGTTCAGGTACTTGGGAAGCATTTCACCAAATCCTATGATAGACAACCGATTGTGGTTAATCCCTTTGTCTGCCAAATACCTGGAAACCGTAAGGGCCCGTTGCTCGGAAAGGGTTTGGTTAAACGATTCACTTCCTACGTTGTCCGTGTGTCCCTGTACCTCAATATCGGTATCTGGGTAGGTATTCAGTACTTTTACCAATTTATCCAAATTCCTTTGGGCCTCATTGGAGAGACTCGATTTACCAAAAGCAAACAAGACGTTGCTGCTGAATTCCACCATAATGCCCTCTCCTACACGCAGAACTTCTGCGTCCGGAACGGCAGTTTTGATTTCCTCGGCCTGCTTGTCCATTTTATTTCCAATTATCGCACCAGCGGTACCACCTACTGTGGCTCCAATAATGGCGCCCATTGCGGTATTTCCTGTTGATTTTCCAATTACTGCACCCATGGCTCCGCCTGCAGTGGTTCCAACTACAGCGCCTTTTTGGGTCTTGTTCATTGAACTACAGCTTCCCAGGACCAAAAGTGCACCTATTAGAATCGCGGCAATACTTATTTTAAAAAATTTCATTTTTTTTGTTTTATGATTGAATAAAAAAACTTCTTCAGTTACAAGCTGCAAGTTAGGCATGCGTCCATCTATTTACCTTATACATCTTTTGTTAAAATTTACATTATTACCATGTTCAGTGGCAACTGTGAAAGATGTAACTCTTATTTATAATTGTGTAACCATAGGGGAAATAAAATGAGCATCTTTGTATCCGATGGTAATTGCCATCAGAATACATCCTAAAGCACCATGACGGATCAAAACAAAAAATATTTAACAGATACACTTGAATATGATAAATCCAGGATTTTTATAATTGTCGAGATTATTGAATACATTCCCCATTCTGTAGTAATCAAAACCATTATCAAAAAAACCACGGGAAATGTCACTGCTGTTTCATTTGATGCAGGAGAAATATTGACGGAGAAAATTTCTCCCTTTGATACCTTTATTCAGGTGATTGACGGGCAGGCAGAAATTAAAATTTCGGGTACTTCCCATAACCTTAAAACGGGTGAATCCATTATCATTCCCGCGCATTCCCGCCACACCATAGTGGCCAACAAGCGCTTTAAAATGCTTTCAACCATCATTAAGAGCGGCTATGAATAGTTACATCTCTGACTTTAATAGAGAGAGAGTAATAAAGAGTAACAAAGAAGAACTTAATCCATATTATAATACAACCGCAAAACTGTCCTGACGAGAGCTGTTCATTGGTGTGCGACATCAACCTACTGCTAAAATCCAAAGCTAAATCGGCAGAAACTGTGGTCAACTTAAAAAATGAATAAATGAATCTGTACATTAAATACATGGTAAGCCTAAGATGCAAGTTGGTCGTAAAACAAGAACTGCAAAATTTGGGAATCAATTATATTGCTATTGATTTGGGGATGGTTGAACTCAAAGAAGATTTAAATCCACAACTGCGAGAGCAACTGAAGAATACATTGCAAAAATCGGGTCTGGAATTGATGGACGACAAAAGGAGTAAAATGGTAGAGGAGGCGAGCAATTTGATTATCCAAATGATCCAATATTCCGACGAACTGCCCCGGGAGAGTTATTCCGATCACATCAGCAGTAAGCTGAATTGCAATTATGTCCAACTTTCGAGTTTGTTCGCCGAAGTAAAGGGAATCAATATTCAGAATTTTATCATTGCCAATAAAATTGAGAGGGTAAAAGAATTATTGATATACGACAATCTTAATCTTACCGATATTTCTTACCAATTGCAATACAGTAGTGTGGCCCATTTATCCAATCAGTTTAAAAGAATTACCGGTCTCACTCCCTCCTTTTTCAAAAAATTAAATGCGCGACGCAAGAAAAACATGCAAGGGGTGGGAATCATGTAAGAGAATCACCCAATTGTGTAACTATTTCCTCCCTGATTAACTGACCTTTGTCCCAGGTTATTGACCCACCATTCGGTGACTATTTGTAGCAAAAAAAAGAGGTTGCTAATCAATAATGTATAATGCCTGAAAGTATTCAATCTACCCGGGAACTGGTTCAATGAGAATACCTCACCCGACGAGATAGTAAAATTTAACAACTGGCATTGCCCGAATCGGAAAACGAAAAAACCAAAGTAAAATATTATTTAATTTAAAAAAATAGAAAAGTATGAAAAAGTTAGTTTTAATGACAATGGCAGTGGTATTTATGGCCACCTATATGATCGCACAGGATACCTCTGAAGATACCCGTGGACAATTCCAGTTTGGTATCAAGGCCGGTACAAACTTTTCCAATGTGTACGATGAACGAGGCGAAGATTTTAGAGCGGACGGCAAATTTGGATTTGCCGGAGGCGTTTTTATGACTGTTCCCATAGGAAAAGGATTCGGTATTCAACCCGAGGTACTGTTTTCACAGAAGGGATTTAAAGCAGAAGGTCGACTTCTCGGTACCAACTACGGTTTGACCCGAACGACCAATTTCATTGATATTCCTTTGCTGATAGCGGTAAAACCTATTTCAGCGGTGACCATTTTGGCCGGTCCTCAGTTTTCTTATTTGTTAAGGCAAAAGGATGATTTCAGAAGTGATGCAGGCAGCATTGAGCAAATTGAAGAGTTTGAAAACGACAACATCCGGAAAAATATACTGGGTGTGACCGGCGGTTTAGATATCAATCTCAATCAATTGGTAATAGGAGCCAGAGCAGGTTGGGATCTCTCCACCAACAACGGAGACGGGACTTCCCAAACACCCCGCTATAAAAATGCCTGGGTACAAGCCACTTTAGGCTTCCGTTTTTTATAAGAAATAGTATTAATCCATGAATGCCAAAAAACCGTCCTGAATTACTTCAGGATGGTTTTTTAATCTAAAAATATACCCTATTTCAAAATAAATGATGTGAATTATATAAAATTATACTTCAATTGTGTAACACTAAATAGTACATAATCAACCAATTTTGTGGGGTGATAATAATTTCACTGATAAAAACAAATAATGATGAAAACCCTAATTACCACAATCGCATTAATGGCGGTATTTTTAATTACAGGATGTCAAAAAGACGACTACGAGGAAATCGTTGGCCTGTGTCCCAAAGTAACTTCGACAAACCCTGAGAACGGGGCTACCGGAGTGCCACTGGATATGTTAATTACCGTCAATTTTAATACCGAAATTGATCCTGCCACCATCAATGGACAAAACTTTACTCTGGTGGGAGCAACTCCAGTCACGGGAATCGTTTCCTACTCAGACTCGACTGCCACCTTCAGACCCGGGAGCTTATTGAATCCCAATACCACCTATACAGCTACCATCAATACCTTCGTAAAAGACATCACGGGTAATGCCGTTCAAACCGATTACGTATGGACTTTTGTCACCGGTCCTGAAGGAGCTGATTTAAAAACAAGTGCCCGATTTGGGGTTTTTGCCGGAACGGGCATCAACAACACCGGGTTCAGTGTAATACGGAATATGGACGTCGGGGTCAGCAATGCTATTCGCTCCTCCATTACCGGATTCCCTCCTGCAGTAATCCAAAATGGAAGTATTTTCGCCACAGATGATACTTCACCTCCAGGTGTACCTGCCATGCTGGAAGAGGCCAAAACCAACTTAATTGCCGCGTATGAATTTGCTGAAAATGCAGTTTCCCCGGCAGCGGTTACCCTCACCGGTGATCTCGGTGGTAGCACCCTTACTCCTGGTATTTACCGGGCAACCAACGCCCTTCTGGTTCAGTCGGGTAATCTGACACTTAATGCCCGCGGAGATTCCAATGCTGTCTGGATCTTCCAGGTTACTGGAAACCTAAATACAGTAGGCGGTACAGGAGGAAATATTATCCTTACCGGAGGTGCACAAGCTGAAAACATCTACTGGCAAACGGGTAATTCAGCTACTATCGGAGCGGGTACTTCCTTCAACGGAAATATACTGGCCCTCAATTCCATCAGCTTGAATTCTACCGCCAATGTAGTAGGTAGATTACTCGCAAGGAATGGAACCATAACACTGAATACGAACAACATTAACAAACCCTAAATCAATTTTCACATGAAATATTTATCTAAAAATTATAAGAGTTTTCCCGCAATGGGACGCCCTTTCAATCTGATGTTAAAAAGCGCGGTAATATGCGCTGTGTTATTTACCTGTTTTCAGGGACCTGTGCAGGCACAGGAATTTGAATACGCAAAACCCACCATTTGGTTTGGGGGAGCAGCCGGTGCCAATTTTAATTTTAACCGCGGCTCTACTCAAAAACTGGATGCCTCTTTCACTTCACCTACTGCCTTTCACGACGGAAACACGGTGGGCTTGTACTTTGCTCCGCTGATAGAATATCATTCTCCATCGGGTATAGGAGCCATGTTGCAGGTGGGATACGACAGTCGAAACAGCACTTTTGATCAACAAAGAACCGTGTGCGACGTTCCGGCCGACTTATCCACTAAACTCACTTATATTTCTGTCGAGCCCAGCTTGCGATTAGCTCCGTTCGACAACGGATTTTACCTGTATGGAGGCCCGCGTATTGCCTTCAATCTGCATAAGGAATTCACTTACGAATTAGGGATCAATCCCGAATTCCCGGACCAATTGCCTACGCCTGACGTAACAGGAGATCTGAGTGACGTAAATAGTACGATTATTTCCATGCAAATCGGAGCGGGATACGATATCCCACTTAATTCGCAAAACAATCAGACGCAATTGATGATCTCTCCTTTTGTCTCTTTTCACCCCAGTTTTGGTCAAAACCCCAGGTCAACAGAAACCTGGAATATTACTACTGTAAGGGTAGGTACCGCCGTGAAATTTGGAAATGGAGTAAGAAATCCCACTCCTCCAATGGAAACCGTGGTGATGCCCATATTCAATGACGTCAGGTTTTCGATCAATTCACCCAGAAACATTCCAACGCAGCGCAGGGTCAATGAAACCTTCCCGCTTCGAAACGACGTGTTTTTTGACGCCGGGTCAACAGCCATTCCCGACCGTTATGTACGTCTGACCTCCAATCAGATAAAGGAATTCAAAGAAGATCAATTGGAGGAGCTTGATCCAAAAAGGATGGAAGGACGTTCCGCACGTGAAATGACTGTATATTACAATCTGCTGAATATCATTGGAAGTAGAATGCTGGAAAATCCCACTTCAAACATTTCTCTGGTGGGTTCCTCCGGGACAGGAGCTGAAAACGGAAGAGACATGGCTCAATCTGTACAGAGCTATTTGACTGATGTCTGGGGAATAAACGAATCGAGAATCAGCGTAGAAGGACGAGATAAACCTATAGATCCAAACCTAAAACCCGGTGGAACGCAAGATGTTAATCTTCTTCGCGAAGACGACCGCAAAGTGTCTATTAACAGTAATTCACCTGAGCTTTTGATGGAATTCCAAAGTGGAAATAAGGCCAGCCTCAGACCTGTACAACTCACTGCTATTCAGGAGGCGCCGCTAGACAGCTACGTTACCTTTGATGCAGATGGTGCGCGCAAAGCATTCTCCTCGTGGAGATTAGAAATCAAGGATCCAAGTGGCAAGGTGCAAAATTTTGGACCTTACCTTCAGGATCAGGTGAGAATTGCAGGAAAATCCATTATGGGATCCACCCCTCAGGGTCGTTACAATGTAACTATGATAGGAACAGCTAATGACGGCTCGATTATCAGAAAGCAGGCCGACGTCAATATGGTGCTCTGGACCCCACCCAAAGATGAGATAGGGATGAGATACAGCGTAATATTTGATTTCGATGAATCTAAAACCATAGATATTTACGAAGATTACCTAACCACTGTGGTTGTTCCTAAGATTCCCAGAAACGGAAAGGTTTTTATTCAAGGTCATACCGACATTATTGGCGATACAGAATACAACAAATCGCTGTCTATAGCCAGAGCCAATGACGTAAAGAAAATTTTGGAAGCTGGCCTGAAAAAAGCCAATAGAACCGATGTGAAATTTGAAGTGCGAGGATTGGGCGAGGATGTAAATTTATCTCCGTTTGATAATAACCTTCCCGAAGAACGCGCATACAACAGAACAGTAATAATTGATATAATACCGACTAACTAATTTTTTAAAATTTAACGCTTGACTTTTTAGTGGTGCCGTTTAGGGGAAAGGTCTTCTAAACGGCACTTTTTTATTCTACCGTTCCTTCGGAAGTGCAACTACCTCCTGAAAAGTCTTCTCTGCTATTCCATCCGGCTCAATTCAAACACTCCTCCTCCCTGTCTCAATATCATTTTGTCCTCATCCGGGAAAAACTCCAGCTCAAGCATAGCGCGTTCGAATCTGAACTTGTGCTCTTCAAAGCACTCCAGGGGAAAAGAGGGTTGTCCGGTGGCCTGACCTATCAGTGTACCGTCCTTTTGAGTAATAAAAATATCCAGCGGAAAATCCAGACTGGTATAGGTCCCGAGATATACTTCCAGTTGTTCTTCAGTCAATGAAAGGGCCTCTGTGAATTCAGGCAGGGAGTAGTCCATTACGAAGTATATACTCATCACACCAATCAAAATATCATTCATCGGATAATCTACGCCATTGGATAAATAAGCCACCGATAGGTTTTCCTCCGGAAAGTAAACCGCAACCGACTGAAATCCATCAATACCGCCGGTATGTCCCAACGCCCGCTTGTCGTAAAAAGGCACCTGAAAAAGTCCCATTCCAAATCCATCCTTTAAGGAGGTCATTTCTTCCAGGGTTTCTTTTTTCAATAGGTCTCCCTGAAAAAGGCAGTGGAGAAAGGTATTGAGTTCGCCGGGAGTGGAAATTACCGCACCGGCACCGAGGGGAATACTCATATCTGTTTCCACCTCGGTTTTCCAATCTCCGTATTTGGAGTAAGAGCTCGCCTCATTGCCCTCCACATCAATGTGGGTTCCCACAGCGGTTTTCTGCAGCCCACAGGGTTCAGCAACGATTTCCCTCACCAGTTCGGCAAAACTCTTTTCGCTAGCGTATTCCGCTATCATCGTGAGGACCACGTAATTGGAATTGGAGTATTCTGTTCTGGCTCCTGGCTCAAACACCGGGTCAAATTCCAGCAGTTTGGCCAGCAATTCTTGCCTCGTAAACGGACGGGTATTCCAACTCAGATAATCCGGAGTATTGGTAAAATTGTAAATGCCGCTTCGGTGTCTCAGCAAATCCTCCAGGGTGATTTTATCTGCATTTTCGAACTGGGGATAAAATTCTCCCAGGGTTGAATTCAGACTCAATTGACCAGTCTCCACCAATTTTAAAACCACCGCAGCGGTGAAGGTTTTGGATATCGAACCTATCCGGTACACGGTATTTTCGTCGGCCTTCCTTTCCCCTTCCAGAGAGGCGTAGCCTATGCTTCTACTATAGATTTCCACTCCGTCCCGGTAAATAGAAATACTGCCCATTGCCTTTTGGTTGTTTTCAATAACCGCAAACAGGCTGTCTATTTTTGCACGGTCGAAATCTTGAGCATTTACAAGGAAGCCGATAAAACATACTAAAATTATCATTGCCGATTTAATCATGATTTTTTTTCTTTTTTTTATTAAAATTGCTTTGGGTAAATATCCCACTGATTATGACATATCCAGCTCACAGGAACTTTTTCAGGAGTAAAGATGAATGTTTGTGAGGTATTCTATCCCGCAATTAGATCAATAACCGCCTATAATCGACCAGAATAATGTGGGAACCAAAAGGTGTATCCCACCTTTCCATCGACTAACAGGTCGTCAGGTGTCAGATTCAATCCTAAACCCAATTCCTCCCAACGCTTTCCAGAATAGAGGAAATGATTTTTTCACCACTTCGGGGTTTTCCAACCAGATGTGATTTCCAGCTGTGGCCAAAAGGGCAGCAGACATTGCCATTCGGTGATCCCCATGGGTGGGCAGTATCTGCCGATCCGAAAGCCACACCGATGCCGGGGGATTAAAAAAGAGCGCATCCGCCTCGTCTGCTGGCAAAATATTCCCTCCGCACAAGACCACATATTCCCTCAGTTTGTCCAGTCTTTGTGTTTCCTTTAAATTTAGGTTGTAGCACCCCCGGAAACGGGCTTTCATCCCGCTCGCAAGACAAAAAAAAGTCATGGTTTGGGCCAGGTCCGGACAATCGGTAAAGTCCAGCGCTAAGGGCTCGGCAGGGGATCGAAACTCCTCCTCGGTCCATATTCTGAGTCCCGCAGAGCTGAACTCTCTTTGAAGACCCAGGGATTCAAACCACTTCAGGGCCACGGCATCACCCTGAATACTGTCCTCTGTCAACCCACGGAGCAGCAATTGGCCTCCGCCTTGCAACAGGGGTATACCGAGGAAATAGGAGGCCGCACTCCAGTCCATTTCCACCTCCTCCGGGAATCTCGTGTACCTGCCCTCCGACACCTTTATACTTTTCTCCGTCTCCTCAACTTTCACTCCGCAATTTCTCATTAAATCGAGCGTCATATCAATATAAGGTCGCGAAAGTATTTGCCCTTCCAACCGCAAGTCCATCCCATTTTTCACATAGGGAGCAGCCATCAATAAGGCGGATATAAACTGGCTGCTGATATCTGCACGAAGGGCAATCGGAGAGGAGGAAATTAGGTTTTTCCCCACCACGCGCACAGGCGGATATCCCTCTCGGCCCAAATAGCAGATGTCTGCCCCCAATGCCCTTAAAGCGTCCACCAGGGGAGCGATAGGTCTTTGGTGCATGCGATCACTTCCCTCGAGGGTTCGCTGTCCGGGACTCATCGCACATTTCACCAACATAAATCGGTAGGCTGTTCCCGCATGCCCGGCACGGAGTATTTTCGAATCGCTGGTCAATAGGTTGTACAGTATTTTTACATCCTCCGGCAAGGGCGACTGCCCGGGGTCAATCAAGGTCTCAAAAGAGCTCATGACCAGCAATCGATTGGCTATACTCTTGGAAATCGGCAGCATCACCTCTCCATCTATTCTTCCTGCAGGTCCCTGAACGGATATGGTCTTCATGGATTATAAATAATTAATTTCCCTCTACGAGGATCATTTGGGTATCTGCTGCTCTTTGACGAATAAGCTTCGCCCGGGAGTACACGGCGGAATTCCACCATTCCCTGC
>JAGTVA010000052.1 GCA_018224445.1 Saprospiraceae bacterium
GGTCGGCTAAAGTATGCGTGACTTGACACTAAGAGGGGAATGATTAAAACAAGTTGCATGCGAGTTCCTGAATGTATTCCAATTTTTTGCATATTTTATGCAAGCAAAAAATTTTAAACAGATGAAATTGAATCAAATATTTTTGAGTATTGCCATGCTCTTTGCAGTGTGCTTCTTGGGTTGCAGCAGCGACGACGATAACGGTGGCGACACCCCTACAGACGGTGTTACTTTTGAAATTTCCGGTGAAGTGGAAGGCGAAAAAAGCGGATTTGCCAATGTAGTTCAGGTTGAAGAATCGGGAATTACACAAATATTTATAAGTATGAATGACGGGATAACCGGGGTTCAGACTTTCTCCCTTATACTTTACTTGAGTAATACCGGACAAGACGCAGAGATTCCCTCAGTGGGTGAATACAGTATTGGAACACCGGCAGTTGGTGACTTTTGGGTGGTTTACACGGATATAGGTAATGGAGATTCTGTTGAGTACGGATCAATATGGGGAGCCTCAGGCACTTTGACCATCACGGGATCTACGCCCAATCGCTTAACGGGCCAATTTGAATTTACTGCTGAAGGAAATGTGGACAGTATGGGAGTTCCTACCGGAAGTATAGAAGTAACCAACGGCCAATTTTCGGCCCAGGTCCAGTAAAAGGGTGTTATTTATTGACTTTGGCAGGACTGTAGTAAACTACTGAGCAATTTTCTTCCCGAAATATTTTTCCGGCTTCTCTGGTGAGGTCATCGGCGCTTACCACGCGGTACTCCTCGACCTCAGAATTGAGTAAACTGGCATTGCCCAGGTTTTCGTAATGCGCGAGATTCATGGCTTTGTGCAAACTGCTTATGGTTGAAAAAGCATGAGAGGTAATAAAGGTGTTTTGCAGTTTTTCCAGTTCAAGGGGCGATACGGCTTGATTTTTCGCTTTTTCCAGCACCCGCCAGATGGCGCGTTCCCCGTCTTCGGCGGTATAACCCTCGTTGAGTCGCCCTTCGACTACGAACAGCCCCATGTCGTTGGATCCGTTGACGTAGGCGTCAATGGCGCCAAAGATATCCTCTTCCTCAACCAGCATTTCGTTGAGCCAGCACGATCGACCCAAGCCCAGTAAGTCAGAGAGCAAATCGATGGGGGGAAATCGGGGATTGACCTTATTTGGAATGTGGAAGGCCATGTATACGGCGTGATGGGGGACGAGACCTTTTATTTTCCTGGTTCGCTTCTCACTCTGTTTGTGTTCCTCTTGAAATACGGGCAGAGGTTCTCCTGTAGCCGGCAAATCTCCAAACCATTTTTCAACAAGAGATAAGCAGTGCTCGGGGTCCACATTTCCGGCTATACCGAGCACAGCATTGTTGGGGTTGTAATACCTGCGGTAAAATTTTTTCACTTCTTCCAGGGTGATGCCGCTGATGTGATCAGGAGTCATACCAATTGTGGGCCAGCGATAGGGGTGTGTTTTGTAACACAAATCGTGCAGGTAATGCCAGACATCTCCATAGGGTTCATTCAGACAGGTCTCTTTGTACTCTTCGAGCACCACTGCTTTTTGCACTTCAAAGGTTTTTCTGTTGATGTCTAAAAAACCCATTCTATCCGACTCCAGCCACAGCGCCACTTCCAGATTGTTGCCCGGAATGACTTGATAATAATTGGTGATATCCGAATTGGTGTAGGCGTTGTTTTCTCCGCCTGCGAGTTGTTGAGGAGTATCGAAGTCCCCTGCATTTTTTGTCCCACCAAACATGAGGTGTTCAAAAAGGTGTGCCATACCTGTCATGTGGGGAGGATCGTATTTGGACCCGGCATTGTAAACCATATTGGTGACAGCCATAGGCGTGTGCGGGTCCCGGTGCACCAATACTACCAACCCGTTATTGAGTTTATGTCGGACAAATTCAATCATGAATGCAAAGATGGGGTATAAATTATTATTTAACCCGGATTATTCATGAGGGTTTCGTTGTGAAAGGCTAGAGGCCAATAGAAATGGGGACTTTGTGAGTATTTTTTTCCACAGACGTAGCCCAGCTACGAGGAGGACAGAAAATCGAACAAGTGTCCATTTATGAAGGCATGTAGCCTTGTAATAGAAGCCTTCATGAATAATCCGGGATAAGTAGGGTTCGGTCGAAAGTTATGGGATTCATAGTTCACTGGTGTTTATTTTTACAAATTCACGAATTCAACACAGATTAATTCAATATTTCTCCACTGTGTATTCTTCTTCATTTTGATTCAGCCGGCAAGGATTTTTTTATGCGAATAAGAATAATAGAACTCAGGTTATTAATTATAATTAAACTCAGTGTTAAGCCGGTGTTATGGATGAAAAGAAAATTAATATTGGAGTCCAGGGTTTTTTATAATTTCTACTATATAATATAAATATATAATTTGTTTTGGATTAAAGTTTAGAGATTTACGATAATTTTTTCCAAAGGAGAATTTATCTAAGGAGACCGTTTAAATTAACACATACTTAAATTTGGCTTAATATTAATTGCCTTTCCTTTGCAGTATGATTTATTTACATTTCTCATTCTAAAAATTAATTCAAAAATGAAAAAGATTTTATTTATTCTACCCTTTCTTGCTCTTTTCTTTTTTACATCCTGTGGAGACGACGATGATGGTCTCACCTGTGAAGACATATGTACCAATGGAACTTGTGTCGATGGCGAATGTATTCCCAATGATGACGAAGATGTAGTCATTGTAACTGAAAACATTTCATCCGATGCAACCTGGACATCAGATAAGGTTTATCAGCTGGGAGGTCGCATTGCCGTTCTTTCAGGAAGCACACTTACTATTGAACCGGGGACCGTAATTAAAGGAGAGGCCGGTTCAGGTCCCAATGCAACCGCACTTCTTGTAGCTAGAGGTGGTAATTTAATGGCTGAAGGAACTGCTTCATTGCCAATAATTTTCACATCTGTTGCAGATGAAATCACACCTGAACAAGTAGCTTCCGGAAACTATGCAAGTCCCAATCTAGACCCTGATATCCGTGGATTATGGGGAGGAGTCATTGTTTTAGGAAATGCTCGAATTTCCGCTTCCAACGACGACGGTGAGCAGTTGTCAGAAGTGCAAATTGAAGGCATTCCTACCTCTGATCCCAATGGTCTATATGGTGGAAACGACGATGCTGACAACTCCGGAATTATTCGATACATTTCCATCCGACACGGAGGTTCTAACATTGGTGCCGGAAATGAAATCAACGGATTGACTTTAGGAGGTGTCGGCAATGGTACTGTGGTCGACCATATTGAAGTAGTAGCTAACCAGGATGATGGGGTTGAGTGGTTTGGAGGATCTGTGAATACAACAAATGTTGTCGTTTGGAATACCGGTGATGACGCCATAGATGCAGATCAATCATGGTCGGGCACCCTGGATAATTTCATCGTAGTAAATCCAAGCGATCACAGTTTCGAATTAGATGGACCTGAAGGATCTTATAAAGCAGGTTATACCATTAAAAACGGATCTGTTATATCAGGAAACGCATCTACGCTCATCAATACCGATGATAATACCATTTGTAATCTGGAGAATATTTACTTCACGGGCATATCTGAAGGTCAATTAATCGATAGAGTAGATCACGTAGAAGGCGAGGTTAATTATACCAATATCATCTTAGATGTAAATCCGGATAATCTGGCAGATTTTGTGAATGGTCCGGTTCCCGCAGGGGTTTCTGCAGGCAATACGCCTCAAGCAGATGCGTCTGTTTTTGGATGGACCTGGGCTGCACAGGCAGGTGTATTATCAGGACTATAAATAATTTCCCTCTAGTTGTATAGATATAATTTATTGAACAATACCGGAATGAACCTTCTCCGCTTAAGGGAAGGTTCATTCCGATAAAAAAAACAAGCAATATGAAAATTTCCCAAAAGGTATTTATCGGTGTTTTTATCCTACTATTTCTCCTGGTGGGCATAGTCCACGGACAAAACGGAATTATAAGAGGACATGTCATTGATGGAAAAACAGGTGAGGATCTTATCGCTGCTACCGTATTTATACCTTCCATTGGAACAGGAACCTCTACCGACCTGGATGGCAAATTTTCCATACATGTACCAGAAGGGTCTTACGTAATAAAAATTTCCTACTTATCCTATCAAACTATCACTGTAACTGAGATAGTGGTCGAAGCAGATGAAGTCACCCTGGTTCCCAACATAAGTTTGGAAGAAAGTGGAGTAAACCTCGGTGAAGCCACAGTTACTGCAACCGCAGTCAGATCTTCTGAAGCTGCTGTAATGCTTTTGAAAAAAAATTCTACCACTGTTTTGGATGGTATTTCATCTTCAAATATAAAATTAGTGGGCGATGCCACTGCTATAGAGGCGGCAAAAAGAGTTACTGGTGTCTCCATTGAAGAAGGGAAATACATTTATGTACGAGGACTCGGGGACCGCTATACAAAGGTAATGCTAAACAAAACAGACATCCCGGGACTTGACCCTGACAAAAATAGCCTCCAAATGGATATTTTTCCCACCAGTCTGATTGACAATATAACTGTGAATAAGACTTTTGGGGCTGATATGCCGGCTGATTTTACCGGTGGTATTGTCAACCTGGAAACAAAAGACTTTCCGGAAGAAAAGATATTTGAAGTTTCTGCTGGGTTTTCCTATAATTCTGACATGCATTTTAAGTCTGATTTTTTGACCTATGATGGGGGTAGTACTGATTTTCTTGGTTTCGACGATGGTAGGCGAGATCTACCGGGTCTTGCCAGAAGTTCTTCAATTCCAACACCGGTAAGTGGGGCATCTACAGACCAGGTAACTCGTTTTGTGAATAGCTTTGATCCACAATTAGGAGCAAAAACAACCAAAAGCTTCATGGATTACGACGCCAGCATCACTTTGGGAAATCAGTTCCAGATAGGGAGGGGTACCGCGCAAGAAAATAAATTAGGTTACATATTCTCAGCGTCTTATCGCTCTGATTATAGGTTATACAATGAAGTATTTTACGGGGAATACCAAAAGTTTATAGATCCTGAGAAATTGGAATTAAGGTATGCCACTACTCAGGAGGGTCGATTAGGGGAACATTCGGTTCTTATAGGTATCCTTGGCGGGCTTGCCTACCAAAGTGGCAATTCCAAATATCGACTTACTGCAATGCATTTGCAAAATGGGGAATCACGTGCCGGCCAGTTTGACCTGGATAATGATGGTGCTGCCGTCGGACAATCCGGGTACATTGCCTATTCAGATAATCTTGAGTACAACCAAAGATCCATGACAAATGTACTTCTTAATGGAACACATAAATTCCAGGAGAACAATTGGGAAATGGACTGGAGACTAGCCACTACTCTATCAGATTCCTATGACCCTGACATTCGTCGAACGGCTTTTACCGTTCTACCCAATCGCACAATATTTGCCGCAGGGGCAGGTGGAAATCCTTCCAGAATTTGGAGAAATCTAGATGAAATTAATACCACAAGCCGAATAGACTTAAGCAAAAAATTCAATCTTTTTTCATCTCCTTCGAAATTCAAATTCGGAGGAATGCACACCTATAAAGATAGAGATTATGAAATACTTTTCTACGATATTCAATTCTTTGGAGAACAGAGTTGGGGAGAAAATCCAACAGCAAGCCAGGTATTAGAACCTGAAAATTTATATCCTGCTGAAGTAAATAATGTGTACTACCAGTCGGGAAATGCTAATCCCAATCCCAACGAATATCAATCAAATGTCAATAATTTTGCCGGGTATACAAGTCTGGAGTTTAATCCAGTCCCTAAACTAAAAGCAGTCCTGGGAATTCGTGGGGAATATTATGTGCAGAGACATACGGGCAGAGATCAAGCCTATGCAGGCGGAAATACAGCTAAGGGGAACAATCTTGTAAATGAGAAAGTACTTGAATCTTTTGACCTGTTTCCCGCTGTCAATTTAATTTACAGTATTACCAGGGACCAAAATCTTAGATTATCGGCCAGCAAAACTATTGCCAGACCTTCATTCAAAGAACTCTCCTATGCTCAAATCTTAGATCCGCTAACCAATCGAATATACAATGGGAGTTTATTTACGTATAAGGACTGGGATGGAAACTTAACCGAAACACGAATTCAAAACTATGATTTGAGATGGGAATTGTTCCTGAATCAAAATCAAATCCTATCCATAAGCGGATTTTATAAATCATTTGATGATCCCATAGAATTAGTAAGGATACCAGAACAACAAACAAGCACAGAGTATCAACCGAGAAATGTTGGAGACGGACAAGTCTATGGTATAGAATTGGAGGTAAGGAAGAATTTTGAATTTATTTCCCCCGGTTTGAAAAATTTCGCAATCAATACCAACCTCACTTTGATTAAGTCAAAAATTGACATGTCAACTGCTGAATTTGAAGCCAGAAAAGTATATGAAAAAGTAGGAGAAACAATTGATCCGGTAAGAGATATGGCGGGTCAGGCACCCTATGTAGTAAACGTTGGATTGACGTATACCAATTTTGAGAAAGGAATTAATACGGGTTTCTTTTACAATGTGAAAGGTGAAACTCTGCATATTGTTGGAGGTGGCTTATTCCCTGATATTTTCTTCCAGCCCTTTCACAGTTTGAATTTTAGCTTTTCTAGAAAAATAGGACTGGATAAAAGAACCACAATTGATATCCGTGTCAGTAATCTTTTAAACCAAAAAGTGGAGTCTTATTATAAAAATTTTACTGCACAGCCGAAAATATTTTCGAGTATTAATCCGGGAAGGTCGTTTAGTCTTGGCATTGGTCATAAATTTTAGAATACCAGAAAAAAATATATTTTGTCTGGTCTGCTTACAAATTTAGGAGGGTAGGGTCCAATGTGGGAATTTAAATGTAGGACCAATTGATCTTTTAGGTTAAAAGGAATAATTGGTTCTGAATGCTAATTCTCATGAACCTATTTCAATAAACTAAACCAAATCTGGTCAAGGGGTGATTATGGCAGGATATTTTAAAACTTTTTACGCTCCCCGTTATACTTTTCAAGGATGTAAACATCAGAAAATCCATTTTTTACGGAATAGATCCTCGCCTCCATGGCCATCCCTATTTTAGTAAAGGTACCCGTCAAAAAGATCGTAAAATCGTCATTTTTTCCCTAACAAGGTGAAAATCAACCCATTCTTCTTCATCGAAAAAATGGGTATTCCTCATAGCGCACAGTCTGACCAGGTAAATTGGAATATTCAAGTATGATAACAAAAAATATTCATTGCGTTTTTTATCTTTAAATTCATTAATATTTCTTCCTTTATAGTATTTATCACAATTTATTCCAATACAATAAAAAATAGATGACTGAACGAACCCGAAGGCAGCTTTCATACACAAAAGGAAAATTAGACAGGCGAAACACATTGCCGGATGTATAAATTTTGAACTTACCTTTGCAAAAAACAAGAACTTTTTATGCAACAAGCGGTAATCCGAATGATATCCGATGCACTGGGAGTGCCGGCGAGGTCTGTAAGTCAAGTGCTTCAAATGATGGACGAGGGTGCTACCGTGCCTTTTATTGCCAGATACCGAAAAGAGAGAACGGGAGGTCTGGATGAGATTCAATTGGGGAAAATAAGCCGGGAAAAAGGAAGGATGGAGGATTTGCAGAAGAGAAAGCTGAGTATCCTTAAAGCGATTGAAGAACAGGAGAAACTCACCCCCGAGCTGAGGAAAAAAATAGAGAATTGTTGGGAGGCCAATTTACTCGAGGATTTGTATCTGCCCTTTAAGAAAAAAAGGAAAACCCGGGCTGCAAAGGCAAGAGAATTGGGTCTTGAACCCCTGGCAATAAAAATTTACAGACAGGGACACGAACACCCTGGACGTTTGGCCGCAAAATACCTAAATCAAAAGGTATCCAATGTAGAGGAAGCATTAAAGGGGGCAGTGGATATAATTTCGGAGTGGATTAATGAGGACCCGGAGGTGCGCGAATTAGTCAGACAGGCTTTTCGAAAATCTGCGATATTGAAGGCCAAGGTTATCCCGGCTAAAAAGGGCGAAGCTGGAAAGTACAGCGATTATTTTGATCACAGCGAAAAATTGTCGGGCATTCCCTCCCACCGGCTTTTGGCCATATACAGGGGAGAAACAGAGGGTTATTTGCGGATTTCTGTTCAGCCTGACGAAGAGCGGTTGTTTTCTCAACTAGAGAGAAAATTTATAAAATTCAGAAGTCCGTCAGCCGGGCTGGTTAAAGGGGCCCTTTACGACGGGTACAAGAGATTGACCCTCCCTTCTATCGAAAACGAATTCAGGAATTTAGCCAAGAGAAAAGCCGATGAGGAGGCCATCGATATTTTTGCCGAAAACCTCAGGCAACTTTTGCTCGCTCCTCCCCTGGGTCCAAAAAATATTCTGGCGATTGACCCGGCATTCAGGACGGGTTGCAAGACCGTTTGTCTCGATTCATCGGGGCAGTTGCTGTGGCACGGAACCCTGTTCCCCCACGAGCCGCAAAAGCAAACCGAGCGATCGGCAGAAGAAATCATCAAATTGGTGGACCGGTATAAGGTGGAAGCCATAGCCGTGGGAAACGGCACGGCTGGAAGAGAGACGTTGGATTTTTTGGCGGAAATTGAGGAATTGAAACCCACAGAAGTGTATTTGATCAGCGAGGCCGGAGCATCTATTTACAGTGCATCCGAAGTAGCCATAGAAGAGTTTCCTCACCTGGACCTCACAGTGAGGGGAGCGGTGAGTATAGGTCGGCGACTGATGGATCCGCTGGCTGAATTGGTAAAGCTGGATCCCAAGCACATCGGAGTGGGCCAGTACCAACACGATGTGGATCAAACCCTGCTAAAGGAAAGACTTACTGCGGTGGTGGAATACTGCGTCAATTCAGTGGGCATCAACCTGCAGACGGCGAGTAAACACTTATTGAGTTTTGTATCGGGCTTGGGACCCGGGCTATCTGAGTCCATTGTAAATTACAGGAGTAAAATAGGTAAATTTGAGAGCAGAGCGGAATTGCTGAAGGTGCCGCGATTGGGACCTGTGGCCTATCAACAGGCGGCGGGATTTTTGCGAATACCGGGTAGTAAAAACCCGCTGGATAATACGGCTGTTCACCCGGAGCGATATGCACTGGTGAAAAAAATGTCCGCTGACCTGGGGATAAAGCTCCGGGATATGGCCGGTAATTCCAAAGTCAAAGAGCGAATTAAGCCGGAAAAATACACAGGGGAAGAGGTGGGGCTTCCGACCATCCGGGACATACTTTCAGAATTGGAAAAGCCGGGCCTGGACCCCAGGGGGGTGGCCGAGGTTGTGAAGTTCAGTCCGGTAAGGGAAATAGCTGATATTCGCCCCGGGATGGAAGTAAATGGAGTAGTTACCAACCTCGCGAAGTTCGGCGCATTTGTCGATATTGGAATCAAGCAAAACGGAATGATTCATATATCTCAAATTACCGATCGATACATTAGCAATCCCGCAGAAGTACTCCTCATTGGACAAGCCGTTAAAGTCAGGGTGTTGGACGTGGATGTGGACCGGGGGAGGGTAAGCCTAACCATGAAAAGTGTGGAGCAATAAAAAAGGCCTCAAGCGCACGCTTGAGGCCTGAAAAAATTAAGCTATAGTCGTTATTTTTTTACGATTCGTTTGGTGATGGTTCCTCTATTGGTTTCCAATCTCAGGAAGTACATTCCGCCGGGCAGCCCGGAAAGATCAATTTGATTGTCGCCCAGCAACCTTACTGGAATGGGGTTACCCAAAACAGAGGTTAGTCCTATCTCTTTAATCTCCAGTTGACTAGGAATATCCAGATTCAACAGATTGCTGACGGGATTGGGAGATACGGAAATCTCTTCCCTTTTTAAATCCCTGCTGGAGGATAACACATCTCCGGTAACTGCTATCACTAGATGTGCGTTCGGAAAATTGATATCGGGGAGACTGGTAGGCTCCTCAATTCCACATCCCGGGGCTTGGATATAAGGAGGGGCCGATTGACCTGCACTATTGCCACCCAGTATAACTCTAGCTTCTCCATTGCCGCCATCGTCCACTATATCCGATTCCCAGTTTATAGTGACTATGAGTTCACTCCCTTCGGGCACCAGGCCGTTTTCAAAGGAAGCCTCCATTATGGCCACTTCGTCGTTTGTATCTTGAATAAACACCACTACTTCCTCAATCAATTCTCGATTTCCATCGGGAAAAGGATTTTGTGTGTTGTTTTCCCAAAGAGAAACTACTGCTGGATATCCATCATCTCCGGTACCTGTTGCCAATACCACAGCAAACTCTACCCGGCTGACTACCCAGTCCTCATTGATATTAAAGGATGAGAGGTCAAAAGCCCTGAAATATGTATTTTCACTGGTAATTACCGGAGGCATATTGGGGTCACTACCACATGCCGGTATTCCAACGTCGATGGTAAGGGAGTCGTTGTGTGAAATAACCTGTTGCGAGAAGAGGGAGTGTGAAATAAAAAGGAATAATACAATGAGTAAATTTTTAAACATCTCGATTTTTTTTGGTGATTTAAAGGCATAAATATAGGAATTTAATATAGAATAAACCTAAATCACAAGGGTTTTATTGAAATTCCCCTTTTTTATTAAAAAAGGAGCTTATTTTTTAGTTTTCATATCTTTTTTTTCTAATTTTTGTTAGTAAAGCATACAAAAAGATAAAATAACAAAAAATGAATCTTCAAAAAAACCGGCCTTTTATCAATGGGAAATGGGTAAATCCCACTAAAGGCAAAAAATTTAATGTTGATAATCCCGCCGACCCAGGGGAGCAGACATTAGTTATGGATTGCGGTGTAGAAGAGTGCAAAAACGCTGTCGATGCTGCGCATAACGCGTTGCCCGCATGGAGTAGTAAATCCGCTACCGAGCGAGGAGAAATACTTAAAAAGTGGTATGAATTGATACTGGAAAACCAGGATAAACTCGCTGCTATCATGACTGAAGAACAGGGTAAGCCACTGGCGGAAGCAAAAGGCGAGATTGTATATGGCGCTTCATTTGTCAAGTGGTTTGCCGAGGAGGCAGTAAGGGCCTACGGGGAAACCATCCCCGCCCCGGCATCTGCGTCGAGGTTTATTACCATCCGGCAGCCCGTGGGTGTGGTGGCTGCCATTACCCCGTGGAATTTTCCCTCTGCTATGATTACGCGCAAAGCTGCTCCCGCTCTGGCGGCCGGGTGTACGATTGTAATTAAGCCGTCGGAGGAAACCCCGATGTCTGCTTTGGGACTGGCTGCCCTGGCTGAAAAGGCGGGAATGCCCCCCGGAGTATTCAATGTGATTACCATTTCTGATCCCACAGTTTTCTCTGAGGTTATATTCTCAGACGATCGCGTGCGCAAGTTGTCCTTTACAGGCTCCACTCAGGTGGGGAAAAGACTAATGGAAGCGGCCAGTCAGTCCATAAAAAAGATATCTCTCGAACTCGGGGGAAATGCCCCTTTTATTGTTTTTGAGGATGCGGACTTGAAAAGAGCAGTGTCCGGTTTGATGATGGCCAAATTTCGAAATTGCGGCCAGGCGTGTACGGCTGCCAATCGCATATATATACACAGTGACATTTACGACGACTTCATGAAATTGTTCAAAGAAAAGGTGAAAAATCTGAAGGTAGGGCCGGGCACTCAGTCTGGGGTGAATTTAGGTCCCTTGATCAATCAAAAAGCTGTAAAAAAAGTCCGGCAATTGCTAAAGGATGCGGTGGATAAAGGAGCCCGCGTGACATTGGGAGGGAAGGAAATGGAAAAAGACAGTCTTTTTTTTCAGCCGACCATCCTTGAAAATTGCACTGAAGAAATGAACGTCTTCAAAGAGGAGATATTCGGTCCGGTGGCTGCGATATATCGTTTTGATGATTACGACAAGATTATGGCCTCGGCCAATCGCACTCCCTACGGTTTGGCATCTTATTTTTACTCAGCGGATGTCGCGAGATGTTGGTTGGCTGCCGAAGCACTGGAGAGCGGGATGGTGGGAATTAATTCAGGATTTATTTCCGATGCCTCAGCTCCATTTGGCGGAATTAAGGAAAGCGGTATAGGTCGAGAGGGCAGTCGGTACGGGCTGGACGAATATTTGGAAATAAAGTATATGAGTTTTGGAGGGATAAAGTGATAACGCCTATTCCATCCTAAATTTCTGTAGGCAAAGAGGTCGAATTTTCAAGTTGGGTTAGGTCAATTGTAGTTTTGTTCGTAGAAGGCTTTGTAATTCATGACACTTCGGTCCCTGAGCACTTCCCGGTAATTTCGTTGGGTGATGGGATAAATTTCAAAATCAGCGCCCTCTGGCAAAAATTCTTCTTTGAGGCTCAGTGCGTCTTTCACATACCGCATTCCCTGATCTTTATTATTAAAACTCCGCAGTAGGATCAGCGGAATTCCGGACTTGGTATCCAGAAAATGGTTGGAAATTCTCAATCCTGCCAATTGGTAGTATTTTTGGTTGAAATCAGAAATTTTGATCTGGGCGTCATTGAGTGAAACCTCCTTGGAGTTGTGCAATACCACAATAACATAATGCATTTTGGTGGGTTCGGTTACGAATCGCTCTATATCGACTTCACCGCTGTATCGTTCAAAGGCACCGGAATCGCCCTGTAAAAATCTCAGAATTTCTCTGGCTCTGGTCTCTTCTGCGGTATTGGGATGTTGAGCGATCATTTCCTGCAGTTGTTCTATATAGACTTCTTTGCCATTGAGATTTCCGAGACTCATCGCATTGAGCAGGGCTATTTTGGAGCTGAATTCGTGATCGCTTCCAAAGAGCTCTACAGAACGGGCAATTCTCTTCTGGACTTCCTGATGGTCTCCTTTTTCAAAATGGTTGTAAATGGATTTGTAGTAATTCAGCAACCTGTTTTCTTCCTCCATCAGCATATGAATATTGCTGGGATCCCTCAAAATCATGGCGTATTTGGAATTGGGATAAATCCTGATAATTTTATTCTGAACCCTCATTTTATCCTCTTCCATTTCCAGGTCTTTGTAATCTAAATAGAGATAATACAGCCCTTTAAGTTCGTGATTGGTGCTCGGAAATTCAGAGGTCAACCGTTCGAGGTATTCAGCTGAGGTGAGGTAATTTTCCATTTTATCACGGAAGATCACTCCCAGGTAGAATAACGCATCGATGATCCCTTGCTTGACCACCATTTTTTCAGCTTCATTTTTGGGGAGTAAATCCAGATATTCTCCGATTTTAGACTCGGGAACAATTCGTTGGGGAACAAACTCCTCATCGGCTAAGGAAGAGCCAATTTGAGAAAGGTAAAAAGGACTGTTGGATCTTCTCCAGTCGTCTACCAATTCCCGGGAACCGTATTTCTGTTCAAAATTCCTTTTGCCCCTCTTAACTTGCCGTTCGTCGTAAGCAAAGAAATTGGACTCCAATTGACCTGCGCGTGGACCGCCACCTCCAGGCATACTTGCTCCACCTGATCTTCCCCCTCTTAAATCAAAAGACTCCCCTCCCAAAGCACTTTGGCCTCCCTTTGATGCTACGGGTTCCGATGATTTTTCCATGGCTTCTCTGGCATCTCGCTCTCTTGCAAACTGACGCTCAGCCCATTTTCGCTGCTCTTCTTCAGGCCAACCGGATACTATTAGTAGACTGTCGTTTTTATTCAACTGTTGGAGGTATTCGCCAATTTCTGCCAGGCTGTTGGAAAGTTGGTCCACTTCCTTATACCTGTCATCGGTGTTGGGCATTACGGATTTTGTGCGTTCGTAATAAGTAGCCGCCTCCACGTAATTTTCCTGTTCTAAGTTGATGGTGGCCAAGAGGTAATAAATTTCCCTGAGTTGATTTTGATTGCCGGAATCGTGCTCTAAAGCTTGCATCAAGGATTCAATTGCCTCTTCCTTCTGACCCTGGTTATAATGGAGCATTCCGATGGTGTAGTATATTTTGTCCCTGAAGTTGGCGTTTTTCGAATCCCGTGCAAAGCGTTCCAATTCTCTCAGAGACCCTTCAATGCTCGTTTCCGAGGACAGTGCTTCACTGAGGTTGGCATTGAACTCCATTTCAAAGTCGCTGGTCCAGTTTCCCGCATTTTCGTAGTGGGTGGAGGCTATTCTGTGATTCCCCTGTTTCTGGTAGAGTTGGCCCAAAATAAAGGAATATCTCGCTTTTTTCTGACGGTCTCTCAACAGCGGCAAAGCCTCTTCCAGGGGTTGTATGGCCTTGGGGTATTCTCTCCTGGTTATGTGGAGGTGCGCTTCGACCAAATAGGATTCAGCTCTCAATTTATCGGAAAGGCCTCCCACTTCCCGAACCTGTTGCAGGTTCAACATAGCCCGGCTAAATTGATCTCTTTGTATATAGTTTTTGGCCATCCAAATGAGAGCTTCATTGTAGGCGGGTTTATGTCCAAGCAATCCCGTTTCTGTAGATTTGTCTTGTGGTGCAGTGGTCGGACTTACAGGCTTGGGGCTTTCTTTGGTCACTTGATCCCCCTCAGTCGGTTTTTGCGAGCGGGTTGGGGTCTTACCTCGTTGTCTGTCACGCTGTGCTTGTTTTCTGTTTCTTTCAGCTTCCTTTCTGGCCTGTTTTCGCTCTTTTTCTGCCTGTCGTCTGGCCTTTCTGCGCTCTCTTTGAACCTGCCTTCTGTTTTGTTTTTTTCGCACTTCAATCTCGCGGTTGTGAACGATTTTGGAGCCCGTTTTAGTGACTTTTTCAGGCCCGGATTGTGCATTGGGATCGAAATAGTGAACCAGGTAATTCAAAGTTTTTTCAGCGGATTCATAATCCTTTTTTATATATTGGCACTTGGCCAGCATCAGGTAACAATCATCGGTCCAATCGCTGGCACGTCGCAGAGCTACTACAGTAGAAACTTTCTCCATGGCCAGGTCCAGGTTGGCGTATTCTGGTCGTACATCTTCGGCGGCCTGATAGGGAAAAATGGGCAGAATCAGGTTGTAATTGTCCCGATGAGAATTCTCTATGTTGCGGATGGACTCCTCGTACAATTCATTGGCGTTGAAGTATCCATTGTAATAAGCAGTTGTATTCTCATACAATTGCCCCACTTTGGATAATTCTCCCTTTTTTTTATAAGAAGTACAGGAAGGTATTGATATCAACAAAGCCATACCCAATGCAAAAATGTACACTTTGTTTTTAGGAAATTTTATCATCGCGATTTTACGGGTCTTTTTTTAGACAAAAAAACGTATTTACACCAAAATTATTTACCTGTGTTATAGTTATAGAATTATTAGCGTTTACTTTGCATCAAAATCTCAAACACGGTTTGCGTTATATAACTGATTTTTTTCAAAATAATTACAATCATACAGATAATCTGAAATCAGTCGTTTAAACAGGCGAAGCCACAAAATTATTTTAAAATTCTGAATTATAACAACTAATTGATGGCGCAAAATTCTGGACCTAAAAAAAAGAGCTTATTCAGTAGGCTCCGAACGCCTTTTAGACTCATAATTCTCAACAATGAGACCCTGGAGGAAAAAACTTCTTTTAACCTCAGCCTTCTCAATCTCTATCTGCTGGTTTGCGCACTGTGTATTCTTTCTGCTGCCATTGCATTGTCGCTATTGGTTTTTTCCCCGCTTCGAACTCTTGTGCCCGGTTATGCCGATTACACTGAGACCAGGGAATTTATTGAAATGAATCGAAAGGTAACTGCAATGTCCGAAGAGCTTGAAGCTCAAATGTTGTACACGGAATCTCTCAGCCGAATTCTCAAAGGGGAATTGGAAACCGAAGATGATATATTGCAGAACACCCGGCAAAGTGAGCCCAATGGAAATGGGTTGTCCGAGGATGCAGTGATTCCGGAGCGCATTCCAGAAGACGATTTACTTCGTAGAGAAGTAGATATGAGGGAAGTCCTCAACGTCAGTAATGTGCAACCGGCAACTGATTTATACAACCTTCAGTTCATCCCTCCGCTTACCGGCTTGATCAGTATGAGCTTTGATCCCACTATTGAGCATTATGGAATCGATGTGATTGCTCCCAAAGACAGTCCCGTAAAAGCCATAATGGACGGGGTGGTTTTTATGAACGACTGGACCCTTCAGACGGGAAACTCTCTGGGTATTATTCACGAGGGCAATATTGTGAGTTTCTACAAACACAATGCCTATGTCTTTAAAAACGCAGGAGACAGGGTCCGGGCAGGTGACGCAATAGCCATCATCGGCAATACCGGTAAACAGACCGATGGGCCCCACCTTCACTTTGAACTTTGGATCGACGGCCAACCCGTAAATCCGGAGGAGTACATCAATTTTGAATAATTCAGGTTATGCGTAAACATATCCCAGTATCAGATACAAAACCGTTGAAATCAGGCCAACCAGAAGGGCATAGGGAAGTTGAGTACGCACGTGATCGATGTGATCGGAGGCCGAGGCCATACTCGAGAGAATCGTGGTGTCGCTGATGGGAGAACAGTGATCTCCGAAAATACCTCCACCTAAAGCGGCCGAAATGGTGAGTATGACCGGAGCCTCCATCGTCTGAGCCATGGGAACCGAGATGGCGATCATGATGGCAAAAGTCCCCCAGGATGTACCGGTTGAAAAAGCGATAAAAGCGCTGATTACAAATACCAGTGCAGGTATCAGCGCCGGGCTGAAAAATTCCGAAGCCAATCCGGCTACATAGGGCCCTGTTTCCATCTCCCGACATATGTCGCTTATACCGAATGCCAGCAGCATGAGCAGTGCCAGGGGGATTAAACCGCTGATCCCCTTCATGGTCATGTCCACCAATTCTCCGAGATTGAATAATTTTTGAATTTTGTAAAAAAGCATGGAGAAAAGCAGAGAGGCAACCACAGCAGTGAGTACAGCCGTGGAACCCGATCCCCGGCCAATAGCAAAGAAAAATTTACCCAGAAAAGATTGATCGGGACGCTCAAGGACAGCGGATTCCCAACCGGTAACCGCCAACATGACGGGCATCATTAAAACCATTACTGCGATGGGAACTACCATGTTTCGCGCGCGGATAGGAATGCCATTTTTTACTTCTATGTCAGTGAGCTCGTCAGAAATCATGGGAATGGCATCGTCGTTCATCAATTTGCCCTCTTCCCGCGCCCGTTTTTCCGCGCGTTTCATCGGGCCGAAATCCCATTGAGTGAGAATGAGCACAAAAACCATTAGCAGTGCAAATATTGCGTAGAAATTGACCATCGCTGCTTTGATCATGGTTTGAAAGGGATCTGCAAAACCCTGGGCTGCCAACAAACCCATGATAAACGCACCCCAGGCATTGAGCGGAATAAGTATGCAAGCTGGGGCAGAGCTGGAATCTGCGATATAGGCCAGTTTTTCTCTTGATATTTTCATTTTATCAAAAATGGGCCGGTACAGGGTTCCCACGGTCAGGACCGATATGCTGGACTCTACAAATACCAGTATCCCGGTAACGGAAGCCAGCAATTGAACCATAATCCGGTTTTTGGAAGAATCCTCTTCCTCGTACTTTTGGGTCCAGCCGTTTACCACCTGTATAAATCCCGCTACTCCTCCCGATCGCTGCATAAACACAATGAGTCCTCCCACCAGGGCGCAAAACATGATGGTGCGGGTATTGCCGGGACTGTCGAATACCATTACCAGTGCTTCTATGGTGTCAAAAGTACCCTGAAGTATATTCCCGCCGGCCACAATTACCCAACCAATCCAGATGCCCAACAAAAGCGCAACATATACCTGTTTGGTCTTTATTGCCAACACTATGGCGAGCAGGGGGGGAAGTAACGACCAGGCTCCAAATGATTCCATTTATTTTTTTCTGTGGTGATTAATGATAAGTTCAATAAATTGATTGGGGTCTTTCGCACTTTTAAATTGGTCCAATTTTCGAAAATTTTCTTCGCTGTCGGCCGCGCATTTTTTCTTCAGCAATTTGAGGTCATTGACCCATCGGTTGCCATCGTGAAATTCCACCCCTTTGAAATCCCGCGCTTTATACAGAGAATGGGTGCCGTAGCAGGTCCCCAGGTATATGTGCCTGCACCCTTTGGACATCGCCAATTGAATGCCCCTGTGCATCAGGAATTTTCCCAGCGGCAATTGCTTTGATAAAGATAGGTCAAAAAAACAAAACCAATAGTGGAAGACATCGCTGTTTTCTACCGCCAAAAGGTAAGCTATGGGTTTTTTATCCAATGAAAAAAGATAGGTATTACTCAGGTAGGAACGACTGAGCACGTAGGACAATCGGTTTTCATCCATGCTGCCCCCTTTAAATCTTTTGTCTGTATACTCCATTGCAAAGGACCTGAAATCGGGATTCTCAATTGGGTTTTTGAGCAATGGCTTTAAGACAATGTTTAGGCCTTCAAATTTCCCCGCGGTCCTTCTGTTCTCAGATCCGTCTTCAAATTTCTCCAGATTCACCCGCAGGCTGCGGGCCTTGTAAAAAACTGATTCCTTCAAACGGAGGTCTCCCGTAAATGGCAAAAAACCGCTTTCGTATACCTCGGTAATATCCTCCCGATTCTCCGGCACGGCATACACTCCATAGGGAAAAGAGTAACTTTCGTAATAGGGGTTGAATTCGGAGTAAAAAATACGCATGATGGAATTATTGCCCTTCTAAAAAATATCCATTTAGGTCGTAAAGTAAATGCTTTTAGTTCATTTTTAGGTAACGACACTGCAAAATCATTTTTAGTAAATGCGGTGTAAGGCTATTGTGATTTAGTTCCTATATTTGGAGTTTGAAGCTAATATTTTTTTAATAAAAACAGTATGTTATCCTGTGTTGTAGTGAAAAAATAATTTTATTATTTTACTTGACACTTGTATAGGCCAGCTATCTTAAAGAAAATAAATGCGTAAACTAATCAAAGTAGCAAAGTTTGGGGGTACGAGCATGGCAGATATCCCTTCCATGCGCAGGTGTGCAAAAATTGTTGCGGACGATCCGCACAAAAAAATAGTTATTGTCAGTGCTACTGCGGGGACGACCAATGTGCTCACTCAGCTCTGTACAGCCCTGCCGGAAGTTGAAAAGCGAACACTTTTAGATCAAATTAAAGAGCGGCATACCGGCCTTTGTGCTGAGTTGAAGGACGCTGGCGATGTCCTTCCTAAAATCAGTGAATTGATTGATGATCTGGAACAATCCGTGCATAATTTGGTGCCGGGATCCATGGCAGATCGGGATTACATACTTTCGTTCGGAGAGAGATTGTCTTCCACTGTTTTTGCCGAAGTGCTAAATGAATTCACAGGAGATGTGACCTGGCTGGATGTGCGGGAAGTCATTCTCACGGATGATTTTTTTGGAAGTGCAGAGCCGCAAATCAGCGAAATTGCAATGCGGGCCCAAAAAGACCTGATGCCACTGATTGAGAGTGGCCGGGTGGTTTCTCAGGGATTTATAGGGTCGACCATCGATGGAAAAACCACTACCCTGGGAAGGGGAGGAAGTGATTATTCAGCAGCTCTCTTCGCCGAGGCAGTTGGAGCGGATGTATTGGAAATATGGACAGATGTGAGGGGAATATACAGCACAGATCCCAGAATTGTAAAGGATGCGCGCCCCATTCCTGAAATGACCTTTAATGAGGCTGCAGAGCTCGCTATATTCGGAGCCAAGGTATTGCATCCCGCCACTTTGAAATCTGTTATTCGAAAAAATATAAAAGTGTATGTCGCTTCCAGCATGGAGCTTGAAAAGCCGGGTACCTGGATAGTGGAAAAAACAGATGAATTTCCCGTTATCCGCGCGATAAGCCTCAGACGCAATCAGACGCTGCTGACGGTTCACAGCCTGGACATGCTCCACAGGTTTGGTTTTCTGGCTCGCTTGTTTGAGGTGCTCTCCAATCATAAAATCAGTGTGGATTTGGTGACCACAAGTGAGGTAAATGTATCGCTGACTCTGGACACCGGTGTACAATCGGACAATCAACATCGGCTGACTCCCGAGGTATTGGCCGAACTGGGTTCTTTCAGTAGAGTAAAGGTGGAAAAAAACCTCGCATTGATTGCATTGATAGGAAACAATTTACACGCCACTTCAGGAATAAGTGGAAGGGTATTCGGACAATTGGAAAATGTAAATGTAAGGATGATCTGTCACGGCGCCAGTTCTCACAACTTGTGTTTTCTGGTGGAGGAGGACAGTGTGGAAGAAGCCGTAAAAGTGCTCCACAAAAAATTTATTTCAGGACGCAATTAACCGAATGGAGGAGAGGGTATGTGACTGGAATGTTTGTTGAGACTGGCAGGGAATTTTAAATTACCCGTCGGCCTAATTTTATTCAAGCAAAAAAATTAAACACATGAAAACAGCAGTAATTGGTACCGGAAAAACGGGAGGCGCAGTACTGGAATTGATGGGGAGCGAGGGCATCCCGTTCGACAGCAAACATCCACCCACTGTGGAAAAGCTAAAAAAAGCAGATGTAGCTATTGTGTTTGTGCCCGAGACAGCGGCAGAAGATATTGTAGAGCCCTTGCTGAATAGTGGAATTCCGGCAGTTTGGGGTACCACGGGTTATCAGTGGCCCCAAGACCTGAACAGTAGGGTGCAGAACGCAAATACCCAATGGGTGATAGGGACCAACTTCAGCCTGGGAATGAACCTCGTTCGCAAAGCCATTGAAATCCTCGGTAGGGGAGCAGAATTGTTAAAGCATCCCGAATTTCATATTCACGAGGTACACCACGTACACAAAAAGGATGCGCCGAGCGGAACCGCACTTTCGTGGGAACAATGGCTCGGACGGGATGCCGATATCACTTCTTCCAGAGAGGGAGACGTAAAGGGAATACACGAATTGCACATACGATCGAAATACGAATCGATTCACCTCAAACACGAAGCCCACCATCGGGAGCTCTTTGCAGAAGGTGCTATTTGGACAGCCAGGAAACTGTTCAACCATTCCGATATTAAACCCGGAGTGTATAAATTTGAATCATTTTTTGACCAATTATTTAAACCTTAATTACGACTTAGGTTTTGCTGATAAATCAAACTAATCCTCCGGTTCTGTTGAACTTGCCCTGATCAATAACAAATAGGGACAAGGGTATAAATTATTCACTACCCGTAAACAATAAATAATTTTTTTTTGAAGACTGTAAAAGAGGGCGCACAGTAAATTTCACCGCAATGGCGCAGAGAACGCAGAGTACACGCAGAGGGAGGGCGCAATGGGTTGTATCGAGTTTGATTCATTTTGCA
>JAGTVA010000053.1 GCA_018224445.1 Saprospiraceae bacterium
AAAGTCGAAAGTCAAAAGTCGAAAGTCGAAAGTCGAAAGTCGAAAGTCGAAAGTCGAAAGTCGGAAAATCGAAAGTCGGAAAGTCAAAATTAGTCGGCAGTCGGTAGGGGCAGATTGCAGTGACTGGGATTTATTTCACCACCAATCGTAGGGGTGAGCCAACCACGAAGGGGTGAAAGTTTTGTAACCCCGGAGGATGCAAAAATCATGACAAAATCGATTTAAAGTAAAGAACTCGTTCTACATGAAATATGTAAACAAAAATACCGAAAAAGAATACAAAAAGTTGGAGGAAGCATTCGGCTCCCGGGAAGCCCTATCCCTGTTGCGAATACTGATTGAGGATTTGAGTTTGGTTGCGTTAATCCAAAGTGAGCCTGGTGATACAGGCGATTTATTTGTTTTTAAAAAGGCAGTAGACCAGTTGTTGGACGGAATGCCCATTCAGTACATCACCCGGAAATCTTTCTTTTACGGCCGTGAATTTGAGGTGACTCAGACGGTATTGATACCGAGACCGGAGACCGAGGAATTGGTTTTTGAAGCACTGAAATACCTGCCACCGGGAAGCGCTGGAAAAATATTAGACGTCGGAACAGGCAGCGGTTGTATTGCAATTACCCTTTCGTTGGAGCGTCCCGATACAGAAGTAATTGCACTGGATATCTCTGAGGAGGCCTTACTGGTGGCTCAAAGGAACAACAGCAAATTGAAAGCCGGTGTCCGTTTTATTAAAGCCGATTTCCTGCAGAAAAACACATGGAAGGAGAAAGTGCCTCTATTCCAAATGGTGGTGTCCAATCCCCCTTATATCAGTCGTGAGGAGCGCGACCAAATGTCCCGGTCCACTCTTCTTCACGAGCCTCAAAGAGCGCTGTTTCCCGAGGGAGAGGATCCCTTAATTTTTTACAGGCAAATGGCCGCAGTTCTCCCTGACCTGCTGGAGGAAGGAGGATTGATTTTTTTGGAAGTCAATGAGTTCAATGCCCCGGAAGTGAAAAAACTATTTTTACCTTTTTTCAAAAAGGTGGAGTTATTGAAAGATATGCAGGGCAAAAACCGGATTATAAGGGGAGTGGACTACAGACCACTCTAAAGTGTTTAGCCCACATTAAAAAACGGATTTAAAGAATGGATTTTTTAAATTCGGAGATATTGGTACTTATGGTAAATTTATTGGCATTGGCTCCGGTGTGGTAACGACCAAATCCGTAATCGATGCGAAATCTGTTGATTTTAAATCCTACACCCAAAGAAATTCCACTGAAAACCCGTGTATCTGCAAGGGCCATTTCTTTTGCCAAAAGATGATTGTAGGCCATTCTCAATTGAAATTGCTCCTCAGCTCCCAGATAGAATTCCCCACTGAATATCAAATGCCTGAAAAAATTATCAACTGCATTGAATCGCGGATCCTCCTCTTGTTCATCCTCTCCAAAAATAAAAGAACTGCTCATCGCGTCCGGGTTGTCGTAATTGATATCCCAACGGTGCAAATTATGAGCGGTTACAGAAAATCGAAAGGGGAGATGCTTGAGTCTTTTGGAAATTCCGGCCCTTAAATCAAAGGGCATGGGTTCTCTGGATTCAAAGTATCTGCTCATTTGAAATCCCATATTTTTAAGAACCAGTGAAATAAATATTCTTTCTTTCGGTATTTCGTAGAGCGCACCCAGATCAAAGAGTAAACCGGTGCTGACATAGGTCTCAAAACTGGATTGAACGTATCGGATTCCCGCTCCCAGAGAAAGTCGATCGTAAATTTGTTTAGATCCGGTAAAACCTACGGCTACTTCAGAGGCATCAAATTCTCCGGTGATCTCCCCCAGTTCATTGGTTTGATCAAAGTTTCCATAGTTAATGTACCTCACCCCTCCGGTAAGGGTAATACCGCTTTCTTCCAGGTGGTGGCCGTAGGTGGCGTAACCAAATTGGATTCCACTGAAATAAAAGCTGTGGTTAAAACTCAGGGCTTGGTGCAGGTCCGATTTTCCCGAGGCCGGGTTTTCATAAGCCAAATTTATATCTCCATCACTCAAGCTAGGCTGGTACCCACCCAATGCCAGTGTTCTAGCTGAGCCAGGCAAATTCATAAATTGATAAATTTGCCTGCCCCCACTTTGCGAAACAGCAGACTCAGCAATAAAAAAAAGAGACAGGGTAATTGCCCAAATCGGAAGAAAGCGTTTTGTCATCGATATTATTGGTTTTAACCGGAGTTAAATCAGGAATATAATCTCTGTACTTTTTTTCATTTATGAACTCGCAAAAATATTTTTAAAACCGTTTCAAGATTTAAAAATACTTGAAAAGCAAGTTCTGATTCGATTAATTTGAAATGGTTCTACACACCCCATTATTGCACTCCATAATTCTTTTAATAGTTCCGTCCTCATTAAACAGGGTCAGCAGGCCTTGCTCCCGATCGGGTTCTATGTAATATCCAATCGCTTTGGGGATGCCCGTATCGTAATATTCCTCAAAAGGGCCGAACTCATCATTGTCTCTGAAGTTTACAATTTCTCTGATCTGCCCGTTGGGGTAATAATATCTCCAAATACCACTCATTGCTCCTCTGAAGTGGTTTCCTGAACTCTGCAGTTCACCGTCTTTATAAAATTTGGAATACTTTCCTATCACTTCCCCCATACAGTAAAATCGCTTCGACAACAGTTGCCCGTTTTTATGAAAAAACACCTCTACACCATTGCGATGTTGTTCTTTAAAAAAACTCACTGAAAATAAACTGCCGTCGTCGTAGGTCAAAACACTCAGGCTGTCGTACGCCCCTTGTCCTTCAGGACAATACAATGCAGAGGGAGGCGCATAGGGATATACCTCTTCGCCCACATCGGGTGCCTCTTCACAGGAATAAAAAATGAAACAAATAGAAATTACTGCAATTACAGTTGAAAGCAGTCCAGGGCTGCGGGATTTATTTAGACACGCAGGAATCTGATGAAATTTTTCAACTATAGTCAATCGCACAGGAGAAAAATTAAATTGTTGATAGAGTTTTAAAAGCATTGTTGAGCTGTTGTAATTGTTTTTGTACAATTATTAACTAAGGCATAAGTTAATTTATTGGCCCTGCATAACCTCCTGCGGAATTCCCGCCTTATCGAGATTTAATTTTTTGTCGGGCAGGGTTTCAGCCTTTTCCAATAAATAAGTTTCAAACCACTCCATCATTCTCAGGTTGTAATCAAAACGAGAGGTAGCTTTCCTGTTGCCGTGCCCCTCCCCGGGATACCACACCAATCGAAGGGGAACCTCCGGCTTTCTCACTTTCAAGTGTCTGTAAAGCTCCAGGGACTGTCCCGGGTGTACACGGGTATCTTCTTTTCCGTGCATTATCAGCAGTGGTGTTTCGGAACGATCTACGTAATATACCGGGCTTCTCTTCAGGTAGTTCATCCAATCCTCCCATAACCGTTGTCGGGAATGGACGAGATACAACTCCTCGGGAATGTCACTGGTGCCCCATTTGGAGAGGTTGTTACTGATGCCTACAAACATTACGCCTGCTGCAAATCTGTCCGAATAATAGGTCGACATCCATGCAGTGGCATATCCGCCATAGGATCCACCGGTAACGCCCACTCTGTCGGCATCTGCTATTCCGCGTTCAATCAGATAGTCTACTCCGTCTACTATATCGTCAAATTCTTTGCCGGAAAGGTCGCGTTGGCTGGACATTGTAAATTCGATGCCCCTTCCTGTGCTTCCCCTGTAGTTGGGATAAAAGACAGCGAATCCCCTGGAGGCACCCAATTGTCCGGGCATGCTGTAGGCAGTGAGCCATCCGTTGGAGTAATGTGCCTCGGGGCCTCCGTGTACCATCACGATCAAGGGGTATGATTTTCCCTTTTCGTAATTCACCGGGAGAATCAGCATGCCGTCGATATCGAATTCACCATCGCGTGCAGCATAACTGACTACTTCCTGTTTTCCAAATTTCACGTCCTTCAACCAGGGGTTGTGGTGGGTTTTTCTCACCGGAGTTTTTTGCCCTTCTTTCATATGGTAAATTTCTGTAGGGTGTTGGGGAGTGGAGGCGAGAAGGACAACCGATCCATCAGAGGCGCGGCTGTAGCTTGTAAAAGCCAGGTCTTTCCCGCGCAAAGTTTTTTGGTAATTGGTACCATCGGGGCGAATGGTCCCGTATACTCTGGCAGTACTCTCACTGGCAAGCACCTGAATTTGATTTTCACTAATCCATTGTATGGATTCAAACTTCCCCTGGTAATCGGGGAAAATATTGTAGGGATTTCCACCGGTGGCATCCACCATCATAATTCTTCCGGCTATGAGGTCGTGCAAATCGTTACCGGCCAGAAGAGCCAGCTTTTGTCCGTTAGGGCTCCACTTTATTTGGACAATTTTTCCCTTGTTGTTTATTTCGTTTAACAAAAAACCGGTGGCACCATCAACTACGTGGACTTTCTGAAACATGTACCTATCGTCCACATGCGGGGTAGAAGCAGCGGAAACTGCGAGTTTAGTTCCGTCCGGACTCCATTCAATGATATAGGACGAGCCGGGAACATTTACTTTTCTGATGTCTGGCCAACTGGAACTCACCCGCGCAATCCACGCTTTTCGGTTTACCAGTCCCTCTTCATAAATTTCAGGGCTATAGGGTAGCGGGTTATCTTTTTCCGCTGAGGGCAAGTTAGCCATAAAAGCGATATACTCTCCGTCGGGGTTCCATTGATAACCCGCTATATTGGTGTTAAAGGAGAACAATTTCGTGAGTTTTTTGGATTTCAAACACAATTCGGCTATAGAATTATTGTCGTCCTCCTCAAATTTTGTGATAACGGTAAAAGAACTCTTTTCCGGCCTGTACGAAAGTCCACCGATATTTCCGGGAGCGTCTATATCCATGACCTCATTGGTAGCCAAATCGATGACATGCAATGAGGTGGAAGGCGTAGCATTTTTTTCCAGCGGATTGGCCGGGGTGCTCAAAATATAGGCTGCGTAATTGCCGTCCTCAGAAATTTGAGTAGCCGATACAGATTTCATAGTCGCTATGTGCCAGGGGGTTACTTCCTGTCCGTTGATTTCCGGTAAGGTGGTTCCTATCAATAGTAAAATCGCTGCGATGGGTAATAGATACTTGTTCATATCAGTCTTTTAATTTAAAAGGTGAAATATACAAAAAAACCCCCGAGTTTTGCAATCCGGGGG
>JAGTVA010000054.1 GCA_018224445.1 Saprospiraceae bacterium
GTCTCAAAGGAAAAGGGGACAGCCACCGTCAGCATGGAAAAGCATATCTCCCTGCAGGAGCTTCAGAAAGGGCTTGGTGGGGTGGAAAGCAGGTATAAGATTAAACCGCTTGACCACCATGAAGCCACTGAAAAGATGAAAGGTTGGTTTGAAACTTATAAGCCGGTATTGCTGATTTTCATCTACATTCTGGCTGTGTCACTGCTGATCCAATCCCAGCAAGGTAGTTTTCACCTAATGGAATGGATGCATCATTTTATGGCCGGTTTTTTCCTGATTTTTTCATTCTTCAAAATGCTCAATTTGAAGGGATTTGCAGAATCCTATAGCATGTACGATATTGTCGCCCGAAAATTTCCGGCCTGGGGTTATATATACGCTTTTACCGAACTGGTTTTGGGAATCGCCTTTCTGATTCATCTGACACCATTAATTACTTACTCAGTGACCCTTGTAGTTATGTCTGTCAGTATTGTTGGGGTGCTTAAAACGGTTTTAGACAAAAAGCGCATTCAATGCGCCTGTCTGGGCGATGTCTTTAAGCTGCCCATGAGTACTGTTACCATTATTGAAGATGGACTGATGATAGCAATGAGTGCATTCATGATCTATCAGGTATTATAAAGCCGGAAAAATTGCGGACATGCTTACAGAAAAAGAAAAACTCAGCCGTTGCCATCAAGCGATCAGCCCTTACATACACCGCACTCCGGTAATGACTTCCCGATTGATCGACGAGGAGGTTGGCGCCAGTGTGTTTTTTAAATGTGAAAATTTTCAGCGAACGGGAGCCTATAAAATGCGGGGAGCAGTGAATGCCATTCTCAACTTAACCGAAGAACAAAAACAAAAAGGAGTGGTTACCCACTCTTCGGGAAATTTTGCTCAGGCCCTGTCCTTAGCTGCTCAGTCCTTAAATGTTCCCGCCTATATTGTAATGCCTTCCAACGCCCCCGGGGTTAAAAAAGAAGCGGCGAAGAACTACGGCGGATTCATCGTCCAATGTGAACCCACCCTGAAGGCCAGAGAAATAAATGCCCGTCGTATTCAGAATGAAAAAGGTGCCACCTTCATTCACCCCTCCAACAATGATCAGGTAATACTCGGACAGGGGACTGCCGCCATGGAACTGTTTGAGGATTATCCTGACCTCCAGGCCCTTTTTGTCCCTATAGGGGGCGGTGGATTGGCAGCCGGAACTTGCCTGGCGACCAAGCATTTTGGAAGGGGATGTGAAGTAGTTGGGGCTGAACCCGAGGAAGCAGACGACGCATACCGCTCACTTCTAAGCGGTAAAATAGAAGAGAATGTGACTACTCATACCATAGCCGATGGACTGCGCACACAATTGGGAGACCTTAATTTTCCTATTATTCGGAAGCATATTCACCAAATCGCAACCGTTTCTGAAAAGGAAATTATCTCCGCCATGCGGTTGATCTGGGAGAGAATGAAGCTAGTGGTTGAACCCTCCTCTGCAGTGGCCCTTGCCGCTCTGCTAAAAGAAAGGGATAGCTATAAAGACCAACAGGTTGGCCTGATTATTTCCGGGGGAAATGTGGATTTGGGAAATTTACCTTTTACGACAACGGATGGGCCTACCGCAAAATAAGGATTTACAGATAATTACAGATCGGTTTCCAACGGTTACCGGCTTTTTGGATATCCCTGGTAAAAGCAGCGCTTTTTCCCTACCTTTGCACCATGGCGGGTATATATATTCACATTCCCTTTTGCCGAAAGGCCTGTACTTATTGCAACTTTCACTTTTCTACCAACCTGGACAGAAAAGCGGAGTTTCTAAGTGCCCTGTGGAGGGAAATTGATTTGAGGGATTCTTTTTTAACTGATAAAAAAATAGATACGGTTTATTTTGGCGGGGGCACACCCTCCGTTTTGAACCCCGGCGAATTGGAGGCTGTTTTCCAAAAACTGGATGAGCATTACGACCTTTCCCACGCTGCTGAAATCACACTGGAAGCCAATCCGGACGACCTGGACGAAACCTATATCAGGCAGTTGACGGATAGTAGAATAAACCGATTGAGTATTGGTATCCAATCTTTTAACGACCGCGTCCTCAAGTGGATGAATCGCTCTCATGAATCCGCACAAGCCCACCGGGCCATTGAATGGTCTTTGAAATACGGTTTTGAACAGCTTACCATCGATTTAATTTACGGCGTGCCCGGCAGGCCGACGGCAGAATTTGCAGCGGAATTAGAACGCATAAACGAATACGGAATTCCACACTTTTCTGCCTATGCCCTCACTGTAGAACCGAAGACATTACTCGCTCATCGAATAAAAAAAGGCTTGGAAAAACCCCCGGCTGCAGAGGAAACAGTGGACCAATTTGAGTTCCTGATGAACTGGGCACCATCGTCTGGATATGAACAGTACGAAATTTCCAATTTTGCCCGGCCGGGATTCCGCGCACAGCACAACAGTTCTTATTGGAATGGGGTACCCTATCTGGGTTTGGGTCCCTCAGCCCATTCTTTCGACGGTAAAAACAGGTATTGGAACATTTCAAACAACGCCCTCTATTGTAGAGAATTAATTGCAGGGTCGACTTCCCTGGAGATGGAAAAACTCACCCCTTTGAATATCTTTAATGAATACATAATGACTGGCTTGCGCCTCGCCGAAGGCATCCAAAGGGAAAAAGCCCTGAACCTGTTACCGGGTGCTGCAAAAAATTTTGACCATACCAGTGCAGAAATGCTCCGTTCGGGATGGATTGCAATAGAAGATGGACAGCACATCAAACTCACCCAAAAGGGTAAATTGGTAGCCGATTATGTAGCTTCAGAATATATGGAGGTTGACTGAGTCTTTTGTAGGCCGCGATCTTTCGCTATTCTTCCATTCTCTTGATCAGCTCGGATAAAATCTCCGCTGCCGCATCGGCAATTACCGTTCCGGGGCCGAAGATACCCGCCACTCCCGATTTTTTGAGAAACTCGTAATCCCGCTCAGGGATCACTCCGCCCACAATCAGTAATATATCCCCCCTGCCTATTTTTTTCAGGGCTTCAATGGTTTGAGGAACCAGCGACTTGTGCCCGGCCGCCAGAGAGGAAATCCCCAGGATGTGTACGTCGTTTTCCGCAGCTTGTAAAGCCGCTTCTTCGGGAGTCTGAAATAAGGGGCCTACATCCACGTCAAATCCGAGATCTGCAAAACTGGTGGCAATGACCTTAGACCCGCGATCGTGTCCGTCTTGCCCAAGTTTGGCCACCATGATTCGCGGGCGTCTGCCATCGAGCTCTAAAAACTGCAAGACCAACTCTCTTACTCGTAAAAAACTTTTATTTCCTTTCATTTCGCTTAAATATACTCCGGATATGGATGATGAACGAGGGATATAACGGGTGAAAACCTCTTCCATTGCTGAGGATATCTCCCCTAGAGTAGCTCTGGCAAGGGCGGCCTCCACCGCTATTTCCAGTAAATTATTATCGCCCTCCGCTGCCGATTTTAGTCGCATCAAGATCTCATTTACCTGCCCTTCATCCCTCTCGCTCTTAACCTTATTTATGCGTTCAACCTGAGACTTTCTCACGGCAGAATTGTCCACTTCCAGCACATCAAATGCTTCGGTTCCCTTGCCAGACAGCATATTTACGCCAATAATCTTTTCCTCTCCCCGGTCTATCCGGGCTTGTCTTCGCGCTGCTGCCTCCTCTATCCTTCTTTTGGGAAGCCCCTCTTCAATGGCCCGCGTCATACCCCCGGCTTTTTCGACCTCCTGAATGTGTTTTTTGGCTTTTTTCACCAACTGATCGGTGAGAAATTCCACGTAATAACTGCCGCCAAAGGGGTCGATAGATTTGGTGATATCGGTTTGTTGCTGAATAAACAACTGAGTCTCTCTGGCAATACCCGCGCTGAATTCCGTGGGCAATGCTATGGCCTCGTCAAAGGAATTGGTGTGCAGGGACTGCGTTCCTCCAAATACAGCGGCCAGTGCCTCTATGGTCGTCCTCGCCACATTGTTGAACGGATCCTGAGCGGTCAAACTCCAACCGGAGGTCTGACAGTGAGTTCGCAATATAGATGATTTGGGATTTTGGGGATTGAATTGTGCCATTTGTTCAGCCCACAGCCTTCTACCTGCTCTCAGTTTGGCAATTTCCATGAAAAAATTCATTCCCACTCCCCAAAAAAAGGAAATTCGCGTCGCGAAATCGTCTACTTTCAATCCTGCTTCTATACCCGTTTTTACGTATTCTATGCCGTCTGCAATGGTATAAGCCAGCTCGATATCAGCCGGGGCACCCGCTTCGTGCATGTGGTATCCACTCACACTGATGGAGTTGAATTTGGGCATTTTTTTCGAAGTGTAGGCAAAAATATCGGACACGATGCGCATACTCGGCACGGGGGGATATATGAAAGTATTCCTCACCATAAACTCTTTGAGGATATCGTTTTGTATGGTGCCGCCCAATTGATGAGGCTGAATTCCCTGTTCAATTGCATTGGCAATATAAAAGGCCATTATCGGTATCACGGCTCCATTCATGGTCATGGATACCGATATTTTGTCCAGCGGAATTCCATCGAAAAGTTGTCTCATATCCTCGATGGTATCGATGGCCACCCCCGCCATTCCAACGTCACCACTCACTCTTGGATGATCGGAGTCGTAACCCCTGTGAGTGGGAAGATCAAAAGCCACCGACAAACCCTTTTGCCCTGCGGCCAGGTTTTTCTTGTAAAAGCGATTGCTCTCTTCTGCCGTGGAAAACCCCGCGTATTGCCTGATAGTCCATGGTCTGCCGGTATACATGCTCGTATACGGGCCCCTTAAGTAAGGGTGATCACCGGGCAAACTGTCCAGGTGCGGAATCCCTTTTCTAAGTTCCGGGCCACACACAGAGTCAACGGTAATCTTTTCATTGGTCTTCCACTTTTTGGCTCTGGGAATTGGTTGTTCAACCGATCGATACTTTACTTTTTTCCACTTTTTTTGCATAAAAAAATATCCTTTCACCCTAAGATACTAATTTTTTAAAAAACCGACCTCCTTATTTTGAATAAAATAAATACCCCAACGGAAAAAACCAGCGTTGCCACTACAGCTTGAAGCCACATTCCGTATATCCAAAATCCCGTTCCAAAAAGGGCGGCATAGACCATAAATACTCCGGCAAACATGGCACTGAGTTCCCTGCTGAAGGAAGAAGTTTTAAAATCGTCTCTAGTCAATCCATTTCTCCGAAGGACTCGTCCAAATCCGAACAGGTGCGGCCTCACTTTTTCAATAAAACCAAGAAGGGTCTCATCGCTTTCCGGTCGGGTCAAAAGGGCCACAGATACCCACCCCACTGTCGTGATGCTTACCCCGACCAAAAGGCGGTAATGGTCGGACATTTCGGCCCAAAATTCAAAGTACTCGGGCAGCGTTACTGTCAGGAGAATAGCGACAACAAAGGAAACTCCCATAGCTGCAATTTCACTGATGGCGTTGATTCTCCACCAAAACCACCTCAAAATAAACAACAGGCCTGTACCGGCTCCAATAAGCAATATTATATTAAATACCTGAAGGGCACTCTCGAGCTTGAGTGCCAGGTAGGCAGCAATGATCATAATTAGTACCGTAAAAGTCCGCCCGGCATTAACCAGTTCTTTTTCCGAGGCCCGCGGTCGGATAAATCGATGGTAAAAATCATTGACGGCATAACTCGCACCCCAATTTAAGTGAGTAGATAAAGTGGACATCAAGGCCGCAATCAACGAAGCCAATACCAGGCCCAGCAGGCCGGAGGGAAGATAAGTCAGCATTGCTGAATAGGCCAGGTCATCTGCTATTATAGAGTCATCCACATTGGGGAATGCCTCCCTCATTCCGTCCAAATCAGGGAAAACAACCATAGAAGCCAGTGCAATGAGTATCCAGGGCCACGGCCTCAGTCCGTAGTGGGCTATGTTGAAGAAAAGCGAAGCTCCCACAGCGTGTGATTCGTTTTTGGCCGAAAGCATGCGCTGTACGATGTAGCCCCCTCCACCCGGTTCTGCTCCGGGATACCAAACCGCCCACCACTGCACTGCAAGAGGGATAATCAACAGCGCCATCCAGGCATCCCGGTTGCTCAATTCGGGAACCAATCGCAGGCTGTCCTGCAATTCAGGCCGGGCAAGCAGGGAACTCAATCCCCCCACTTCCGGCATGTTTACGATATAAATTGCCGCAAATATCGATCCCACCATGGCTATGACAAACTGAAACAGATCGGTGAGTATAACCGAGCGCAACCCGCCTAAAACAGTGTAAAAAAGCGTGACTACAGATACGATGAGCACCGTTTCCAGCGAACTCAATCCCAACATGGTAGAGCTTATCTTTATCCCGGCCAACAAGACTGAAGCCAGAATAATGATATTAAAAATCAGGCCCAGGTATATGGCGCGGAAGCCCCGGAGAAAAGCGGCTGCTTTACCCCCGTACCGAATTTCGTAAAATTCCAGGTCCGTAGATATCCCCGACCGCCTCCAGAGTTTGGCGTAAACAAAAACGGTGAGCATGCCCGTCAATAAAAAAGCCCACCAGACCCAATTGCCGGCTATACCATTGTTTCTCACGATGTCGGTTACCAGATTGGGGGTGTCTGCAGAAAAAGTGGTCGCCACCATGGATATCCCCAACAACCACCAGGGCATGTTCCGCCCGGAAAGAAAGTACTCCTTAAAGCCGCGTCCTGCTTTTTTTGCCGTGACCAAACCAATGACGAGCGTCAATACAAAAAAAGCAGTGATAATGGCAATGTCTAAAACACTCAGATTCATTGGTTCAATTTAAAGCAACAAAACAACTGGATTGAACATTTACAATTCCATTTCCACTACAGACCGATCCACCTTTCCCGACAAGGCCGGGTTGTTTTTAGATATTTTAATCCTCACTTTACCCACTTCGCTATGGCGAGACTTAATCTTATTGCAAATTTCTGCAGCTAGTGATTCAATCAACTTTTTTGGCTCCCCCTTAATCACCTCCCGGCAACAGGAAAACAGGGATTCATAGTTCACTGTATTGTCGAGCTCATCACCTGTGTTCATCCAATCGTCGTCTACTTTTACATACACATCCACTACAAACTCGTTGCCGAGTACCCACTCTTCTTCGTAAAAGCCGTGGTAAGCGTAAAAGTGAATTCCCTCCAATGCGATCCAACCCATAGGTCCATAAGTTATATACTGGTCAAATATCTGTATAATTTTCCACCTGTCTTAATTTTTTTGGATGGATTGAGTCCTGCTTTTGAAATTTAGGGCTTCCCACTTGATTCCGGGGTTAAAAACCAGAGTCTCCTCCTTCCATTTCTTTTTATTGTAAAAAAGCGGTTGCGGGATACTCCAATCCTCTCAAAACAGGTTAAAAAGGCCACCAAATGCGATGAAATGCTTAACTTTGCATAAAATATATAAATATGAGCGCAAACAAAACCGACCGATTCCAACACCACGATTATTTTCAGGTAGATGACCTTCTCGATGAAAATCATTTGCTCGCCAGAGAAGCGGTGAGAGCGTGGGTTAAACAGGAAGTAAGTCCCATTATAGAAGACTATTCAGAAAGAGCCGAATGCCCCACTCACCTGTTCAAAGGCCTTGCAGAAATAGGTGCTTTCGGCCCGAGTTTACCCGAAAAATACGGATGCGGAGGCATGGATGAAATCGCCTACGGAGTGATTATGCAGGAATTGGAAAGGGGTGATTCGGGGGTGCGCTCTATGGCCTCGGTTCAGGGATCTTTGGTGATGTACCCTATATTCAAGTTCGGAACAGAAGAACAGCGACAAAAATACCTGCCGAAATTGGCTACCGGTGAACTCATCGGTTGTTTTGGCCTTACTGAGCCCGATCACGGCTCCAATCCGGGCGGTATGATTACCCACATCGTGGAGGATGGAGATGCCTATGTGTTGAACGGTGCCAAAATGTGGATTACCAATAGCCCTGTAGCAGATGTGGCTATAGTCTGGGCCAGGGACGAGAGCGGAAAAGTGAGGGGAATGATCGTAGAAATGGACCTGCCGGGAGTATCTGCACCTGAAATCAAGGGAAAATGGTCGCTGCGAGCTTCGGTAACCGGTGAATTGGTTTTTGAAGACGTACGTGTGCCGAAAAGTCAAATGTTCGAAGTCAAAGGGCTAAAAGGCCCACTTAGCTGTCTTTCCAAAGCCCGTTACGGGATTGCCTGGGGAGCGGTTGGAGCAGCACTCGACTGTTACGACAGCGCCCTGCGTTATTCTCAGGAAAGAATTCAATTTGACAAACCCATTGGTCAGTTTCAGCTCCAACAAAAAAAATTAGCAGAAATGATTACCGAAATCACCAAAGCTCAACTCCTCAATTGGAGGTTGGGGACCCTGGCCAATCAGGGAAAAGTGACTCCAGCACAAATTTCGATGGCGAAGAGAAATAATGTGGCCATGGCACTGGATGTGGCCAGAGAATCGAGACAAATTCACGGAGGGATGGGGATTACCAATGAATACCCCATTATGCGCCACATGATGAATCTGGAAACTGTGCTTACTTACGAGGGAACTCACGATATTCACCTGTTGATCACGGGACACGACATCACGGGTTTAAATGCTTTTAATTAATTTGTGTAACTTGTGGGGACTGTAGAGATAAGAATAGTTAATCTTTTGCGTTATGTCACCTGAACCACTTTATAAAATCATGCGAGGAAACATCAAACAGGCCATTGTAGGTCTATTTACAGTCCTTTTTATCTTTGGACTTACCCCTTATTCCTATACACAATTCGAACTCGACACCATTCGATTGACCAATCCCTCTCTCGAAGATGAACCCAAACAGTCTGTACCGCCTGTGGGATGGATGGACTGTGGATTCAGGGGGGAAACTCCACCGGATGTACATCCCATTTATCCCCCGAGTCAGGGTTGGAGAGTTACTATGGACGCGCAGGACGGTAAAACCTATATGGGCATGGTGGTCAGAGACAACGACACCTGGGAAAGAGTTTCTCAACGGACCAGAAGTATCCTTAAAAAAGATCAATGCTACGAATTCAGTATTTGGTTGGCCAGAAGTAGGTCATATGTCTCTCTGAGCCATATGACACAGGAACTCACCAACTACACCACCCCCACCGTTCTTCGAATATGGGGCGGGAATAGCGTTTGCGATCGCTCTCAGCTTTTGGGCGAATCCGCCCCTGTGGACAACAACGAATGGAAGGAATACCACTTTCAATTTAAACCCGTACAAAACTACCAATACATTGTACTGGAAGCCTTCTACGAAACTCCCGTACTCTTTCCCTACAACGGAAATCTCCTTCTGGACAATGCTTCTGATATGATTCGAATTCCCTGTAATGAGGCAGAATACCACGAAATGGAGGAACTTTTGTCTGAGAAAATTGATGCTGAAGAATTGGAATCCGAGGTGGAACGACTGGCAAGTACTCAAACTCAACGCACCACCCATCAGGCAAAAACTCAAACTAACAACCAGGTCAAGCCCCTGGAAAATCAAATAAAAGAAGTCCCCGAAAGAACCGGACCACCGGTTCGGTCTTTGGTGGGAATACACAGGAGTAAACTCAAAGAAGGTCAACTCATACGAATCAACAGGCTTTATTTTGATGCCGATACCTTTAACATTAAACCGGAGGCCTATGAAAACCTGGATCTTATCGCCTACTTCCTGATTGACAATCCGGAGTTTAAAGTAGAAATTGGGGGGCACACCAACGATCTCCCCTCGGAGGATTACTGTAAAAAACTCTCTAGAGAGCGAGCGAGATCAGTAACTGAATACCTCATTGAAAAAGGGGTGGATTCCGGTAGATTGGCCTACAGAGGATACGGAAAAGACAATCCGATTGCAACCAATAAAACAGCTGTGGGCAGGAGGATGAATCAGAGAGTGGAGATAAAAATCCTCGGAATGAATGAAGTGCAATCCAGCCGCTGATTTTTATTTGAAGATCCCCGGAACTGGCTTGCTCTAACACCCTTTTAATTCACTCTCAAATGAAACCATCAAAACCAACCCGGTGCAAGCAGGGCCAGTGCAAAGAGCACAGAACTCACCGAACTTAAAATAATGGTGTTGATATTGGACTTTACCAATTTCCTCTTGTCGTAGTCGGTCCTTACTCGTTTGAATATAAACAGTCCGTAAATCAGAGTAAAGGCTGCCACCGCCAACAAGTAGTAATTGGCTGCTCCCAAGAGGTAAAAAATAACTCCATAACTAGCCACTGCCAACAACATGATGAGTAGATAAAAATAAACCCCCACTTTTTTTCCATAGGTTACTATCAAATGGTCCTTGCCTGTAACGGCATCGGATTCCGCATCGGGAAACTCATTGATGAGCAGTATGTTGGCTGTTAACAAGCCTGGAGGCAGACCGATAAGAAAGGCAATCCAACTGAGTTCTCCGGTGAGTACATAAAACGTCCCCAGGGTAACCATACATCCAAAAGCCAGCACAATGGTCAGTTCGCCCAGTCCTCTCCGCGCCACCAACCTCAGCGGAGGGGCGGTGTAAAAATACCCCATAAAAGCTCCAACCAGGCCAATGGCAAGCGTGGGCCAACCGGTCTGCCAGGTGAGATACAGTCCAATCAAGGTAGCTGCGACCAACAGGCCTATGGCCAATTTAAGGGTGCCCTTGAGGTCGATAAGTCCCAATTCTATGGCGCGACTACCCCCGGTAAACTGGGTAAAATAGGCCGTATTTGCATCGTCTGTGCCATCTTTGACATCGAAGTAGTCGTTGAATACATTACTCGCTAAATGGAGAAGGGCGAGACCCAAAAGGATGAGTAAAAACAAACTCCAAGAAAACTCACCCGCACCCAGTACATACTGAGCTGCAAATGCTCCGGCCACAAATCCGGGACCCAGGACCGCACTCAAAAAAGGCATGCGGGTAATGGCCAGGGCTTTGATCAAATGGGTAGACCAATGAATGGGGACTTCTA
>JAGTVA010000055.1 GCA_018224445.1 Saprospiraceae bacterium
ATTATCCCTGGTTTCGCAGCAGAAAGAATTAGTTAACCGCGAAGCGTATGGGTTGTCCCATCAAAGGTTAAACCCCGTGGAATAAACCCCTAACCCGCATTATTCATGAGGGCTGCGTGATGAAAGGCTATAGACCAATAGAAATGAAGGCTTGAGAAGATTTTTTCCCGCAGGCGTAGCCGTGGTTGCTGAGCGACAGCCGAAGTACAGCTACGGAGAGGACAGAAAATCAAGCAAGTGCCCATTTATGAAGGTATATAGCCTTGTAATAGAAGCTTTCATGAATAATGCGGGCTAAGAGCCTGTCCAGCTCTGTGGGAGGTGGCATTGTAATCTCCTGTTGGAAAAGGGGTTAGAAACCCCCATTTCCGTCAGCCGAAGCGTTCAAATCAGAAATTACATCCAAAAAAAATCAGCGAAATCCAAAAATCAAACAAATCAGCGTTTCAGACAATGAGGGCGGGCTTCGCGGGGGAGCATCTTATGCGCCCTTGCGCGAAATCAAAATGCCAGGTTATGAATTTTGCCAATCGTTCAATTTTGGTACATACTAACTAAGATGTCGCCCCTCTGGGGCTTCTGTGGATGTTGGCATCTCTTTGCTAAAAAGGTGTCGCCTCTATGAGGCTTTCCCCGTTCAATTTTTTAGACCCTCCTTAACTGACCACACCAAACCCTGGGATTGACCTTTTGAAATTTTTATTGAGTGAACCGATTGAGGGACGGAACCGCCACCCGTGCCTTTGAATTTAATCCACTCTTGTCGGACTTAAATGCCAGCCATCAGACTTATGAGGAAATAAGATTGCAGAGGGATGCCCTTTTTTCCTCACTTTCGGATATGCAGCCCGGAGAATTTTCCTCCAGGATAAGCCACGGCCTTTTTACCGAAGAAAATTACCTTTATTTTAACGAAAAAGCAGAGGACTTTTGGGACCTCATCAATATGAAGTACTCTGAATACCTCGCTCCAAAATTGGTATCGCTCCTTATGGACCTCCACATTCAACTCAAAGACCTTTGCACTCATATCCGTATTTTTAGAAAAGGTCAATTGTTTCCCGAGGACAGTGAATTTTACAGAAGGAATGGAATACAGGGAGCCTCTCACAACCTCAAGAAAATCATTGAACTGGTTACCGAACTCAAATCCGAAGGTTACTCTGAAACGGCTAGTGTTAAGTAAAGTTTACTGTGTCGGTTAAGTCGCAGGTATTTCTTTCTTTATCGAGACAGAAAAACATAACATAGCCACGGTTACTGAGCCCAGTCGAAGTATAGTTATGTGAGGCTTTTCTAACGAAGAGAAAGGAGGAAAGACCAAGCTTTGGGCTGACTAAAGTATGCTTTACTTAACACTAAAATTGACAGTAACTCCATTAATGAATAATCCTTATTTTCTCGACATCTTGTTAAACTTAAATCAGGAATTTGAAATCTCCTGAACACTCCCCTCAAATTTAAAGGAAATCTCTGCATTTTCTTCCAATCGGTCGATTAAAGTAAATCCCATAGCAGTGGCAGGGGTAAGAAAACCCGCTGCCCGGGGAGTTTCTTCCCTGTCCAGGGCGAGGCAAACAGCGGATTCAGCCAGCATTCTCGCGGTGGCCCCGTACCCCGGATCGCGCTTTCCGCTCAGACTCCCCTTCCAGTGTTTTCCATTGCGGTCGGTACCAAAGAAGTACAATTTAAAATACCCTTTTTCAATTTTCTCCCGCGAGGGACCCTGACCCGGTTTGGGAATGAAGTACTGCAATATTTTGTAGAGCAAAGACCCGGGTTTGGCTGCCCGTACTATTCCAAGTGGGAGTATGTACATCCATCCCCGCAATTTGCCCCGCCAGCCGGGACCGCACCAAATGGCTTCGTCATAGGTAAAATCTCTCCCATAGGGAAAGTCACTCAGGGCGTGACTCCTTCTGACGATGCGCGTATTGATGGTGGCCATGATAAAAGGAGAAACCCAGGATTTTGCCACCTTGTCGTATTCCACTTTTTTCAGATCGCGGGCATCCGGTCCATCCCATTCGGGATCCGGGTTGAGCGAATACCGCCTCATAATGACTTTGTAGATCTCTCGATTTTTTTCTGCCTCCTCCCGTATATTAAACATACTGGCAAAGGTCCCTCCACTGAGTCCTCCTTTGGCAGACCTCACCCGCATGGAAATGTTTTTAAAGGGTTGCCCGGTTTTTTCCACTGCCTTTTTTTGCATATACAACACCCCCAGATCGCTGGGGATGGAATCAAAACCGCAACAGTGGACCACTCTCACGCCCGACCGAACCGCTTTTTCCTGCCAGCGATCAATCATTTCACGCATCCAGTGCACCTCCCCGCTCAGATCACAATAATCCGTCCCGCTCTCAATACAGGCTTCTATCAGAGTACTGCCGTAAAGTGCGTAAGGACCCACCGTTGAAATGACTACTTCGGTTTGAGAAGCCATTTCGACCAATAGGTCTTTGCGAAAGCTGTCAGCCAATAGAACAGGGACTCCCGGGCAGCCCAATTCACGCTTGAGATCCTCCAGCCTTTTTTTATTTCTTCCGGCCACCGCCCAGCGCAAATCGGTACCTCCGTACTTTTCGTGCAGGTATTCACACACCAGTTTTCCCGTAAATCCACTCGCTCCCCAAAGTACTATTTGATATTTTCGATCCACCAATTTTGTGTTTTTTTCTCTATAAAATTTCGCTGTGCAATTACCAACATCCAAAGTAACCAATTTATGCGTAATTGTCCGGGTTAATCTTCCTGATTTCACTAAAACTATGAGGGATCAAACCCCTCATTCCCAGTTGAAATTGAGTGTAAGCTCCGTTTATCGGGAATTCGAACAATTTACATTATTTATTGTTATTCAATTAGTTACAATGTTCTTAATCTTTAATAAATTAAAAAAATGGACAAAGCAGAATATAAGAAAAAAGCAAAGCAAACCGTAGATGATTTTTTTGATAAAATTGAAACTATGGAAAAAAAGAAAACCGAAATATCGGCTTCAGCCCGACAAAAATACAATGAGCAATTGGCTCAGTTGAATGCCAAAAAGTCGGAACTGAAAAGCAAGTACAAGAATTTGGAGAATGAGGCCGGAGACAAATGGAAAGAAGCCCAAACAGCCTTTGATAAAAGTGCCAATTCATTTAAAGAGGGATTCAAGCACTTGAATTCTCTACTAAAAACATCTTGAAAAAATCCTTTGAGTCAACTCTCTATGTGATTTTAATCACTGATTGTCGCGCTGGGAAGTTTTATCTTTGTAATTGTATTGCATTCAGTAAAAATCCAAAATTAAATCACATATGAATCAGGCATTCACAGTAAAGCAATTCGAAGACAAGCCATTGGCGCATTATTCATACGCAATATTATCGGGTAAAAAAGTGGTGTTGGTCGATCCCCAACGGGATCCCAAGATTTATTACGATTTCGCAAAGCGGAATGGGGCGGAGATAACCGGAGTGATAGAAACGCATCCGCACGCCGATTTTGCGAGTTCCCACCTGGAAATACACCGTAAAACAGGAGCTACCCTTTATGCCAGTAAATTGGTGGAGGCCGATTATCCCCACCGCAGTTTTGACGAGGGAAATAAAATTGAGTTGGACCATGGGGTGAGCCTCCGGGCAATCAACACTCCCGGTCACTCCCCGGACAGCATTTGCATTGTGTTGAATCAAGGCGGCAAAGATCGCTATGTTTTTACCGGAGATACCCTTTTTATCGGAGACTGCGGCCGGCCCGATTTGAGGGAGAAAGCCGGTGCCATGATGGCCAAAAGAGAAGAACTGGCAGGTCAGATGTATGACTCTTTAAGGGAAAAATTGATGACCCTGGACGACGACGTGGTGGTTTACCCGACGCACGGATCGGGCTCACTTTGCGGTAAGGCTTTGAGCGAGCAGGATTCCAGTACCATAGGAGCAGAGAAGATGACCAATTGGTCTATGCAGGACATTTCCAAAGAGGAGTTCATCAAAGAAATCACTTCGGATCAACCCTTTATTCCCGGCTATTTTGGTTACAATGTAGCCGTAAACAAGGGCGGTGCCTACGACTTTCAAAAGTCAATAAATGAAGTTAAATTCTGGGGCTCCGTAAAAAATAAGGAAGATTTAAAACAACTCGACCCCAATATCATTGTAATAGATACCCGATCTGCAGAAGATTTTAGGCAAGGTCATCTGCCCAATTCCATCAATTTGATGGAGGGCAATTCATTTGAGACCTGGCTGGGCAGCATTGTAGAACCCGATGAACCCTACTATTTGGCTGCTGAGAATCAGGATATTCTTGAAATGCTGGTGAGGAGAACGGCAAAAATTGCCTATGAAGGGAGGATTGAGGGCGCTTTTGTTCTTGAGTACGGAGAGCAAACCTCCCCTGCTTTTGACAAGCGGGAATTTGAGAAAAACAAAAACGATTGGACGGTCCTCGACATCCGAAACGACAGCGAAGTGGAGGAGGGTTTGATTTTTGAAAACGCCCTCCACATTCCGCTGAATGAATTGCGAAAGAGAACCGAAGAAATTCCAGCAGACAAACCGATTTTGGTTCACTGCGCAGGAGGATATCGGTCAGCAGCAGGAAGCAGTATAGTGGAGATGCAAATGCAGGGGAAAAAAGTAAAAGTGGTGGACCTCAGTG
>JAGTVA010000056.1 GCA_018224445.1 Saprospiraceae bacterium
TCGAAAGTCGAAAGTCGAAAGTCGAAAGTCGAAAGTCGAAAGTCGAAAGTCGAAAGTCGAAAGTCGAAAGTCGAAAGTCGAAAGTCGAAAGTCGAAAGTCGAAAGTCGAAAGTCGAAAGTCGAAAGGCGAAAGTCGCGAGTCGAAAGTTTACCCTGTGGAATACGATCATAGGTCATAAAAACATTCGATTTTTATTCGTTTGGGTCATCCCTTAATAGAAACGAATAGAGATTTTCAAAAATAATCTTCCGCTTCCCGTAAAATAGATAAATAGTTAAAAAGCCCGAACAGCACGCACTCTGAGAATACTAACCTTATCCTCAAAGAACGAAAAGCCATCGGAGAAGCCCTGCACCCATGCAAAAAGGGTATCGACCTCACTGGAACTCCAATAGAAGGCAATAGCAAAACCGCCAACCGCAACTCTGTTTTCATAAAGTTTGTTCAACTCGTCTTTGCTGGGTAAATACCAATCTTCGTAACCACCTAAAACTAAATCGTCACAGAGTTTCGCAGCATAGCTTCCACCTCCATGAGCATTTACAATGGCTGTTGTATTTGCCTGCCCAGTGCCTAAGGCTGTGCCTGTTGCTCCTGTTGCTGTAAAGTTATTGGCCCATGCAATACTGGAAATATGGTCGTTTGGGGCTGCTATTAAGCCGTGTGTTTGGTCCGAATCATAGCCGGGGTCACCAGGCTGTAAGATATAGGCAATAATACCGCCCTGGTATTCCATACCTATTTCTAATAGTTCTTCAGGATCTTCCACCTCCACCCACAAACCCGGGCTGAACACAGTGTAATTAACTCCATTGATGGTAGTGTCGGTCTGGGCAATTAAAAATGAAAACGTCATAAAAAATGACAAGCTGAGTAAAATTAATTTTTTCAAAGTATACATATTTAAAATTTCATTAATACAACTTGATTCAAACTTTCGTTTAAATCAAGCTTTGTTTGCCAGGCAGCTTCAGTCTACCTGCGTTTTTTAAAGTCTTCGGTCATATAAATGCATGACCTTTTATTTATCCGTCAATACACATTGAAGTGACAAAGATAATGCCAATAATATTTTACCCAAATGATTTTGGGATTTTCCCCTATGATAAAAAAATCGTGATTAATTAGTTATGAGAGATGAATTTTTAGTTTTTAGTTCTGGATATTCATTGTATACGAAAGGGGTTTGGACTCAGGGGAGTTTTTATAGCTATCATTTTCACGCAAAGGTTACGCAAAGACGAAAAGCGATATACTAAGCGGAGACGAAGAAGTCGTCTCGTCAAGCCAATGAGCCTTTTCGAGAAAGACTACGAGTTCGCTGAGTGAATAGGGAGGGATATTGGGTAAGTGCTTTGTACTGATGCCACAGTCACCTCTTTGGATCGCCCCCCTATCCTTTTGAAATCAGGAAAATACTAAGTGGAAAGAACCAATTAGATTTTGGATATGAATTATGAGTTTTTAGTTTTCCAGGAGAATCATGGAGTGAAGCGGAAGAATTTGGCTTTTGGCTGTGGATATTCATTGTATACGAAAGGGGTTTGGACTCAGGGGAGTTTTTAGGGCTATTATTTTCACGCAAAGGTTACGCAAAGACGAAAAGCGATAAACTCATGAATAATCCGGGCTAGGGTCTTCGTCCTCTTTCGGTTCTGCTCTGCACCTTTTGTCGGTTGAGGGAATTGAGTACTACCATCAATGTGGTGCGTTCGGCTCCGGGCAGGGTGCGGTATTTGCCACCGCCGTAGGTCACAATTCCAAAATTGCGCTGCCATTCGGAGGCGTAGAGCATATATCGGTTGTCCATTTTTGGATTGGGCCCAAAAATGAGGAATTTTTCGTCTGATCCGGGGTCGAAACTCACCGCCAGCTTTTTGCCGTCAGGAGAAAACAAGGCCACCCCTCGGGTTTTGGCGGGTATGACTACACGCTCCATATCTCTTTGGGTACTCAGGGTAATTTTCCCGTCTTTTATATGAGCCTCTTCCAGATCGTTAGCGCGTTCGAGCACGAGATCGCGATTGAGATAAAACTGGATTTTTCTGGTATCCTCCTGCGATAAATTGAGCGAATTGTGAAGATCTTTAGTATAGACTGAGAGCTTGGGAGCACAGGAAGAGAGTATCAGCAGAGAGCAGAGTAAATAAAAAAATGTTTTCATGATCAATTCCTTTTTTATCAACAAAATCATGACGGTTTGCAAAACTTATGCGAAATAGAAACGAAAACCAGAGGCGGGGAATTGTTTTAAGCCCTGATTGGATTTTGGAGATGAGATTTTAGATATGATTTATGAGATATGAATTATAAGTTATTGTTTTTGGCTGTGGATATTCATTGTATAGGAAAGGGGTTTGGACTTAGGGGAGTTTTTATGGCTATTATTTTCACGCAAAGGTTACGCAAAGACGAAAAGCGATCAACTAAGTGGAGATAGAGAAGTCGTCTCGTCAATCCATTGTGCCTCTGCGAGATAGACGACGAGTTCGCTGAGTGATTAGGGAGGGATATTCAGTAAGTGCTTTGTACTGATGCCACAGTCACCTCTTTGGATCGCCCTCCCTATCCTTTTGAAATCTGGAAAATACTATGTGGAA
>JAGTVA010000057.1 GCA_018224445.1 Saprospiraceae bacterium
CCGGGTAATCTAAAGCTTTATGAACTTTATAGTGTGCACTGCATCGTTGTGGAGTATTTGCATAAAATAGACGCCCGTACTCCATTCACTGATGTCAATAGTGGCCTCCGGGCTGAGGTCAACCGTGTACGTTCCCATTTTTACCCCTGCGACATTGTAGATTTCCACCTGCGTTGCGCCCAGGTACCTTTCACCGGACAATCGGATCCAATCGTTGGCGGGATTGGGGAAAACTGCAATTCTGGGTAAATCATCCTCCAAATCTATAGTCGACACCGGATCACAATCGCCAAGTTCATCCCCAAAAATAGTCCATCCCTTAGTTGAAATAAGTACTTCATCTCTTGCATGGACTGCAGAGGGTCCATATTTCAAAGAAAAGGCTCCAAGTTCAATGCCAAAAGGGGTAGAGGGGTTGGCTGCCCATCCGATCAAAGTTGATGAATAATTAGAGCAATCCATTCCTGAGTTAAATAACATATGACTCATATTCGTCACACTACTCAAATCCCAACTTCCTAAATCCTGATTGAAGGAACGTGCTTCTGAGAACATTCTCCACATACTTCTAACACTACTCACTTCCCAATCACTTATATCCTGATTAAAAGATCGTGCTCCTGAAAACATTTGCGTCATACCCATTGCACTACTCACATCCCAGCCGCCTATATCTTCATTGAAGGAAATAGCTTCATTAAACATACTGGCCATATAAGTTACACTACTCACATCCCAGCCGCTTATATCCTGATTGAAAGAAATTGCTTGTAAAAACATAGCTTCCATATTCGTCACATTGCTTACATCCCAACCGTCTATGTCTTGATTAAAATCCAGGGCAGTTCTAAACATAAACCACATACTCGTCACATTGCTTACATCCCAGCCACCTATGTCCTGATTGAAGGAACGGGCTCTGGAAAACATCCCGGTCATACTAGTCACATTACTCACATCCCAGCCGCCTATATCCTGATTAAAGGAAGTAGCAGACGAAAACATACTACCCATACTAATCACATTACTCACATCCCAACTGCCTATATCTTGATCAAAATTAGTTGCACCAATAAACATCACACCCATGTACGACACATTACTTGTATTCCAATTCCAGTTGGCTCCGCCACCTTCTAAAGCTGAACATCCGCTAAACATCCTACTACAAGAACTAACCTCCGTTAAATTCGGAACATCCACAGCTGTAAGGTCCATATTTTTACAACCACTAAAAGCATTTTCCATACTGGACCAACGAATGAGTCCCCATTGAGCAATTTCAATTAGTTTATCTCTTTCATCAGCATCATTATTCATGTAAATCCTGGGGAAATCTCCGGCGATTTCTACCCGGTACTCTGTTTGGACAGTTAAACCCTCAATGGTTGCATTTCCGGTTTGTGCGAGCAACTCGCCATTATTGGAAGGGTTCCCCATCTCTTCCCAATACAGATCGTAATTGTACCCCTCTTCGGTGGTAAGGATGGTTATTTCATTGGTATTCTGGGTGTTCCATACCGTGATAAAATTGTCTGCAGAGCCGGGGGTGACCTGGGCATCAGAGACCATGGGTGTAAATAAAACAATACCTAAAATTAAAAAGGTGGTAAAATTTTTCATGACATTTGAATAGGGTTAAAAATAGTAGTTTTAAAAAGAAGGCGTTCTTTAGCCTAAAGAAACATTTCAGATACGTGGAAGTCCCTAGCCGGAGTCTGATTTTTTAAGCAAAATCAAAACATCCACCTATAGGACTTCTAGCTTGGTTGCGGACCGGGCGAGGAGGATATTTGCCTGTATACGGTCTATTCAGTGTAGGGTTACATAAATCCCCTTCGGCTACTTTTCCGGCAGGGTTAGTATTCTCAAAGCAATTAATTGAGGGATTAAATGCCTAAATTTAACAGAAATTTTTAAAATATCCAAAAAATACCTAAGCTAAATTAAAAATCAGGAGTTCTACGAACAGTAAAATAAGAATTGGGTAGATATTTTTGCTGCCGAAATTCCAAGTGAGTTATGATCTGCGTTTTTTCTTGCGAGCACTACTTGCCCAAAGGTGAGAAATGTCTGTTGACTCACTCAACCCTACAGCCACATTGACCCTCGAAAATCAGAACCTCCGGGTCCCTCATTATAAGTCAATAGACATCCATTATATCTACCACCCCAGCACATGTGCAAAAATGAGCGGAGCGACAATAGTGGCATCCGATTCAATGATGAATTTAGGGGTGTCGGCATCCAGCTTGCCCCAGGTGATTTTTTCGTTGGGTACGGCTCCTGAATAGGAACCGTAACTGGTGGTGCTGTCTGAAATCTGGCAGAAATAACTCCAGAATGGAATGTTTTCATACTCCAGGTCCTGATACAACATGGGAACCACGCAAATCGGAAAATCACCGGCAATTCCGCCCCCGATCTGGAAAAAACCCACTCCTTTACCCCCTGAGTTTTTCACGTACCAATCCGCCAAAAAAGTCATGTACTCAATACCCGACTTAACGGTGCCGGACTGCAATTCTCCTTTGATGCAGTAGGAGGCAAAAATATTTCCGAGGGTGCTGTCCTCCCAGCCCGGGACGATTATGGGTAAATTCTTCTCCGCGGCGGCTACCATCCAACTGTCGGCGGGATCGATTTGGTAGAACTCCTTCAGATCGCCGTTTTTAAGTAATTGATACAGGTATTCGTGCGGGAGAAATCGCTTTCCGGCCATTTCGGCTTCTTTCCAACGCTTATATATTTTGCTTTGAATCCTGCGAAAAGCCTCTTCCTCGGGTATGCAGGTGTCGGTGACTCTGTTCAAGCCCTGATCGAGCAATTCTCTTTCCTGCTCGGCAGTGAGTTCGCGGTAATTGGGAATTCTTTTGTAGTGATCGTGAGCGACGAGATTCATCACATCCTCTTCCAGATTGGCACCAGTACAGGAAATCATATGCACTTTGTCCTGCCGGATCATCTCCGCCAGAATTTTGCCGAGCTCAGCGGTACTCATGGCTCCCGCGAGGGTGACCAACATTTTCCCGCCTCCATTCAACTGCTCGGTATACCCATTGGCGGCATCGACCAGACTGGCGGCATTGAAGTGGAGAAAATATTTATTGATAAAGGATGAAATGGGTTGACTCATGACTTTAAATTAATTATTGATGTATAAAAAACTGGTTTATTTGATTTTTTCCTGGAGATAAGCGAGCAATTTGTAGTAAAGCTTAGCGGCCAGAAAGTCGGGGGCCTTGTTTTGCTCATTGGGGCACAATTCCACAATATCAAATCCCACCACCTTTTTTTCGGCACATACTTTTTTCAGTAATTCGAGCGTCTCGTACCACTGCAAACCACCCGGTTCCGGAGTTCCTGTAGACGGCATTATAGAGGGGTCAAAAGCATCCAGGTCTATGGTGATATACACATTTCCCTCGCATTTTTCAATCACCCGGTCGATCCAATCTCTACTGTCCTGTATTTCGTGTGCAAAAAACACATTTTCGCGCTTCATGTATTCCACTTCGCTGATGTCCATAGACCGAATTCCGACCTGTATCAAATTCGTGGTATTGACTGCCTCTGCCACTGCACAGGCGTGATTGTAGGGAGTTCCCTCATAAGACGGTCTCAAATCGGCGTGGGCATCTATTTGCAAAACAGTCAATGACCCGTAGTGCTCCTTAAAAGCCCTGATACAGGGGATAGAAATGGAGTGCTCACCTCCAAAAACAGTGGGAAATTTTCCGTTTTTCAGGTGCTTCAACACCTCTCTGTGCACCACTTCCACCATGGCCGATGGATGCGCAAAATGAGTATCCATTTCTGCGCGGTGAATCCCCATTTTGTAGGGTTCCGTATCCGTTTCAATATCGTACAATTCCATATTTTCGGAGGCCTCCAAAAAAGCATGGGGTCCCATGTCTGCCCCCTTTCCCCACGTACTGGTTCCATCGTATCCTATGGGCAGCAAAACGATCTTTGCGCGCTCGTAATCGTTTAATTCTTCCGGTATTCCGGCGTATGTCTTCATGGTCAATATTTTTTTAGTCAAAAAAAAACAAGTTTTTCATTAAAGTCCCGTCTACCTGTCTAATACCCCAAAAGCTTCATCATTGATTCCGCTGATTGCTGATCCTGAAATACCTTGTAATAAAGTTTTCCGTTTTCATCTTTGTCCAATAGCAGTATCTTCGGATTGGGGATCAGGCAGTGCTGTAGCCCACCAAATCCACCCAGAGACTCCTGATAGGCTCCCGTATTGAAAAATCCGATGTAAAGCGGTTTAGACGCCCTGAACTGAGGCAGGTAAATCGCATTGAGGTGCTGCTCGGAATTGTAGTAATCGTCGCTGTCGCAGGTTAGCCCTCCGAGAAAAACCCTCTCGTAGTCCTCTTCCCATCTGTTGAGGGGCAGCAGCACAAACCTTTTGGACAGCGCCCACGAATCGGGCAAATTGGTCATAAAAGAACTGTCGATCATGTTCCATTTTTCACGGTCGTTTTGCTGCTTTTGGCTTAAAATTTTAAAAATGGCTCCTCCGCTTTCACCCACCGTAAAGGATCCGAATTCGGTGTAAATATCGGGTTCTTCCACACCCTCTTCCCGGCAAAACTTTTTGGTCTGGAATACAATTTCATCAATCATGTAAAAGTAGTCGTAGTCAAAAGCCAGGGAGTTTTTTATCGGCATTCCCCCTCCGATGTTGAAGGCGTTGAGTCCGGGTGATATTTTTTTCAACTCCACGTAGAGTTTAAGGCATTTAAAAAATTCGTTCCAGTAATACGCATTGTCTCGTATACCCGTATTGATAAAGAAATGCAACATCCGCAGGTTGAGCTTTTCGTTGTGCTGTATTTTGGAAGTATAGAGCGGCAGAATATCCTTGTATCCGATTCCGAGACGCGAGGTATAGAATTCAAATTTGGGTTCTTCCTCTGAGGCGATCCGAATCCCGATGTCAATTTTGCTGTCCACCTGATCGGTGAGCTTGAGCAGCTCAGCTCCATTGTCGATAACCGGGATAATCTTAAAACCGTCTCTGTGCAATTCCCCGATTTTGCTCAGGTATTGGTCGGTTTTAAAGCCGTTGCAGATGATTTCCTTTTTCTTATTAAAGTCCCCGCTTTTGTAAAGACTTTGAATAATATCGAGATCGGTGGCGTAAGAAGTCTCCAGGTTGATGTTGTTTTCCAGGGCTTTTTTGAGGACAAAAGAAAAATGGGAGCTCTTGGTGCAATAGCAGTAGTGGTATTTCCCATTGTATTCATTTTCGGTGATGGCCTTTTTAAACCACCTTTTGGCCCTTTGAATATTTCTCGAGATGTTGGGCAGATAGAAAAATTTCAAGGGTGTTCCGTATTTCGCTACCAAGTTCATCATGGAGATGTCGTTGAAAAATAGCTTCCCGTCAACCACCTTAAACTCCTCTTGCGGAAAATCATAGGTTTGTTCAATAAAATCCTGGTATTTTATCTTCATTAATTGGTGTTGTAAATTAAAGATCGACCATTCCGGAGCGATGGATTTCTGCTCAAAATGATAATAAATATATTTCGATTAAAAAAATCAGTCGCTAAAATACCAATAATTTAAGGTTCGTTTAGCTTTCAACAGTTTAAATTTTGTTCCTAACTTGTAACTGCCGAGGGGGAATTTAGAGTAAAAACTTCCCGGCCGGCAGAAAATATAGCTGTCATGGACAGCTTTTCTCTTCTTAAATTTTATTGATCAATTGCTGCAGACTAAAAATTTTAAGAAAAAAACTTGGTATTCCTCTTTGTAAATTTCAATCATAGACTGTTTTCTTTAAAAAAATCATTGACTTTTAATCGGTTAATTTTCAAGTCGTTAAAGACGGTGTTTCTATAACTGTCCCTTGAATTCATACCCTCAATATCAATAATTATTTATCTTGCAGTCTAAAACAAAAACGCTATGGCCCTAGACGTTAATCAATACATCGATCACACCTTATTAAAGGCAGATGCAGATGAATCCCAAATCCTTCAATTGTGCGAGGAAGCCAAAGAGCACAATTTCGCCGGAATATGTATCCCTCCCTATTACGTTAAGTTGGCGAAAACTCATCTGAAGGACAGCAATGTTTTGATTGCCACGGTCGTTTCTTTTCCCATGGGTTACGATCACATCGGTTCCAAAATGGACAGCATCAAAAAAAGTATTGACCAGGGGGCTGATGAACTGGATGCTGTAATCAATATTACCGCCATTAAGAACGGGCGATGGGTGGAGGTGGAAAGTGAAATAGACAGTCTGATCACTGCATGTCGTATTAAAAACAAGACCATAAAACTAATTATTGAAGCGGCACTGCTCACCCCTTCCGAGCTCGATCAAATTCTGGAAATTGCCATTAAACACAAACCCGGATTTGTTAAAACAAGTACCGGATTTGCAGTTTCGGATAATTTGGTCGAATTGGTGAAGTACCTCAGGTCAAAACTTCCGGATTCAATTAAAATTAAGGCCTCCGGTGGGATAAAAGACCTGGAAACAGCTGAGAAATTAATCGAGGCAGGAGCCGACCGATTGGGCACTTCTTCAGCTATGAAGATTTTGAGTTTATAATCTTGAGCAATTAATTTCATATCGTTATGAAAATCGCATTTCTGCTTTCAATTGTTTTTTCCCTGTTTATCGGGATTGGGCAAGTCCAATCCCAACAGGTGGAGTTTATACTCTCACCGGGAGTGGAAAAAGCACGCGAAGTTTTTATGAAGGAAAAATTAAAAAAATCTACCTATCGGGGATGGCGCATTGTGGTGGGAATCACCAGAGAGCGGAGAGAAATAGACGCCATGCAACGAGAATTTAAACGGAATTTTCCCGAATATTCCATTGAATGGGTATACTCCAACCCCTTCTACAGACTGCTGTCAGGCACCTATTTAAACAGGTGGGATGCAATGACAGATCTCGAGATAATCAGACGAGAATATCCCGGGGCATTTGAAATGAATGCCGATATTCCCTTTGATAAGTTTTTTGATTAATGGAAAATAAGTCTGGTCTATGAGAAGAGGGCCGCAATCACTGAGGAATAAGACTCGTTTTGACTGGGTTACGCTCTGGGTATTGATTTCCCTCATTGCCATTGGGTGGTTAATGATCTATGCGGTAGAATACCGGGAAGATTTGGGGGGCGGCATATTCAATCTCTCTACTTCCTATGGAAAACAATTGATGTGGATCGGAATATCCTCTTTGGTTATTATAGCCTGCATCATCATTCATACGGACTTCTGGAAAACCTTTTCCTTTCCCATATATTTAGGTATCTGTCTGGTGCTGGTGCTCGTTCCCTTTTTTGGCCAGGAAATCAAAGGTTCTCAATCCTGGTTTACTTTTGGTCCTTTTTCTGTGCAGCCCGGTGAACTCGCCAAGTTTCCAACCGTATTGGCACTGGCTTCTTTCATCGCCTATTACAAAACCAATTTAGCAAGAAATAAAAATTTCATTACCTCTCTGGGCATAATAGGTTTACCCATCGGACTCATTTTGATTCAACCCGATGTGGGAACTGCATTGACCTTCGGCGCATTGTTAATCGTACTGTATCGACACGGCGCCAACCCAATATGGTTTATCTTGTTGCTGGCCATATCCGGTTTGTTTATCACCTCCATCATTTTTGATGACTATTACGTAATTCTCACCTTGATCACATTGTCTACCATTTTGATGATTTCTTATTTCAAGCAACGTCATCCCTGGTTACTGGCCTTTGCCTTAGTGCTTACCCTGGTGGTGATTGCTGCCGGTATAGGATGGTATGCCATCTCCATGACCCTGGCCATACTGTTTTGTCTGGTTTGTTTGGCGAGGCTGTTTATTTCCCGGGAACAGCGGTTGGTCTTTATATTTATTCCCGCTATTGTTTTTGGCAGTTTATTCAGCTTTACCTCAACCTACGCATTTGACAATCATCTCAAACCCCATCAGCAAGACAGAATTAATGTTTGGTTGAGGCCGCATCTTTGCGACCCCCACGGTTCTCTGTACAATGTCCTTCAATCCAAACTGGCCATAGGCAGCGGCGGACTCACCGGAAAGGGTTTTTTAAACGGCACCATGACCAAGCTCAATTATGTGCCCGAGCAAAACACCGATTTTATTTTTGTTACGGTGGGAGAGGAGCAGGGATTTATCGGTAGTGTAGCTGTGATCATCCTCTACTGCATATTGCTGATACGCATATTCGCGATGGGAGAGCGGATGACCGGGAGGTTCGAAAGAGCTTTTGCCTACGGGGTGGGCGGCTTTCTTTTTGTACACTTTTTAATTAATATAGGCATGACCATTGGATTGATGCCGGTAGTTGGAATACCCCTGCCCTTTATGAGTTACGGAGGATCCTCACTACTCGTATTTTCCCTTATGATGGGCGTTTTATTAAAACTGGATTTCAACCAAAGGAATAGTTGACCATCGGTCCGGACTCACCTCTCAATTACCAAAAGGGGAAGGGATGGATGGAGTTCATCGGGTGGAATCGTTTGATTTTTATGAGCCTCGGGTAGTTTTTTTGAGTTAAATTATGAATACATGATTTTTAATATTGAGCAAAAGGCTTTAAGTGGCAAGGCCCGTGCCGGAGTAATACATACAGACAGGGGCCAGATCCTCACTCCCATTTTTATGCCTGTGGGGACCCTGGGAACGGTGAAGGGCTTAAATCAAAAAATGCTGAGGGACGACCTCAGGGCCCCAATTATTTTGGGGAACACCTATCACTTATACCTCCGGCCCGGAATGGAAATACTGAAAGCCGCAGGGGGACTTCATAAATTTATCGGTTGGGATAATCACCTTTTGACTGACAGCGGTGGATACCAGGTGTATTCCCTGAGCAATATGAGAAAAATTACGGAAGAGGGGGTGTGGTTTCGATCGCATATAGACGGCTCGAAACACTTTTTTTCGCCTGAAAATGTAATGGATATACAACGTGAAATTGGTGCTGATTTTATCATGGCTTTCGACGAATGCCCTCCTTTCCCCGCAGAAGAATCCTATGTCGAAAATTCAATGCACTTGACCCATAGGTGGATGAAGAGGTGCATAAACAGGTTTCGGGAAACCGAACCACTTTACGGCCACCGCCAGTATCTGTTACCCATTGTACAGGGTGGAACGTATCCCAGGTTGAGAAAAGAATCTTCTCAATTCATGGCGGATCTGGGACTAGATGCAAACGCCATAGGTGGTCTTTCGGTAGGTGAGCCGAGCGACCTGTTGTACGATATGACGGATTTGTGTACCGATCATTTGCCCGAAGAAAAGCCGAGATATTTGATGGGGGTGGGTACTCCTGCAGATTTACTGGAGAGTATCGACCGGGGAATAGATATGTTTGACTGCGTGCTGCCCACCAGAAATGCCCGGCACGGATTGATTTACACCGCTGAGGGTATTATTAATATAAGAAATGCCAAATGGGCCAACGACCACTCTCCCTTGGCAGAGGAAAGTACATGCGAACTGGCTCGGACGCATTCCAAGGCCTATGTTCGCCATCTGTTTCACACGGGTGAGTTTTTAGGGCCTCAGATAGCGAGTTTACAAAATCTTTCGTTTTATCTGTGGTTGGTAGGAGAGGCGCGTCAAAAAATAATGAATGGCAACTTCTGTGAATGGAAAAAAGAAATGGTTGCTTCCTTGTCGATACGCAGGTAAGCCCATAGAAAGAATCTTTGATTGAGTTTTTTAAACTCCGGGCAAGTCTGAATTTAGAATGACTGCGACAATCGATTGATAATAATTTAAATAATGAATTTCGGATTAAAAAAAATTGACCTGTACTTGCTAAAAAAGTTTTTGAAAACTTTTTTCTTTTCCTGTCTGCTTTTTAGTCTGGTAGCGCTGGTCATAGAAATCAGCCAAAAGTTGGAGAACCTAATGCAAACGGGGCAACCCTGGGAAGAGGTAGTGGTGGAGTATTTGCTCACCTTTATCCCCTGGATCAACGGTTTGTTGTGGCCTCTTTTCGCTTTATTGTCTGTAGTTTTTTTTACCTCGAGATTGGCACGAGATACGGAATTTATTGCCATGCTGGGTGCGGGAATCAGCCTGAAGAGGCTTCTGGTACCCTATCTGTTGGCAGCTGTCTTTATAATGACCCTTCACTTCGTATCCAATCACTATCTGATTCCTGTGAGTAATGACATTCGCCTGAATTTTGAATATACGCACATCCGGCCCGATAAAGTGGAGGGGAGAAACCAGGATGTTCACTTCTTCCTCACGCCTGAACAAAAAATATACATCCGATTCTACAGCAGAATGGATACCACCTGCAGAGATGTGAGAATTGAATCCTTTTCAGAGGAGGGAGAGCTTGTGCAAATACTCAAGGGTAGAACCATGAGATTGGTCGAAAAACCCAATAAATGGAGAATAAACGATTATGAGGTGCGCTCCCTGGGTAAGGAAGTCAGGGGATACGAGATGTTTCACGGAAATCACATGGACACCGTCCTCAACCTGTTTCCGGAAGACTTTATCACCTACGGCAAGAGCAGGGACATGATGACCTCCCCACAACTCCTGTCCTTTATGGAGAGAGAAAGGTCAAAGGGAGTGGGAGAATCGTCTGCAATGATGGCTGAATACTACCGGAGAACCGCTGACCCATTTTCCATTCTCATTTTGACTTTAATCGGGTTTTCTATAGCTTCCCGAAAGGTCCGCGGCGGAATGGGAATTCACCTGGCCCTGGGAGTGGTATTGGGTGCCGTTTTTGTCTTCGCTTCAAAATTTTCCATCACTTTTGCCCTGGGTCCGGCCACCAATACCCTCTTGGCCATATGGCTGCCCAATATCTTCTTTGGGGCCATCGCTTTAGTGCTGTTTTTCAAAGCTCAACGTTGATGTTTTTGCTTAATTTTCAGTATTTACTGAAACTTTAGAATTTAACGAATGATTAACAATCTTTATATTAATCTTATTTTCAGTTAGTTACAATTATAAAAATAGATTACTTGTAAATTATTTTCTATTTTGTTGCACTTTTTGTTGCAAATGATTAAACACTGTAGTATATTTGTTGCATCGTTAACAACCTAAATTTAATGTTATGTCAAGTATAGAGTTTTATAACAAGTTTCACGCTTTATCAAATATGCTCAATGCTTTTGCGTACAACCTCACCAAAAACATGGAGGAAGCTAAAGATTTGTATCAGGAAACAGCTTTCAGAGCACTTACCAACAGAGACAAATTCAGGCCCGGAACCAACTTTAAAGCCTGGCTTTTTACTATAATGAAGAACATCTTCATCAACAACTACCGAAAGAAAAGCAAAGCCAATACCATTTTTGACTCCACGGATAATCTCTATTACTTGAATTCGGGAAAAAATGCCATTAATAACGGAGCCGAATCCAATATAATGATGGAGGAATTGGTGCAAATGGTAGAAGAGTTGGACGACAACATACGCACCCCTTTTCAAATGTATTTTGAGGGGTATAAGTATCAGGAAATAGCTGATCATCTGGAATTGCCTCTGGGTACGGTAAAGAGCCGGATATTTTTTGCTCGAAAAGCCCTGAAAGACAAAGTTTACAAAAGATACGGCAAAAATGTCACGCGGCATACCAAAGCCGTTTAATTCAGATAAACTACAGTAGAATTACTTTTTAAAGGGAAGTCAATGGCTTCCCTTTTTTTATTTATTCGCAGTGCATATCCCATTGAATAATCTTAGTGAATAAATTTAGACACTAATCACATCTTTAACCAACTCTCCGGGTTGAGAACCTCCATGCCCTTCCACAGTTCGAAGTGGACGGAGAAGTTGCCGGAATTGGGGTCTTTCCCCACTGCACCCACTTCCTGGCCGGCAGCAACCCGGTCTCCTTTGTTTATGTAGACCGATTGAAGGCCGGCGTATACCGTAAAATAGTTGCCGTGTCTGACAAGCACCATGTTTTGTCCGCCCGGCATACTGACCAGGGCGGTTACCTCTCCTTCAAAAACTGCGCGGACGGGAGTTCCCTCCTGGGTCCTGATGTCAATTCCATTGTTGTTAATCGTCACATTTCGAAGAGTGGGGTGCGGTTGGTTTCCAAATCGGGACTGAATGATTCCCCGTTCTACAGGCCAGGGAATGGCTCCCTTATTTTGCATAAAGTTCCCCGACAACAATGTATTGGCTGTTGCTCTTTCGGGCAAGTCCTCTTCCGTTTTCTCTGAGCGCGCAATTTCTTCTGCAATCAGTTTGTCTATTTGCTTGGACAACTCCCTTCTGTTTTGTTCCTGGGTTTGCAAATTCTTTCTCAATTCTTCTTCTCTGCCTTTAAGGGTGGCGAGCATGCTGTCTAAATTTTTCAAGTCCTTGTTGAGGTCACTGACGGCAGCTCTCTCTTTTACTCTGAGCTCCTGCACTTCACTGAGTGTTTTTTCCAGTTGATCCTGCTGGCCGATCAGAACCTCAGAAATGGAATCGAGTTGCATTTTCCGATTCTGCATAAACGTCCTGAATTGCCTGTTGTAGAGATGTCGTTTTAGAGCTTCGTTCAAGCTTCCCGCAGAGAGCAGGTACATCCAGTCGCTGGTAGTTAATCCGCGAATGTAGGACAATCTCAGCTGTTTGAAGTACGCCTCTTTAAGGCTGTTGAATTCGGCCTCCAGTACCCCGATAGAATCCCTTATAACGGTCAGGGTATCGTTGAGTATCTCAATTTGTCCCTGGATATTTCCGAGCATTTTCCTACGGGCCTCCAATTGATTTTGAAGGGCCACGTAATTTTCTACGGTACTCTTTTGTTCCCGCAAGCTCACATCCAGCAGGCTTTTGGTGGTTTTTATTTTCTCTTCGAGTTCCACCCGTTGACTTTCGAGTTCTTGCCGGGTTTGTCCGAAAAGGTTAACCGCTCCAAAAAGAAGCAGTATGGTCACCATCCATATAAAAAGACTATTCCACACGATCATATCTATTGGGTATACTGAAGGGCAAAGGGGGATTGCTGTTTACTTCCAGTTCCAGAAATTCGCAGTACAGAATGAATTCATCGCTTTCATCTACTCCTCTTATGGTGCGCTCAAAGGCAAAAAATCCGACCTCATCTACCTCCATATAATTGTTGTTGTTTGCTTCCAACAACCTCCCGGAAGGATCTATTAAGCTGTACTTGTCTACCAATCTGTTTTCATTGATTTGATAAATCACCTGAAAGGTTTTAAAAAATCCAAAAATAGTGGCCTGTGGATTTCCTATTTTTAAGTCACGCACTACTATGTCATCAAAAGAAGGGCTTCCCAGCAACATCTGTTGCAACTGACTAAAATTCATCTCCAATCCGTATCTACTGCCGACCTCGTTCAGGGACATTTTTACATATTCTCTGTTTACCCGATCAATGAGTTGAAAGGTATCGGGTGTAATCAGTACGCGCCCCACTTCAAAACCCAAAATTGTAGCTCTTATCCAGATAGCAGAATCGACTATTGAACGAATCTGACTTCTAAACGAATAACTCTGACCGTCAAAGCCAACTTCCATCTTCGCCCTGGAATCAATACTGTGCGCAGAAAACTCCAGCGCCCTTACTTCGTCGATAATTTTGGCGGCTTCCATTTCACCGGAGGGAAGGTCTGCGCCGGGTTTTGTGGTTTTACAGGACGAGACGGTAAACAAAATACACATCAGCAAGCCAAAACCCATTAGGTAATTCCCTTGAGAAAAGAGTTTGGCTAGGCTGTTTTTAAATTTTACTAAATTCATGTCAGGTGGTGTTGACTATTGGGTTTGATTGAGTTTTTTCATAATATCCTCCGCTTTTGTTGGGTCTGTTTCTGAGTACACTTTGTACGCCCAGTTGAGTAAATAACTCAATTCAAAGGAATCGTAGTTCACCAGTTCGTCCACCATTTTTGAAGCCCCGGAAAAATCTTCCATTGCGTAGGCTGTTTTAGATTTTAAAAATAGCAATTCCGGGTCGTATGGCCGCAGTTTTTCCACTCGGTCAATTAAAGATTGGATCCTACTTCGGTCACCATCCATCCCCTGTAAAACTTTTATTTTTATCATCAACAGATCGGGATCGTTTGGAAATTCCTCGAGAGCGCGGTCGATAATATTTTCTGCTTCGGAGTAATTGTTTTCTTCCACTTTTATCAAAGTCTCTGACATAGCCAGATAGGGTGTGAGCCCCTTTAATCTCCTGCCCATTAATTCCGCTCGCCTGAGATTGGATTCCGCTTCATCAATTTCACCGAGACCAATTTTTGCCCGCGACAAATAATACTGAAAGAGTGCTTGATTCGGGTAAAAATCCACCCCTTTTTCGGAAGCGTTTATCAATTTTGCATAATCCCTTGTCCGGAGAATAGCTTCCAAATAATTAAACCAAACCTGAATGACATTGGTGCGCAATTCGAGGGCATTGCTATAATGCTGCATGGCTTCCACAAACTGGAAAGAAGAATAAGCCACATCTCCTGCCAGGGCGTGTATTTCCGCTTTATCCGGGTGGAGGTTTACCAATTCTCCGGTCGCTTCCCTGAGCCCGCGCGCCAGGGCTTGGTCGTAACTTTCACTGTGCGATAGCAACAGGGGAATCAGCGATTTTATCTTCTCATCGGGGTCAACGGATGGATTTCCTATTATGGGTAACAATGCCTTGAGTCGATGGTCTTCACTCACTTCGCCACTCTCCAATTCTGCCAGCGAGAGTTGAGCCCTCCCGTGGTTGGGATTGTTTTCAAGTATGGAGCCATACACTTCTGCCGCCTCTTCCAAATTACCGTTTAGCTGTAAAAAAGAAGCGTATTCCATCTTGATGTCGATGTTTCGGGGAAAGGCGTCCATCAATTTTTGGTACTCCATGCCTATCCTATCCATATCTCCATCTCCCTTCAAGATGCTTATTTTCTTTGCTGAAACTTCGGGGTTTACTCCAATGTTTTCTTCAATTTGATTCAGCACCTGCAGAGCTTTTTTCCGCTCGCTGCTCAGCAGGAGGTGATAGGCCCGGCTGATGGCGTAATTGGAACGGGAAGGAAATTGAATCAACAACTTGGCATAGGCTTGCTCGGCCAACTCGTTTCGATTCAATTCGGAAGCTAAATTAGCTAAGGTATGCAATATCCACTCATTTTGCGCATCTTGAATATGCGCCTTTTCCGCAGCGTCTAAGGCCTTTTCTTTTTGATTCAACTGATCATAGGATCTGGCGAGCTCATATAAAAAAACCGCATTGTTGGGGTCTTTAATCAGAAGTGCCTCCAGTTTATCTGCAGCTTCCTGATACTCGCCGATAAACATATGCTTTCGGGCCTCAATAAATTCAGACTCCAGATTCGGGGATTCCTCCTCCACCAGTTCGGAAAAATCAAAATCCTGAGCACAAAGGTCAACAGAAACCCAAGCCAGGCTGAGGAATAAAAAAAGAAGGAATTGAACCTTGTTCAATATGTTGTACTTCATCGGTTTCATTTGTTTTCCAACGATCAACTGTTGGCAAAAAGTTTAATCATCCCCATCTCATTTCGTAAACAGCTCACTAGCAAAATCTTGAGAAATCCCCCAGGCTTATTTTTTTGGCTTTATCACAATAGTCTACGTGATTCCCCACCATGCTGTTTTTTAAATTCACGTTCTTCACTCGCGATTCATTTTGAATAACGCTTTTCTCCACCACAGATTTTATTATTTTAGAACCTTCTCCAACCGAAACATAGGGGCCGATCACCGAATTCTTAATTTTTGTCCCCTTTCCAATAAAACAAGGGCTTATAATGGTACTGTTTTTAAGTATGACACCCTCCTCAATAATATCCTGATTTATTTTTGACCCGAGAATTCTCTCGTTAGCGTAGAGGATGGCTTCCTTATTCCCGCAGTCCAACCATTCATCTATAGAGGCCGCCTTAAATTGCAGCCCGTCGTCCTTCAACAATTCCAGTGTAGTCGTAATTTGAAATTCTCCCCTTTCCCGAATATTGTTATCGATTAGATATTTGAGTTTTCCCGCAAACCTAAGCCCGTCTCTGAAATAGTAAATACCGACAATGGCCTGATCGGAAACAAATACCGGAGATTTTTCTACAAAACGCGTAATAACTCCTTGGCCATCGGTTTCTACTACCCCAAAATTGGACGGATCTTGCACCTTCTGGGTCCAAATAATTCCCTCCTGCCTGGGGTCAAAAGAAAAGTCAGAAATAAAAAGCGTATCGGCCAGCGCCACCATGCAATTACCTTTTATGCTCGGCTCTGCACAGTAGATGGCGTGAGCAGGCCCCAAGGGTTCCTCCTGATAATATATCGCAGCCCTGGATCCGGTGGACTTCGCCACTTCCCGCAACTGAGCTTTGACTTCCTCACCGAAGTCACCAATAACAAAGGCAATTTCCTCGAACGGTTCACCCACCCCATCCGACAGTATTTCAATCAACCATTGAACAATGGGTTTTCCAGCAATGGGAACCAGAGGTTTGGGAGTTGTTAGTGTGTGTGGCCTCAATCTAGAACCTCTACCGGCCATCGGAATAATTAATCTCATAATCTCTAAAATTTCTAGTGTATAACAAAATTTGCCCTCCCTGTGGTATGCAAAAGAATCGACTTCTTTATTAAGTGAGTTAACCCGCATTATTCACCTGTACTGCCGAATCCTCCTGAACCCCTTTGGGTTTCGGCCAGATTTTCAACTTCTATCCAATCCAGCTTAACGAAAGTAGCTACCACCATTTGAGCGATGCGCTCCCCGGGTGTGATTTCAACTTCCTCATTGGAGAGGTTAACTAAAATAACTTTTACTTCGCCTCTGTAATCGCTGTCAATGGTCCCAGGACTGTTCAAAACAGAGATCCCCTTTTTTACAGCCAATCCACTTCTGGGTCGCACCTGCGCCTCCAATCCCTGAGGAAGAGCAATTTTAATACCGGTCGGGATCAACGTCCTCTCCAGAGACTTTAATACAATGGGCTCTCCGATATTGGCGTACAGGTCTACTCCCGCACTCCCATCTGTTGCATAAAAGGGCAGGGGATGTTCGGAATTGTTGATAATTTCAGCTTTATACTTCATGGTTCAGTACATTTTTTTGTTTCAATGTTTTTACCTGTTAGGTAATACAACTCTATGGATTCAGGTGCTTATTATTCCTAATTTCACAGTTAGTGTCGCCACTGTCTTAAAATCTTCAGATATCGCGACCTTAAGCTCCCTTCTGTCCAATTTTAAACCCTCTTCAAATTAGCAGAATTAAGCAGGAATGCCATAAGATAAAATGCATTAACTTCTAAGGAGATTTCGGCTTACTCCACTTTAGTAATTTTCATCATGTTGGTGCGCTGCTTTTTCAATATCGGCATACTTCCGGTATTAACGATGTAATCTCCTTTATTTACACGTCCATTTTTCTTCAGAATTCTGACTACATCTTCTATGGTTTCATCTGTAGTGGTGTATTTATTGTAAAAAAAGCAGCGCACTCCCCAAACCAGGTTGAGGGTAGACAATATGCTGGGTTCTTCTGAAAAGATGAAAATTTTATTGTTGGGTCTGTAAGAGGAGATTTTAAAAGCGGTATAGCCCGACACCGTCATGCCCACAATGCCTTTAGCTTTGATATCCTCGGCTGTTTTTGCCGCATTGAGGCAAACCACATCGGAATAAAATGTCGGCGATTTGGGATTGGCTTTCGGCCTTTTTTGAGGCACTTTTATGTATTGCTTTTCGGCTTCTTCTAAAATTCTATTCATCGCTTTTACCACCCGGGACGGATGTCTTCCCATAGCCGTTTCCCCACTCAGCATTACTGCATCTGTTCCGTCCAACACCGCATTGGCCACATCGGTAACCTCGGCACGTGTGGGACTGGGTGCGGTAATCATACTTTCCATCATCTGCGTCGCCACAATTACAGTCCTGGCTTTTTGAATGCATTTGCGAATAATATCCTTCTGAATAGAGGGCAGTCTTTCGATAGGCACCTCCACTCCCAGATCACCTCTGGCAACCATAATCCCATCGGAATGTTTTATAATTTTATCGATATTATCTACTGCGCTGGGTTTTTCTATTTTAGCAATAATTTTGGCCCCATGATCGACCGCTTTAATGTGTTTTCTCAATTCGAGTATGTCTTTATGGGATCGCACAAAAGAAAGCGCAATCCAGTTTACCGACTGAGACAAAATATATTGAAGATCCTCCAGGTCTTTTTCTGTAAGACAAGCAAAAGAAGTATTGGTATCGGGTAGGTTTACCCCTTTATTTGAACTGAGTTTTCCTCCAAAAAGCACTTTGAGTTTAACGTGGTCTTTACCGTTGGTTTCCAGCACCTGGAGGATAATCTTTCCGTCGTCGATAAGGATTTTTTCCCCGGGAGAAACATCCTTGGCGAATCCACTGTAATTTAAATACACTTTTTCCTCATTGCCCTGACAAGGTGTATTTACAATGTAAAAATCCTGACCATCTTCTAAAATCACATCTTCAACCACTTGTCCAATTCTGAGCTTGGGACCGGAAAGGTCGGCCAATATCCCAATATGTACCTGGTATTCGCTGTTGATCTCTTTTATATACTTAATAACCTGTCCGTGCTCTTCGTGCGTACCGTGGGAAAAATTTAACCTAAAAGTATCCACCCCGGCCTTGACCAAATCGAGTAATTGGTCGTAGGAGCTCGAGGACGGACCTACGGTGGCAATAATTTTGGTATTTTGATGCTGGCTAATTATTATCTCGTTCGTCATAAATTGTTAATCCTTTTTAAACGTCACAAATATAGGGTAATTTTGATACATGTTATTATAGAGATATTCATCTCTAAAAACTTAACAAGTGCTTAATTAATCTGTATAAAGTATCAAATGACAAAAAATATCGTTCAAAAGGTACTAACCTATTATATGTAACTCATTGTTTTTTAATGTAAAATATATTTTAGTGATTTTTTTTTTGCAAATGATTGGGAAACATTCCGAAGGGGGTTAATTTTGCATCTTAAATCAAAAAACAATACCATGTCAAATGTTTCAGAAAAGGTAAAAGAGATTATCGTTGAAAAATTGGGAGTAGAGGAAGCGGAAGTAACTCCTGAAGCTAGTTTTACCAATGATCTGGGTGCAGATTCCCTGGATACTGTGGAATTAATAATGGAGTTTGAAAAAGTTTTTGACATTTCTATTCCAGATGACCAGGCAGAAAATATTCAAACAGTTGGTCAAGCGATTTCATACTTGGAAGAGCAAACGAAATCTTAATTTAAAGTAATTGAAATTATTAGGATGGCCAGTTAAAAATTCTTTTTAGTTGGTCATCTTTTTTTATCCCCCAACATCAGCATTCAATTTTTTTTGAAGCTCCTGATTATCCATTGAGAATTTCAGTGGTTTTTGTAGCGTATTTCTGTTACAATTAAAAGTTTTATTATCTTAGTCCCTGTAATTATCATATAAACCAATTATGCAAAGAGTTGTAATAACAGGTATTGGCGTACTGGGCCCCACGGGCAATAACCGCAGAGAATTTTTGGAGAGTCTGCAGAAAGGTGTCAGCGGTGCCGGCCCCATAACGCATTTTGATGCCGAGCAATTTAAAACCAGATTTGCCTGTGAGTTAAAGAATTTTAACATTAACGACCACCTCGATCGCAAGGAGGCCAGAAAATTGGACCCCTTTTCTCAATACGCCATGGTGGTTGCAGAACAGGCTATTGCAGATTCGGGAATCGATATTGAAAAAATTGATCCCTTTATGTCGGGAGTAATTTGGGGATCCGGAATAGGCGGTTTGACCTCACTTGAAAAAGAGATAGAGGACTTTGCCAGGGGAAGCGGGACCCCCAGATACAATCCCTTTATGATCCCAAAAATGATATCAGATATTGCCCCGGGTCACATTTCAATCAAGTACAATTTTAGGGGCATTAACTACGGTACGGTTTCTGCCTGTTCTTCTGCCAATCACGCCATGATCAACGCCTTTGATTACATTAGGTTGGGGAAGGCAGACCTCATTATTGCCGGTGGATCTGAAGCGGCAATTACCCGAACCGGAATGGGTGGATTCAGTTCAATGAAAGCCCTTTCCGAAAGAAATGACGATCCGAAAACGGCCTCCAGGCCTTTCGATGTGGAAAGAGATGGATTTGTTCTCGGCGAAGGTGCTGCCGCCTTTATAATGGAGAGCTACGATCGCGCAAAAAAGAGAGGCGCCCACATATACGGAGAGGTAATAGGTTCGGGGATGACAGCAGATGCTTATCACATCACCGCACCCCATCCAGATGGACACGGTGCCGCCCATGTAATGGAAATTGCTCTTAAAGAAGCCGGGCTAAACCCGGAGGAGGTGGACTATATCAATGTGCACGGCACTTCGACTCCCCTGGGTGACATTGCAGAAATAAAGGCTATTGAAGAGGTTTTTAAACAGCACGCCCTCAAGCTCAACATCAGCTCTACCAAATCCATGACGGGGCACCTTTTGGGAGCCGCCGGAGCAATTGAAGCTGTCGCCTGTCTTTTGGCAATAAAACACGATTTTGTGCCGCCCACCATCAATAATTTTAATTTAGATCCGGCAATCAATCCCAAATTGAATCTCACCCTCAATCAGGCCCAATCCAGAAAGATCAAAATAGCGGTGAGTAATACCTTTGGGTTTGGGGGGCACAATTCTACCCTCGTCATCAAAAAAATCGAATAACAGGACCCATGCGCAAAGTATACAATCTAACGCTGTCCCCGGATAAGGAGTTTGCCAGGCAAATCAAGCTCATTTCCGGTGTTACTCCGAGGGATCTCAAATTGTATAAAGTGGCATTTTACCACAGTTCAGGAAAGAACAATCGGGCAGAAGGTGTTCAGAATAACGAGCGACTTGAATTTCTCGGCGATGCTATTCTCGGTTGCGCCGTCGCTGAATACCTGTTTAAAAAATACCCGGTAGCCAATGAGGGTTTTCTCACTAAAATGCGATCAAAAATCGTCAAAAGGCAGACATTAAATGAAATCGCAGAACATATGGGCCTGGATATTTTGCTCTTAAATTACAACCAAACCAAACTGAGTAAATCCATGTTGGGCAATGCCCTGGAGGCTCTTCTGGGTGCTTTTTACCTCGAGAACGGTTTCGAAAAAACCAAGGTATTCATTATCTCTAAAATCCTCCACCAGGAATTGGATATTGAGGGACTGGAAAGCGTGGACGACAATTTTAAAAGCCAACTGTTAGAATGGGCACAAAAAGAAGGAAAAAGTATCAAATACAAAATCGAGGAAAAATACAAGGAAAACAAGAGGGACCGTTTTAAAATTGGCGTTTTAATCGATGGTAAAAAAGTGTCCAACGGGGAGGATTACAGTAAAAAAAGCGCTGAACAGCTGGCTTCAAAAAATGCACTGGAAATGCTAGAGATCAATACTTCAGAAGAGGAATAAATACCCATGCCTTTTGCTCCCCAAACTATTTTTCCCAAAAAAGATCTTCACCGGTATTTAACTCAACCCAAAAGACTGGATCGCATCGACCTGATGAAAACGGGAGCCTCTGAATTGATCTCCTGGATTTCCAACCTGTTTGGCAAAGGCCTCACTCAGCTACTCACCTCCAATAAGTTTGAAATTGAGAGAATAGCCGTGAGAATGGCAGATACGCAGAATTCATCTGCCGCGAGAAAACTTCGAATAATCGCAGGCCAATTGGATAAGAACGATTGGTCTGAAAAACTGTGTATTGACCAGCTCATGTCGCTGTATTTTCTCTCCAGAGCGCTCCTGAAAATAGAGCACTTACCCCTCTTGGTTCAATCAGAATTGCTTCAGATATGTGGTGTGAATTGGAGAAAAAAAGACCTCGAGTGGACTGAGCCTATCAACGACCACTGGCTATGTCTAAACCAGGAGGAGAAATGGGTGGAAAATATCAGGCAATCCAGCTCGTGGTTTTGGGGGGTGCATACCGGCATTTTCGCTTGCTATAATCAGTTCGTATTCCGCTTTGCTCCTTTTGACCACCCCATTAAAACCGGCAAAATATACCGGGGAAATTTCAAGTTTTTCCCTTCGTCGACCCCAATTAATGGATACGCCTCCGAGGACTTCCAACCCAGTGATATACCCTTCCAGTGGACCGTTGAAGAATTCAATAAAATGAATTATAAAACAGCCGATTATATTGCCCGCAATCCCATAAAAACAGAATGGCCTGTAATCATGCATCTTAGTCATTTTCAGTCTTCCCCATCTCTGCTTACACAGCTTCAGGAGCCCCATTCAAAAAGACTTCTGGACCTACTTAATTTCGCAGCGGTAGATCCCGAATTGTGGGTGTTCGGACTTTGGACGCATTCTGTATTTTCCCCAGTGTCTCTCTTGAATAAGGAAGGAGTTTTTCCTCTTGACCAATGGGTGAATTAGCGCAGGTTGTATCCGTGTCTCTTGAAAAGCGCGTATTGAAACAGAGCCCGAAACACGAGAAACGCAATCAAACAGGTCCACAACCAATGGTTGCTGTCGGTATCTCCCAATAAATAAAACAAAGCAAAGAAGAGCCCGAAGGCAATGATCATTGCATTGCGCATGGATACAGAGGCCGTTAATCCGATAAAAATTCCGTCCCATACATAGGACCAAAACCCGGCGATGGGAATCAGGGCCACCCAGATGAGAAAGGGCTTAGATGCTGCCAACACTTCCTCCACATCTGTGAATATCCTGAGGAGATAATCGCCGAAAAACCAATAGGAAAGTGCACACAAAATGGCTAGAAATCCGGCCCACAGAAAGGCCAGGTTGAGCGTGACATCCAAATCTCTTTCACTTTTCTTCCCCTTGTACTTGCCAACCAGACTCTCCGTCGCATAGGCAAACCCATCGATTCCGTAGGACATCCAGTTTACGAACTGCATGAGGATGACATTGACAGCGAGCACCATAGTTCCCATTTCTGCACTTATACTGTAGAAAAAAGCAAAAACCAACGTCAATGCGAGGGTGCGGAGAAAAATATCAGAATTCACCTTGATGAAGACCATCCAATTGTTGAAATTGGTCAGCAATTTCAACTTAAAATGAATAAACATTTTTCTGTACAAAATAAATATCAAGACCAGCCCAAAAACCACGCCTGAATACTGAGCGATGAGTGTTCCACGGGCCACGCCGGAAACTTCCCATCCCAGCACCGCCACAAAATAATAACTCAATAGGATGTTCACCACATTGATGAACAGGGTGAGAAATAAGGGTGCAATTGCATTTTGCATACCAAAAAACCAACCCATAATCACTAAAAGGGCCAGAGTTGCAGGAACATCCCATATTCTGATAAAAAAATACTCCCGCACCAGGTCTATCAAATCACTGCCTACATTCATCAATATAAATGAAGATTCACCAATTGTAGTTTGAAGAGCGAGTAATACCGCGGCAAAAACAATGGCCAGTAATACTCCCCTGCCCAGCTGCATAATCTGCCCCGTGGGATCATTTTTTCCAAAAAATTGAGCCGTAAAACCCGTAGTGGCCATTCTCAGAAATCCAAAGTTCCAGTACAAAAAATTAAAAATCATGGAGGCGATACCCACCGCACCCAAATGAATATCCGAGAGGCGGCCCATAAGTGCAGTATCTACCGTGCTGAGTAAAGGAATGGAAATGTTGCTGAGGATGTTGGGAATGGCCAACATCAGCATTTCTTTATTGATCTTTCTTACGCGATTGGGTATGGCAATCATAGTACTTTCTACCCTTTATAGTATGAGCTTGAGTTGAGTTTGCAAACATAGCAAATTGTCCCAATAGTCCACCCCTATGCTTACTTTTTTAAGCTTCCCTTCAATCCATAATCAATAATTCAGCTTCTATAGGCGTTATTCATGAGAATTTAAGAAAAAACTTACCTTTGTATTTTTAATATTTTTTGGACCGGGTAACAAAAAAATACTCGAGCGTAGAGAACCTGGGGAAAATAGCTGGCTCGCTTTATTGTATACCATGAAAAAACTCTTTTATTTCCTTACCAGTAAATATTTTTGGAAGCACATCTTGTTAATGGGGCTAGCCTTAGTCATATTGACTTTTGCCATTGACTGGGGATTGAAAGTATACAGCAAACACGGGCAAAAAATCCCACTGCCCGAGTACGTGGGAGAAACTCTGGTTACAGCCTCTGAAGATGCCCAAAAGCGGTCTTTTGAGATCATCGCCTCCGATTCTGTTTTTATTGTGAGTAGAAGGGGAGGAATTATACTGGATCAGGTTCCCGAAGCCCATCAGTTGGTCAAGGAAAACAGAAAAATATACGTCACGGTAACCAAGTACAAACCCGATATGGTTCGCTTGGAGGACTTGCCCCCTTTTTATGGAAGAAATTACGTGAGAACGGCCAGGGTCTTGCAGATGGCCCACAGAATGGAGTCCCAAATTGTCGGAAAAGTATATGACCCGGGACCCGAGGGATACATCATGGGGGTAGTGTATCAGGGAGATACCGTGGTAAATAGGTCTGAAGTGGCTGAAAATGTAGAAATTCCCGTAGGTGGTAATCTCGGCTTTATAGTCAGCCAACAAAGAGGTGGTATGGTAGAAATTCCCAATCTGCTCTGCAGAACCTTTGACGAAGCCGACTTTATTATCCGGTCTTATAAATTGCAAATAGGGAATACCCAATTAGAAGGAGAGGTGGCTAATAGGGAAAGAGCATTTATCGTTGGCCAGGATCCGGTCTATTATCCCAATGAACGCATTGAAATGGGTTCTGAAATACACCTCACCCTATCCGACACCAAACCCGCTCATTGCGATGACCACGATGAGAATTAATGTTAACGGCCAAATTTAAAACACACCGCCTTCGTTCATGAATTTATCTCTTTAAAGTATTCAATAAACCCCTATTCGGATAGGAAATACCTACCCGGTCGTAAACGAGAATATTAATCATTAAAAATCAAAAACATAAAGTGATTACAGCCTTAGTCAATGCTTCCAAAATGATTATCTGTACCGAACAGGTACCGTTTGTCGATTTTATCGGGAAAAAACTATCCTGGGCAGCGCCTTTGATTGCAGTCGTGCTGTTCCCCTGTTTGGCCACAAGTCAAATCGAATTCAGCCCTCTGACCCACAACGACAAAGTAGCTGAAGCCTCCAAAGAAAAGACAGCGATTTACACCCACCTGTTTAATAGCAATTCCCGTTCAGATTCAGAGCCCGAGGTCATCCACCTTGCGGTACCCTCCGGGGGCTCAGAGATGTATTGTATCGACAACCCGTTTTTAGGTGAGGAGTTCCAGTCTTTTGAAAATCTAAATTGCGCGGTTCCCAATTTCAGCAATTTGGGAATCGAGAACTTGTGTATTGAGATTTTAGCAAACCAGATCGGGGCCATAGAAACGGATACCTTCTGCCTGAGAATGACAGGTACCGAGGGAACTGTTTTTGAATACATTGTAATTGCGACCATTAGGCCTGTAAGAAGCCTTCCCTTTGTGGACGATTTCTCCTATCCCGGCCCATTCCCCGATCGGGAATACTGGCTAGACAGAAAGGTGTTTGTCAACCAAACCTTTGGAGTCAATCCCCTCTCTGTTGGGGTGGCTACTTTTGATGGACTGGATGAAAATGGAGCTCCCTATGGAGGCGGCTTCGGTGCATCAGATGTGTTGACCTCCGCTTTTATCAATCTGAATGAGGCCATAACGGATCGCTGTTTTATCACCTTCTATATTCAGGCGGGAGGGAATGGCTACCCCCCAAGAGTTGATGATGACCTGATCCTCGAATTTAGAACCGGCGCAGGAGTATGGGTCGAAATAGCGAGATTTGAACCCGACCTCTACCCCGCTGCTGATAGCTTTTATTTCCAGCAAATTGCAGTGAACCCCTCCTTCTTTTTCGGTGATTTCCAGTTCAGATTTATCAACTATAACAATGGAAACGGAATCGCCTCCAGCTGGAATCTCGACTACGTCAAATTGGCCAACGAATTTCAGGCCGACCTGCGTTTTGAAAACGATATCGCATTTACCCAAATTCCGTCTTCTGCATTGCAAAGGTATTCGGCCATGCCCCTCAATCACTTTTTGGGCAATGAAGAACAGGAGCTCTCTTTTGAGGTGGATATCCATATGTACAACCATTTCAACAACAGGCGTCAGGCCGATCCAAGTCAACTGACCATAACCGAAAAAGAATCGGGACAAGTGGCATTGTCGGAAACCCTATTGGAGGTGCCACCCATTTCGGATGAAAATCAAAGAGACCTCGATCCCGGAAGACACTTCTTCACCAATCCCATTCAGAATCCCGGCAATTTTTTGAATTCAGCGATTGATATGGGTCAAATGGCTGATAAAAGATTAACTTTCCTCACCGAATACTCCTTCCAACAAAACGAAGAACAAATCCCCGAGTTAGAGCGCAACAATCGGGTGAGCAGGGAAACAGTGATTTCCAACTATTTTGCCTACGACGACAACAGTGCCGAACTCGGAGTGCACATCTTGGCAGGCTTAGGCCCCCTTCCCTCCATGGCTGTTCAGTATCACGCCAATGTGGACGATACCTTGAGGGGTATTGCGGTAAATCTTCCCAGAGTACTGCCCGGAGATAGAAACAAACGGTTTAAATTGATGGTTTGGGGAGCCTCTCTTGAAGATCCCCCGCTCTACGAATCGGAAGAACTCAACCCGGTTTTTGTAGATGTCTATTACGACAGCATTCAGGGATTTTCAACCTATGCGCTAAAATCGGAACTCACCGGCAGAGATACCGCCATTCACATTCCGGCAGGAGATTTTCACATTGGGTGGACGCAGGTCAGTCGAACCGCCTCAGGGGTCTATTTTGGATTTGACATTAACAGCCCTGAAAAAACGAAATACGCCTATTGGAACAATGGAGCCATCTGGCAACCTATGGAGGAGGTAGTTCCTCAGTTCCGCGGAGCAATTATGATCAGGCCTGTATTTGGAAATGAAAAACAAATTTCTACCAAAATAAATGAAGTTACACCTCCACCTGAAATACTGACTCTTTACCCCAATCCCACCCGAGACTTTATCTATCTTCCGGAGGACGAAAACTCCACAGGGCCAAGGGAAGTTTCAATATTTTCATTGGACGGTCAATTGGTAAAATCTCTTAAAACCCTTAACAATGAGGTGGATTTGAGTTCTTTGAATTCGGGCACCTACTTGCTGCGCCTCTATTCGAAAACCGGGGGTATTCAATTTGGAAAATTTATAAAACACTAAAATCATGCAAGAAATTACACCCAAAGATTTGAGACAAAAACTGGAAAAAAAGAAACTCGTTAAACTCCTGGATGTCAGAGAACCCTACGAAAATAAGGAGTACAACATCGGTGGAGTATTGATTCCTCTGGGAGAACTGTTGAGCAGACTAAACGAACTAGAGGAATTTAAAAATAATGAGGTCGTGGTGTATTGCAAATCGGGCAACAGAAGTCAAATGGCACAGCACCTTTTAGTCAATGCAGGTTTTGAAGAGGTATTCAATCTCAAGGGAGGAATGGAAGCCTGGAAGAAAGAATTCGACGCCTGAGCAATCGCTTTTAATCAGAAAAATTACAATTAAAATTTATTCTTCCACATCATACTCTCTACGGGTTTAATGGTTCTGCCCGCATATTTTGCACTGAGTTTGCTGTGATAGAAGTGTTCCACTTCTCCGTCAATTGAAAAATAAATCAACTGACCCACCGGCATGCCCGCATAAATTCGAACCGGCTGCACACAGGATATTTCGAGAGTCCAGGTGTTGCAAAACCCTACGTCCCCTTTGCCGGCAGTGGCGTGAATATCAATCCCCAATCTGCCCACACTGGACTTTCCCTCTAAAAAGGGCACTGAATTATGGGTTTCTGTATACTCCTCTGTTACTCCCAGATAAAGGGTTCCGGGCTGCAATATATATCCATCTGGTGGTATTTCAAAATGAAGTACTTTGTTGTGCTTCTTGGCATCGAGTATTCTGTCTACATAAGTAGCCAAATACTTACCCAGATGAACGTCATAAGAATTGGTTCCCAGACAGTCGGGGCGAAAAGGATCGATGACAATTTCGCCTTTTTTCATTGCATCGCGAATGGCGGTGTCGGTTAAAATCATAAGATTGGTATATTGAGTTCCAAAGGTACACACAAAGTAAAACAGAAAAGCATAAATTACCTCAATTTATATATCCGGTCTGATTTTATTCCCCTTTATCTTCGGTAATTCTCCAGATCTTCAAAGCGTTGTCGTCACCGGCAGTGCAGAGCAGACCGGTTTCAAGGTCCCAGTGTACCGCATTTACAGAATGGGAATGCCCCTTGTATTTCAAGCGATCAATTACTTTCAACAACTGATAATTGCTCAGGTCCCATATTCTGACTTCTTTATCCCTTCCGGCGCTGGCCAACCAACGGCCACAGGGGCTCAATGCAAGATCGTTGATGGTAAATAAATGCGCGGGAATTCGATGTGCCAATTCCATATCCGGATAAGTCCAGAAGTTGAGAAATGCATCCCTACCTCCAGAAACCAGAAGCTTATTATCGGGCACTAATTTCATCGAAAAAACCGTGCTGTCGTGCGCATTACTGATCAAATCCACAGTCCTCAGGGTATGTGGATCCAATATGTAAATACCCCCGTCAGTCGAGCCCGCTAGCATTAGACCCCGGTTTTCATCCCAGAGCAGAGACCTCATCCTCTCCGGTGAAACCTCCCTGGTCTCTAAAGGGCGAAAGGGATCGAGTGCCCACCTGGTCACTGTACCGTCTCCTCCGGAGGAAAATATAAAATCATTGGCTTCCACCAGATCAAAAACTCCCTTGAGGTGTGTTTTCCATGCACTGATGTTGTTTTCTTTTTGCTGAAACAGCAATCGATATACCGATCCATTCATATCTCCGGCAAAACAGGCATCGGAATCTCTGTGGTAGAGGCCTGAAAAAAATTTGTACTCGCTTTTTGCCCGCAAAATACCATTTTCCATCGTCTCTAAATTCCACTCCACCACCTGGCCATCTCCTCCAAAGGTCAGGATAAGGTCTTTATTTTTCCCTTTGGCAATTTTGTATATACTGCCCTTGTGGCCATTTAATTCCCCGACTTTTTCAACTTTCATTTTTTTAAATTTTCATAAACCAATGACTGCAGACGCGAAATTTGCAACCCCGCCCGCTGTCGAGGTTCGCTCTTTTCCAGCCCTTTGCAACTTCTTCACGCTAACTTCAACTCAATTCAGCAAGATCATGTACACTTTAACCTTTCCGACTTTCAACTTTCGACTTTCAACTTTCAGACTTTCAGACTTTCGACTTTCGACTTTCAGACTTTCAGACTTTCGACTTTCAGACTTTCGACTTTCCGACTTTCGACTTTCGACTTTCGACTTTCAGACTTTCGACTTTCAGACTTTCGACTGACTAAATAAAGAATAAGAACTTTTGTTCTAACTTTGATTTAATAATTAAACTCCATTGCATGCCCATAATATATAAAGAAGAGGTTTTAGAAACTGTGAACACAGCGGTATGGAAGATCGAGGAACCGGAGCATTATTATCTCGGACAACTCTCTCTGAGTCCCGATAATGAAAAAGAACTCGCCGGAATAGTACACCCGTCGAAAAGACTTCAATTTTTGGCCTCCAGATTGCTTTTACAGCAAATGGTACCGGATGGAAAATCCATTCACCTCAAAAGATCGGAGTATAGAAAACCCTTTCTCCCGAGTTCCAATATTCACCTTACCGTATCCCATTCAGGGCCATTCGCTGCAGTAGCAGTTTCCCGGCGTTCCGTGGGAATCGACATTCAGGAGTTCGACCATCGGTTAGTCCGGCTCTCGCAAAAATTTGTCGGAAACAAGGAGAGGGAATATATAAACTCAAAGACCAATCATTTGGATTATTACCACGTCATTTGGGGTGCAAAGGAATCGGTATTCAAGGCCTATGAAAAAGGAAGGCTAGATTTTAAGGAGCACATAGAGGTGGCTGAGTTCTCTA
>JAGTVA010000058.1 GCA_018224445.1 Saprospiraceae bacterium
ACCAATAAGGAGTAAGACAGTGGGGAGCAAATTTTTCTCCCTCTTCATCTAAAAAGTACTTGGGTTGCCATCGGTTGATGTCGATATTTTCATCGGGAGTATTCACCGGTTGGTATCCGATGTAATTAAAATAAGGAATTCCGTATTCGGTTTCCTCTCCGTATTGATTGGCCCCGTCCCCCTTTCTCTCTTCAATAACCCTCGTGGCAGCAATGTTGCCAATTCCGACCGGGGTCGACGGATCCGTACTCCAATCCTCGGGATCCAGTCCCAAGGAGTGCATAAATTCAGTAAACAACAGGGAATCGGTATAAAAATACTCTTTGGCAGAGCGATAAGCGGCGTAACTGATTGCAATTTCTTTATTTTCCAATGTTCGCTCCTCTTCGGGTCTCCTCTCCACATCTTCTATATACAAGGGAAGATGGGTGTCATCGTATCTGCTCCAGGCATCGTACATTGCAGCAGTGATTAATGCGAGATACCGGGAAGAAATAGTAGGTCTAGGTTTGAATAGGTCGGTATCGTTTGCGGTGGCTTCTAAAATCACTTTGGCCCACTCGTATACCAGGTTGGGCTTCCACTCTTCTTCTGTTTGATTGAGGGTGTCATCCATTTCACTTCCCTGGCTATCAGAACAGGAAACCATTTGAAACAGTGCGAATAAACCACCGGTAAAAATCAGGATTTTTAAAAGGTAAATAGTCGCTTTCATTTTATTAGCTTAATTGTGATGTGAAATAAATAATTTACAAAGTTAACAGGAATTTAGGAAAATAATACCACATAGTCCCAAATTTTAGGTTCACCTTCTATTAAAATAAATATTTGAAATCTATTTAGATACGAAAAATAAATTGGTTTTTCTTAGTATAACAAAGACCGTAGAAACTTTCAAAAAGGTTATAAACTTGAGCAAAGGGCACAACCCTGGGCAGGTAGGTTAATTTGACCGTCGCATTAAACTATTCTTCTTTTCATCCGAAATTTAACTTAAAAGAATCGAAACTAGTGTAAATTAATTCCACTAAATCTCCTCCATCCCCACAGCAAAAAGAGCAGCAAAACCACAAAAATAAGTAGGGCAAAAGGCAGGGGAAGAAAGGTAATTACCCAGATTCGGGTGCGGTCCAAAACCCATAGAATAATCAACACCACCATAATCATAACCAGCAAAGCCGTAATTTTGCCAAATCCGGGAATCAGGTCCAGGTTGACTTTTTTCTTTATAATTAAAATGGTTGCTGCCATTGTAATCATCGGAAGGAGGTGGTGAATGATATCGAGATCGAGTATGCTCACTTTTTCAAATAAAAATAAATATAGCACAAGGGTGAATACAAATATTCCGGGGATGCAGGCCAGATATATCAATCCGCTGTAAAGGTATTTCCAAGGTGTGCCTGCAGCGGAGGGTCCGCTGAGGTAATTGGCCAAAAGTGCACTGAAGGGAACAGAAATTAGAAAAGTAAACACTGCTGTTGCATTCCCGGCGAGTACATCAAAAAAATCTTGAAGCGTCATCCTTAATTGCTTATTTTACTAAAGGCAAAACGACAAAAAACCGAGCTTAAAAAGTATTTCTCAAAACAAATTAAAGATCCAATATCATGCTCACCGGATCTTCCAATATCTCCTTTACTTTTACGAGAAAGGTCACCGAAGTACTTCCATCTATCACCCTGTGATCGTAGGAAAGGGCCAGGTACATCATCGGTCTGATTTCCACCTTTCCATCTACCGCTATCGGTCTTTGCTGAATGGTGTGCATTCCCAGGATGGCAGATTGAGGTTCATTGAGTATGGGGGTGCTAACCAGTGATCCGAACACACCACCGTTGGTAATGGTGAAGGTTCCACCGGTCATTTCGTCCAAACCCAACTTACCCTCTCTGGCTTTATCTGCCAGCTCCTTAATTTTCTTTTCGATTTCGGCAAAAGAAAGAGACTCGACATTCTTCACCGGGGGAACGACCAGGCCATTGGGAGTAGAAATGGCGATGGAGATATCCACATAATCGTGATACACAATTTCATTTTCCTCCAATCGGCCATTGACTTGCGGCATATCCATCAGCACTTTTGCACAGGCTTTGGAAAATATCGACATAAACCCGAGTTTGATGCCGTGCTTGTCTACAAAACGATCTTGATATTTTTTACGCATCGCCATTACATTGGTGAGATCCACTTCATTAAAAGTGGTCAACATGGCGGTTTGGTTTTTGGCAGACACCAGGCGGGAAGCAATGGTGCGGCGCATTCTGCTCATTTTTTGCCTGCTCTCTTCTCTGCTGAAAGCCCCTCGTGGGGAGGAAGTTTTAGGTTTTTCTGTTTTTTCAACCGATTCAGTGTCGGTTTTGGTGGACCCGGATTCCACCGCTTTGACTGCATCCTCTTTGGTAATTCTCCCCTCTTTTCCGGTGCCCTCCACTTTTGAAGGGTCCAGATCGCCCTCTCTCAATATCTTTGCCGCTGCCGGTGAGGCGTGACCTTTGGCATGGGAATCACTCTCAGAAGATTCGGATTTATCTTTTTCGGATTTCGACCTTTCTTTATCCTCAGAGGCCTCACTGTCGCCAGATTTAGAGGTCTCCTTTTCAGTCGATTTCTCCTCCGTGCTTTCTTTCTCTTTAGATTTGGAAGTATCTTTTTCAGTCGATTTTTCCTTCGGAGCTTCGGCTGAGGTATCAATTTTTGCAATGAGCGCACCTATTTCCAGATCATCGCCTTCACTGGCCACATGAGTCAGTATTCCCGCTTTTTCCGCAGGCAATTCCAGGGTGGCTTTATCCGACTCAAATTCACAAATAGGCTCATCCTCCTTGACGTATTCTCCGTCTTTCTTTAACCACTGCGCTAAAGTAACTTCTGATATGGATTCCCCTACTTCCGGAACTTTTATTTCAATTACGCTCATATTTTTTGACTAAATTAATTTTGGTATATCTCTGCAAACATAACAGTTCAACAGATAACAGCTTTAAATGATTTAAGCTTTTTTCGAAAAAACACCGGCTGAATGAAATTCCGGATCACAAAAATAAGAAATACCCTTCAATTTACACCCAATTTCAGGGCAGTGTGTAAAATATAATTATAACATTTATCGATGCTGCTGATTTTAAAACCACAAAGCGGGGATTAGCGTAGATTTTACTTAAACCGAAGATATTGGATATTGCAGCCATATAAATAAAACAAGGGGTAGTCAAACCAGACTCTTTTATTGTCTTTCCAAGGCTGGAATCTACCTTGCATATAACTGTCCCGAATTATTCTATCAACTCAGAAAAAGACAGCTTTAAAGGTCTAAATGAAAAAATATCACCACGTATTCGGAGGGCAAATAGCCAATGGTTTTATATTCCTTTAACGTGATGTGACTAAAAATCAACCCACCCAGTCTTTAG
>JAGTVA010000059.1 GCA_018224445.1 Saprospiraceae bacterium
GGCTGGAATCCAACCGGTGATCTGGACACGCGAATCAGCACTTTAATAAATGCAGCTTACAGAGGAATTCAAGACGCCAGATCGGCCGTCAGGTTTTTCAGAAAAGACGCTGTTGATTTGGGTAATAATTTTGGAATTGATGCCGACAATATTGCGTATTTTGGCCAGGGTACAGGAGGGTATATTTCTTTTGGAGCGGCCACTCTCGATCAGTACAGCGACATTCTTATCCCGAAATTTTTTGGGCCCGACATCACTGGTGACGGAAACCCTGATCCCTATGTATTGCAACCCATTCACGGCGATCCCTTTGGCACCTCTGTCGGAATACATCCCCAGACGGGTGATACCCTTAGCAGACCCAACCACGTTACTTATGCCGACGGCAGTTCCATCAATTCAGACGTCCAGTTGTCTGTCAATTTAGGAGGTGCTCTTGCAGATACCTCATGGGTTAGCCCCAATAATCCACCCATGGTTTCTTTTCACGTACCCACTGACCCTTTTGCTCCTTATATGGAGGGTGTTTTGATTGTACCCACCACAGGAGATTTGATAGTTGAGGTTCAAGGGTCCTATTTAGTACAATACAAAGCCAATGAATTGGGTTTGAACGATGTTTTCAAAGACGCGGGCATTGATGACCATTATACGGTTGGAGCCAATGCAAACAACGACGGCCTCGAAGGGTTATACCCATTTCTTCAACCGGTATTAACCAATCCATTTAATCAACAACCCGCTCCGCAGACGGCCCCCTGGGAATGGTGGTCCATACCGTACTGGAGTCAATTCCCACACCCGAGTTGTCCGGATGGGGTTCCCGTCTCTCAATGCAATTTCCACGTTATCAACTCCATATTCAATCAGGATATGAGTGCTGAAAAAGGAAGGACCTATATAGATACCATTATAGGATATTTAGCACCGAGGGCTTTTCTTGCTTTTGGATTGGAACTGGACACGGAAGTTCGAGAACTCGACCAATCAGAAGTCAATTTCTCATTTTACCCCAATCCGGTTTCCAGTCTTTTGAATTTTAAATCAGATGCAGACAAACCCATGTTAAAAATTGAGGTTTACGACGCCAATGGCAGATTGGTGAAAAATTATAACTCAATTAATCACCACGTTTTCCAATTCGATGTAAATTTCTTTGCAACGGGAATGCATTTTATTAAAGTTCATTTCGACCAAGGAGTATTGGTAAAGCGCGTCGTTTTTCAATAATCCTAAACCAATTAACAAAAAAAAAGCGAGGTGCCTGCACCTCGCTTTTTTTTATGCTAAACCACCTCGATCGAATCCTTAATATTCGCATTTACCATACAAATACCTTTGCAGCTAAACACTTTTCCCAAATCGGGGTTATTCAATAAAAGGTAAAACAAAAATTATGGAATACAATTTTTTGGGAAAAACCGGCCTACAAGTAAGCCAACTTTCTTTTGGATCGTGGGTAACTTTTGCCAATCAAATCGACAATAAGCTTTCTGAAAAACTTATGGCATTAGCCTATGAACAAGGGGTTAATTTTTTTGACAATGCAGAGATCTATGCCGAGGGAAAGTCAGAAGAACTGATGGGTACCATTCTTAAAAAAATGAATTGGGACCGCACTTCCTATCTAGTTTCAAGTAAGGTGTTTTTTGGAGATGGCAGAAAAAAACCCAACCAAACGGGATTGAACCGCAAACACATAATGGAAGCGTGCCATGCCTCCTTAAAGCGATTGAGGGTGGACTATATCGACCTCTATTTTTGCCACCGTCCGGACAAAAACACCCCCATTGAAGAGACGGTGAGGACCATGAATACATTGATTCAACAGGGTAAAATTTTATACTGGGGAACATCGGAATGGTCTGCGCAGGAGATCATGGAAGCCCACATGGTAGCGAGGAGTTTAAACATAGAAGGTCCCGTCATGGAGCAGCCACAATACAATATGTTTTACCGGGAAAAAGTAGAAGTGGAGTTCAATCAGATATTTAAAACAGTTGGCCTCGGAACTACTATATGGTCTCCACTGGCATCGGGACTTTTAACCAATAAATACCTCGGAAAATTTCCGGAAAACACTCGATTGGGAAGGGAAGAATTGGATTGGTTAAAAGAAAGAGCCATTACTGAGGACAACCTCAAAATAGTGCGAAAACTCAATAAATTAGCCTTAACTCTGGATATAAGTCTTCCCCAAATGGCCATAGCCTGGTGTGTCAAAAATCCAAATGTCAGTACGGTAATTCTCGGCGCGAGTAAGGTATCTCAGTTGGAAGAAAATTTAAAATCTCTGGATATGCTTCCTGTTTTAACTGATGAAGTTCTCCGGCACATCGAAGAATTATTAGATAACAAGCCCAAAAAACCTGCATTTTAATGTGAGACTTGCTCTTTTACCGGAACTATCCAGCCAAATCTATCCTTCTCTTTGCGGATTCTCACCCCGTTGATAAAAGATTTTATACGTGAGGATAATTTCCAATTGGATTCATTGAATTTCATATCTATATCCACATCTTTGATTTGAGAGATATTGGCTACGACAGCAGCCGTGCCACTGCCAAAGGCCTCAACCAACTCCCCTTGTTTATAGGCTTCTTTTACCTCGTCTATCGCCAGGGGCCTCTCTTCTACCTTATGGCCTTCGCTTTTCAATAATTCAATTATCGACAACCTGGTAATGCCTTTGAGAATTGCACCTTCAGTAGCTGGGGTTACAATTTTATCCTTAAATACAAAAAACAGATTCATCGTACCCACTTCCTGGATATATTTAAATTCATGGGCATCCATCCACATCACCTGATCGTAACCCTCCGCTTTTGCAAGTTTTGCAGGTAGTAGAGAGGCGGCGTAGTTTCCCGAGGTTTTGGCCTCTCCCACTCCACCTTTTACCGCGCGGACATACTTCCTCTCGACTTTCAGGTTAACCGGTTTGCTATAATACGGGCCTACCGGCAAGGTGATAATTAAAAATCGATAGGTACTCGATGCAGTTACTCCAATATATTTATCGGTGGCGTACATAAATGGGCGGAGGTAGAGAGCACTACCCTCCCGTGAGGGAATCCAATTTCTATCAATTCCAACCAATTTGTGAACAGCCTGGTGAAAAACTTCTTCGGGAAAAACGGGCATACACATTCTTTCCGCTGACTTATTCAACCGCTCAATGTGTTTTTCTGGACGAAACAAAAGGGGAGTTCCATCTGGTGCTACCGTGGCCTTCATACCCTCAAATATAGACTGTCCGTAGTGCAACGCCATCATCGACGGATGCATAGTTAATTCTTTAAATGGACATATCTGAAAGTCTTTCCACTCTCCGTCTTCATATACGGCTGAAAACATATGGTCAGAAAAAACCTTCCCAAACGGAATGTTGTTAAAGTCCACCTCATTGAGTTGGGACGATTCAGTGGGGTAAAAGTTTATTTGGCTCATTTTTTGGAATTTTCGCTAATATACAATTTTAAGTGTAATTTTGTATATTCAGATTTAGTAAATGCACCTTTTTTAATAATTTTTTATCCGGGAATGTTTTTGAATTATGCCTGATTTTTCTCTTTTTAAACCAAATCAAATTATTAAGTTGCCCGGGGAGTACAACCTCTCCAGAGTTCCTGTAAAGTTGGAGCATTCAAAATCACTTTTTATAATAAGTCCCCCTATCGGTTATGACGAAAAGGCCTTTTTAATTAAAATAGCCGAAGCCCTAAATTGCTCAGCAGAATCAGATTGTCAATTTATTGAAGTGAGAAAAGACCAATACTGCCCTTTTGAGAATCTGGCACAGACCGATGCTCATCTTTTTTTACTCTTCGGACTGCTACCAAGTGCGTTAAACCTTCAAATTTCTTTAAAAAAATATCAGGTGATTTCCATGGCCGATAAAAAGCTTCTCTTTGCAGATATTCCGGCGGAAATCAGCAATTCAAAAAACCTGAAAATGCAATTGTGGAATCAGTTGAAAAACCTGAAAAAATCTTAAATCAATGAGTGAGATTTTATTTGCCACCTCCAATCCGAATAAGACCCTGGAGGTAAAAAAGATCTTGGGCGCGAAGTTTCTCATCAGGGACCTCAACGATATTCAACTCGATAAAGAATTGGAGGAAAATGAGCCCACCCTTGAGGGAAACGCAATTTCCAAAGCGCGACAAGCTATTCAGTACACCGATTTTGACAGTTGTTTTGCTGAGGACACCGGGCTTGAGATTGAAGCACTGGGAGGAGCACCAGGCATTTACTCCGCCAGGTTTGCAGGGGAGGATAAAAGCAGCGAGAAAAATATAGACAAAGTTCTTCACCTCTTAAAAAATGTAGCGAATCGAGCGGCCCGATTCAGAACCGTTGTCGCCCATATAGATCATTCAGAAGTCAGGGTATTTGAAGGAATGGTAAATGGAACCATCGCTCATTCGCGGTTGGGAATCAGTGGATTTGGATACGACCCTGTATTTATACCGGATGGGTACAGTGAATCATTTGCTCAATTGCCCTTGGAGGTGAAAAATGAAATCAGCCATCGGGCTAAAGCTTTTGAAAAGTTTTTGGACTGGATTAACTCAACTCGAGATTAAGTCTAGAATCAAGAAACCTGCAAATAGTATGGAACCTATTCCGTTGGTCGTAAAAAAAGCGAGGTTTACTCTAGACAGATCGCCCGCCCTCACCAATCGATGTTGAAAAATTAGCAACAGTGTAAAAACCAACAGCCCTGCATAAGAAAATCCTCCGGATAGACTAAGAATATCAATCATCAGCCAGGTAGCTACCATAAAAAAAACCACGGAAATAAAGTGCGCCATTCGAGCTGCACCAAGTCCTTTGTCCCTTCCGAGGACAACGGGAACAGAAATCAAATTCTCCCTCCTGTCAAATTCTTCATCCTGCAGTGCGTAGATAATATCAAAACCGGCAACCCAAAATAAAACACCCCATCCAAAAAGTATCGGAATGATGTCAAAATAACCTGTTACGGCAATGTATGCACCTACCGGAGCCAGAGCCAGCCCCAATCCCAACACGAAATGACACCATAGGGTAAACCTTTTGGTATAACTATAACCAAGAACAATAAGCAATGCCAATGGGGACAGATAAAAACACAAGGGGTTGATAAACCAGGTAGTGGTAATGAAAGCCAAACAATTCAGCACCACCAAACCCAAAACCCGAGCTGCTGCAATTTTACCACTGGGTATCTCCCGAACAGCTGTTCTCGGATTTTTAATATCAATTTTTCGGTCGGCATATCTGTTGAACGCCATGGCTGCAGACCTGGCAAAAAACATACATAAAGTAATCAACAATAACAGCACTAAATGACTCCCACTCCCTACGGCCTTTACCCCGATAAAAAAGCCTAAAAATGCAAAGGGAAGGGCAAAAATGGTATGACTGATTTTTATCAGTGAAAAGTAGGTACTTAAAATTCCCCCGGTCGACATATTAAAAATTATTCAAAATAAAAACGCAGGAGCAAAAATAGCATTACTTCGCATTACTCCGCATTATTCCGCATTATTCCTATAATCTTTTAGTACTTGGCTGTAATAAAAAAAGATCTGCTGCAATACAAATGAAAGCAGCAGACCTCTTGTTTATTATATCACTAATTAATTACCCGGCCTCTTTGACAACGTTTGCACGTATGGTCAACCTCTGTGTACTGGGCACTGTATTAGCAGTAACCGTAACGAATTTTGTATCCACCTTACCGTCTACGCTTCCTTTGTTTTTGGAATCGTACTGAATGGTGAGCTCACCAGTCTCTCCGGGCATGACGGGGTCCTTGTCCCAGTTGGGAACTGTACATCCACAACTTCCCTTCGCATTGGAAACTACCAGGGGCTTGTCTCCTGTATTGGTAAATACAAAAGTGTGGGTTACTTTGTCTCCATCTGCAATGGTACCGAAATCGTGTAGTTCACTATCGAACTGCATGGTAGTAGTAGGCCCATCTGGTGCCTGAGGGGTGGTGGTCGTGGCGTTCGCCTGGTCTGCCGACGTACTCAGGCTTGTTCTTCCCTCGGTCTGATTTCCCGCAGAACCATCCGAATTCATGTTCGGATTTTGACCATCTGCAGTCTGATCCATGGTTTCTGGTGCAGCTTCTGCAGCACTTGAGGACTCCTCGCTTTGGCAACTGGCCAAAAACAGAAAACCCAAAAAGAAAATAGAAATTTTTAAATACATCATGTTTTTAAATTTTAGAATCACAAAGGTAAATTAATTACGATTAAAATGGTTTGCAACATCAGCAAATTAATTGAATTAACGAAATTGGGTTCAACTATAGTATTATCAAAAATCATTATCTGAACATAAAAAGTAGTTCTTATTTTTCAGTTACAACCATTCCGTACAACATTTAATCAAAAGTGGTGTCGAGATAGTACTCGATCCTGGTTATCCACGATTCAACCTCATCTGTCGTTTCCTCTCCTACCACATAAGTCTCTATAAAGGGCCTGATATAAATGAGGTCGTTTCTGTCCAGGTATTTTTGAATGGCGGCGTGGGCCAAATAGGTATTTCCAACATAGCCGTAATGGTTGGTATACACTAAAGGGCCTTTGGCTACATATTTCATTTCAAATTCGGGGGGTAATTCAATATCCCTGTCCACCTCTGAGGCTATGGCCATATCGGTTTCCTCGTTTTCAGCATCAATAAAATAATACATGGTACTGAGTGGAAACTTTTTCATCTGTCTCTCCTGTAAATAAAAGACCAGTGAAGTCAGATTGGAAACGGTAAAATGATTCATCTCAGAAAAGGGGACTTTTTTCCTCTTTGTAATAAAGATTCTCTCAATTTCATCCCTTTGTCTGATGTAATACCCGTCTATAAGGGCTACAAATTGAGATTCTGCATCCATTTTTAATCGTTCCAGAAAAGAGTCAAGAATACTTTTCAACCGAGCATCCAAATTTAAAATTTTTCCCCACATTCTAAAAAATAATGGTTGAACATGAGTATAGGTGTACATCAACTCCGTTCCCTCGTGGCTTTCTTCAAAATTGATCTTCAGATTGATTTCCCGCTTCCAGGGCCTGTACAACACGATGGTAAATTCATTATCGACAGCCGCCGTTGGATTGGGCTCCATAATAAGTACACCGTCTCGTCTTTCCCTGGTTCTCTTCTGTTCTATCGTTTGAAGGTCATAACCTGAAGCTTCTGAAAACCATTCCACCATCTGCAAATCGCGGTTTAAGGTTTCGGATATCCGATAGGTGTGGTCCTTGATTAATACTTGCCCTTCACCATAATCTTCGGCGGGTAAAAACCATCCTGAAACAAATATCAATACTAAAATTATCACTATGGCAATCCCAGCTTTAACCAACTTCATTCTCAAATGATTTTTTCTCTAATAATTGTCAACAACATCCTGTAATTTACCCTTCTAAAAGTCACTTCCGAGGCGGATTCTATACTAAACTGTTTTGACCCACAACACTTACAAATCAAATTTGCTCACGTAGTCGATGATTCTGTCCTTTAAATTCTCCCCTGCTTTGTATATCATCTCACTTTCGAGTGGAAAATTCAGGCTCCCACCGATGGGTAATTTTTTTGGGATGGCCCTGAGGTCCCCCTGATATGAATTGACTACATTTTCAAACTGATAGGTAGAAAAAACCGGTTCGCGATGAACGATTTTATCATCCCTCAAATCTTTTATCAAGACATTGGCATTGATTACAGCACTTTTCTGAAGGGTAAATTCAGTCACTGTGGCATAAACAGTTTCCGTTGTGGTGGTAGTATCTGAGGAGTTCTTTTTCTCTACCACTTCTTTCAGTTCATATTGCCTTTCAACAATTCTTTCAGGACTCAATTGGATATCTGACAGCTCAATCTCCATGAGATAATCGTCATTTTGCCGACTTCTTGACGAAAACTCCTGCCAGGTGTTTCTAAACTCTGAAAAATTAATATTAGTTAAGGTCTCTTCAAGGCCTGAGGGAAGGACTTTATTGGTCCTGTTTACCACCTGCATATATACCCTCGATGTACCAAAATACTTACTATCCTCCAATCCGTGTTTAACTTCCACAGTACCGGGAATCAAGCTCTCCGCTTTGAGATAAAGATCGTGGGCTCTTCTTGCTGCAATTTTATCCCCCTTCTCTCCCCTTTCCATCAACAGATTGGCTTCCTGAAGGTATATTCCATATAGATTCCGGGCGGCCTCATCGGCATATTCGTGTGGATTGACCAGTTCAAAATGTGCGGTGTATCCCTTTTTGTCTCTAAGTGGGAGAAAGGGTTGCAGTCTACTCTGTCTTCTTTCAATCCGCTCGGTCAATCTCAACATTTCATTCAAGCTTTGCTCATCGGTCCGCCCCTGGAGTGCTTCTATTCTCCCCATGTCCCTTGCATTGGCTCTGGCAAAGGCTTCCTCCGCAGCTAAAACGTCTTTTTCCCTCTTGTTTTTTTTGCCCTCCATTTTGTCCAGCGAACGGTAAAAAACCATGTCGAATTCGCCTCTTTCCATCATCTTCAGGTAATTGGTACAACCCGATAAACAAACGGCCAGACACACAGCCAAAATAAAGAAATTACAAAGTGAAGTATTATTCATCTGATTATATTTTTTCTATTGGTTGGCTGCAGACGAGTAATCAAAGTTGAAGCTTTGTGCCTCTGGATGTCTTTTTCAGTCATGGGCCATTTAATTCGTATATTTTCTATTTCTCAAACTCACCACAGAGGAACAGAGGCCACAGAGGTAAGGAAGAGGGTATATAAAATGTCACTTACTCATATTCGCAGCAGAGTCACGACAAAAAACCATGTTATAAGCAAATATTTATCACATAAATTCAAAAAGAATGAAAAATGCTATTTCTCATTAATAAAACAGCTCCGCTTAATCCAACAATCCACCACCTAATCAAAATTGAATGTAAAATTATTTTTATTTTCCGGTATTGCAATAAGACTGGAATGAATTTAAAAGTATTTCACTTAATTATTTATTTTAGAGTGTACTATTTTTTATTTTAGGTAAAGCTAATTTTATTTTTATAATACGCTAATACTTCTACAGAGATGTCTAATCCCACCAATGAGTTAATTTAACCGCTTCCATTTTAATCTCACTGAATTTCCAATGACCACCAAGTCAGAAAAAGCCATAAAAAAGGCAGCTGCCATGGGGTTTAGCAAGCCCACTGCAGCCATAGGGATAGCGACTAAATTGTAAGAAAAAGCCCAAAACAAGTTTTGTTTTATCGTTGTAACGGTTTTGCGACTCAACTGATGAGTGAGTACCAGGGTTTGAAGTCTGTCGTTGAGAAGCACCAAATCTGCAGATTGCATGGCCAGTGTAGCGGTGGATGAAAAAGATATGCCCACATCTGCTCTGGCGAGGGCAGCAGCGTCGTTTACCCCATCCCCTACCATAGCCGTTCGTCCTATTGAGGCGTATTTTTCAACCACTTTCAATTTTTGCTCCGGACTGTGCATGGCGTAATAATGATCTATGTCCAACTTTTCAGCCACCCTTCGGGTAGGGCCTTCCCTGTCCCCACTCAACAAGACCGTAGAAATCTTTTGTTTTTTAAAGTAATCCAGTGCTGTTTGGGCCTCCACTTTTACGCTATCGGACATGGTTATAATTGCTACCTCCTCTTCATCCTTCAGCAAGGTGATGAAATTCAAATCTTCAGTATTGTTTTCTTTACCTGTCAGTTGATACCTGATGCCGTCCGCAGTTAGGGCTTTGACCCCAAATCCGGGAATTTCGATAATTTCTTCAAATTTTACAGCCAATTCAGAGGACTTTTTGTCTGAAAGGTAATTGAGTATGGGACGGGCCACCGGGTGATTGCTTCTCTGTTCCATTTGATAAATTACGGAAAAGATTTCATCTTCATTGTTGGATAAAATTTCCACATTCTCCACCTCAAAGTTCCCTTCAGTCAGGGTACCGGTCTTGTCCAAAATCAGATATTCTATGCCCACCAGTCTTTCAAAACTGCTCCCCAATCTAGGCAAAATACCCAATCGGGCAGCTCTTCCTACCCCCACCATCACTGCTGTTGGAGTGGCAAGGCCCATTGCACAAGGGCAGGATATTACCAACACAGCTATGGCGTTCATCACCGCATTTTCCAGGGGTATCTGCACCAGAAAATTAGAAACCAAAAAGGTACCTCCCGCAATGACTAAAACCACGGGCACAAATACAGCGCTTATTTTATCGGCCAAAAGCTGCATATCGGATTTGCTGTTTTGCGCGCCTTTTACCATTCGGATCAATTTGCCCAAAAAGCTCTCTCCTCCCACCGCCGTAGCCTCCAAAGTAAAATTGCCACCGACCAGAACTGCAGCACCGACTACCTCATCTCCCACATCTTTAAAAACCGGTATACTTTCACCAGTCAAAAGGGATTCGTCAACAACTCCCTGACCTTGAACAATGATTCCATCGCAGGGAATTTGATCCCCCTCGTTCACAATAAATTTGTCGCCCACTTCGATTTCCGAGGACGAAATTCTTTTTGTACTCCCGTCAGTCTCCAATTTATTTGCAAAGACCTCCTGTATCTTGACCAGATCGTTTATGGAAGATATAGTTGATTTTATGGCTCGCTTCTCAATTAGGTTACCTGCGAGCACCAGCGTAATGATGGTTGCTGCCGTTTCGTAAAAATAATAATTTGGTTCGTCAATAATCGTACCTGTAAGAGAATAAAAAAATGCAGCTGAAGTCCCCATAAAGATCAACACGTCCATATTGGACTTGCCGTTTTTTACCGCTCCCCAGGCACTCCTTCCAAAGTGCTGAGCTCCGATCAAATACACCGGCAAACAGACCAGCAATTGAAATACCCCATCTTCTAATATGGCTGGGACATACCAGGGGGTCATCATCAATATATGACCCAACAAAAGGGGTGCGGTAAAAATAACAGAAACGATTAATTTCAACTTGAGGAAATAGTAAGTATTGTCGCGGCCAACATCCTTTACTCTGAAACCCAGGCTGTGGATAGCTTTCTGCAAACCACTCAGTGTTTTGCCCGTCCCCTCTTCATGGGTGAATTCCACATCGCCGCTCGCCAGGTCAATGAAAATATTTTCTGCTCCTTCTTCCTGAAGTTGTTGCCTAATTTTCTGTACGCACCCCCCGCAGGTCATTCCCTCGACTTTCCATTCAATTTGTTCCATATACCGGTTTGTAATTCAATCCCCCATATAATCGGGGGTATTTTTTGTCATTATAGTTTTTTCACTTGTATCTATGTTGAACAAAAAAATACAATCCTTGTTAAAAAGAATACATAATTTGTTAACGTTTAAAAGAAAAACAACGCATGAAAAAGATTTATCTATTCCTTACCATCACAGCATTTGCAGGTTTACTTTTTACCGCCTGTCAGGACGGCACCACCACCTCCAACGGAGAAAACGACACCCATGCACAAACAGTTTCCGATATATCGGACGTTTACAGCCTTCCGGATTTGCCCTATGAATACAATTCGCTGGAGCCGCATATTGATGCGCGCACCATGGAAATTCACCACAGCAGACACCATCAGGGTTATATCAATAACTTCAACAAAGCCATATCCGGAACTCCATTAGAAAATATGGACATTGAAGACATATTGGGTTCTGTCAGTCAACACTCGGTAGCAGTCAGAAACAACGGCGGAGGACATTACAATCACGAGTTGTATTGGAGCATTTTATCTCCCGATGGGGGCGGATCTCCTTCCGGTGAGCTGGCCGAAGCCATCAACAGTGCATTTGAGTCCTTTCAAAATTTTAAAGACCAATTGCAGACCGCGGGCACCACTCAGTTCGGAAGCGGATGGGCATGGTTGATTGTCAATCAAAACGGAGATTTACAAGTTACGCAAACGCCCAATCAGGACAATCCATTAATGGATGTGAGCACCGTGAGGGGAACTCCAATTCTCGGCGTAGATGTTTGGGAGCACGCTTACTACCTGCATTATCAAAACAAAAGGGGCGATTATCTCAAGGCTTTCTGGAATGTCGTCAATTGGGATGAAGTGGCAGCGAGATACTCCGCGGCCAAAAGATAAACCACTATTTTAGAAAGAAGAAAATTACTAAAGGCCGTCTTGTGCGGCCTTTTTTTTATTCCCATAGGCAAACATCCACAAACGTGGAACGCAAAGAGAAACACATAATCTTCATTTAAACCCGGAATATTTTAAACAATCTGAACTTCTCCTCAAATACAAAGGTTGTAGTTGCAGTGCCCATTTCCCCAGCCCATAGAAAAGTTTATAGATTACTTTTTATCAAAAAATAAATAAAATTCATAAACTTACCATTGATAAATAGGCAAGATAAATTTATCTTTGCGTTTCCATTTTTATATGGTGGCTGTAGCTCAGTTGGTTAGAGCACCAGATTGTGGTTCTGGGGGTCGTGGGTTCAATTCCCATCAGCCACCCACCTAAAAGGCCATCTCGTTTCGGGGTGGCCTTTTTTTTATGACCGATACCAAAGAGATACGCTTAGCTCCTGAATAATTTGAGTAAAAAGCCCACACTTCAAATTTGCATGCTATTTTTGCGCATAAAACGATCCCAAATGTCATCTAAACCGCCTGCGTTGACGAACTACCGAGAAGCCGTCGAGTATATGTACAGTCAGTTGCCTATGTTTCAGAGAGTGGGGCCCAAAGCCTTTAAAGCGGATCTCAAAAACATAGAGGGGCTGGCAGAGAATCTCCACCATCCTGAAAAAAGTTTTCAATCGATTCACATTGCAGGTACCAATGGAAAGGGATCGGTATCCCATATCCTCGCAGCGGTTCTTCAGCAAGCGGGTTATCGCACCGGCCTCTACACCAGCCCTCACTACAGAGATTTCCGAGAGCGCATAAAAATTGACGGGGAGATGATCTCAGAGGATTTTGTAATAGACTTTCTCAACAGGACGCAGTCCATGACCCTGGAAATCCAACCCTCTTTTTTTGAGCTGGGAGTTGCTATGGCTTTTGATTACTTCAGAGATCAAAAAGTAGATATTGCCGTCATCGAGACGGGCTTGGGAGGAAGATTGGACAGCACCAATATCATTACTCCAGTGTTGTCTGTCATTACGAATATCGGCTTTGACCACACCCAATTTTTAGGGGAGACCCTGGCTGAAATCGCAGCTGAAAAAGCCGGTATCATTAAAGAAAAAGTGCCGGTGGTAATAGGGGAAAGCCAAAGTGAAACCGAAGGAGTTTTCTCAGAAGTGGCCGCGCGAAAAAACTCAGACCTCTCTTTTGCAGATAAAAATATTGAGGTCTCTATGCAAACCCTAAATTTCACCCACAGCAAAGCAGAAATAAGGGTTCGCGGGCTCGAAACAACCCGGGTGTTAAAAGTCAATCTTCTGGGACAATATCAGGCCAAAAACCTCACCACCTCTCTGCAAGCCATTTTTGAGTTGCGAAAACTAGGGTGGAAAATAACCGATGAGCACTTGTCCAATGGGCTGGAAAATTTAAGAACCCTAACCGGATTTATGGGGAGGATGCAAATATTGCATTCCTCTCCAATGGTTTTGGCAGACAGTGCTCACAATCGGGAGGGAATGGTCCTATTGCGGGATGAACTCCAAAATTTTACCTATAACAAACTCCTCGTTGTATTGGCCATAGTCTCTGATAAAGACCCGAAAGGGATTCTGGGTAATCTTCCCCCGTCTGCAATGTATTTTTTCAGTAAGGCGCAAATTCCCCGGGGCATGGAGCAGGAGGAATTGCGGGAAAAAGCCACCCATTACGGACTAATCGGAGAAAGTTATCCGACGGTTATGGAAGCCTATCAGGCAGCTTTAAAAAAGGCAGATAAAAAGGATTTGATTTTGGTTTGCGGCAGTATATTTACGGTAGCCGAAGTCATATAAATAAAATAAAGACAGCCTTCTGTAGAAAATAGAGGAATGGATTAAGAGAACTTTTTTTCGGAATATGTGAATTGAATAAAACCTAAATCATGAAAAAAATAGCGGTCGCCATCAGCGGGTCCAGCGGCGCAATTTACGCCAAATTGCTGTTAGATAAATTAGCAGAACTCCCCGAAGAGCAATACGAAATTGCGGTGGTGATGTCAGAAAATGCGCGCTTGAATTGGGAATTAGAAATTGGGGATAAGTCCTACGATTGGTACGATTTCAAAATGTATGAAAAAAATGACTTTTTTGCTCCTTTTGCCTCCGGGTCTTCCCTTTATAAGTGCCTAATTGTGTGTCCCTGTTCTATGGGCATGCTGGCGAGGATTGCGCAGGGGATCAGTAACGACTTGATAAGCCGCGCAGCTGATGTTATGCTCAAGGAGCGGCGCAAACTTATCCTGGTGCCCAGAGAAACGCCCTTTAACCTTATTCACCTTGAAAATATGACCCGGCTCACCAGAGCGGGAGCGATCATCTGCCCCGCGATTCCATCCTTTTACTCCAAACCACAAAACACCAAGGCTCTGTTGACCACCGTGGTGGACAGAGTCCTACAGCTCGCAGGCCTGGAGATGGATACTTTCAGATGGGGCAGTTGACCCGGATTAGGATGTAGATTAATTATAAATCGTCGTCCTCCTTCAATGCCATCAAGTCCTTATTCACTCGAATACCCGCGTTGAGTTCGAAGCCAATGAGCAATATCATGCAATTCAATTGCAGCCATATCAATATGATGAGAAATGCGCCTATCGAACCGTATATTTCCGAGTATCGGGCAAAGTTATCGACGTAGAGGGAAAAAAGCAAAGAAGTTGTCAAACACAAAACGGTTGCCAGGGTGGATCCGGGGGAAATAAACCTAAACCTGGTTTTTAAGGAAGGGCCGTAATAATACAGGGTTGATATTCCTCCAAAAAACAACAGTATCACTCCAAACCACCTTACAAAGTGAATGAAAAAGTAGTAAAGGCCACCCATCTGGTCATCAAAAATAAGTTTCAAGAGAAGGTTGCCAAAAACGATAAATACAAGAGAGGTAAATAACAGTACCCCCATCAAAAGAGTCAATTTTAATGCCACCAACCTGGTTTTTAAATAACTGCGATGTACAAAGGTGTGCTCGTAAGCTTTGTCAAATCCCTTCATCAGGGTTATCATTCCATTGGATGAGAAAAATAAGGCCAGGGCAAAACCTATGGACAAGACCCCTCCTCTGGGAACTTTCAGCACGTCTATCACCAACCTCTCTATGGTATTTCTGGCCTCCTCCGGTATAACTTCCGGCAAATTGGCAATGTAGGAATCCACATCAAAATCATAAGGCACGAAATAAATGAGAGAGAGCATTACCAAAATAAAGGGAAACAACGCAAGGAAAAAACTGTAGGCCATCGAATTGGCTCTGGTCACAATATCGTCTCTCTGCAACTCCTTGTAGGCAAACATCAATACCGTGTATATGGGCACCCCTCCAAAGAATGGCAAAGTGGTGTCCTTCGCCTTCATAATCAGATATCGTATTCGAATATCTATTCTGTACTTTTCCTTTAATCTATTGATCCACTTCTTCAAAATAGGGTTTTATTTTTTCGCGAATTACATCCGGCATTTCAGCTCGACTAAAATCTGACGCGTGAACAAAGACCAGTTTCACCTCTCCCTTATTGATCAATTCTCCGTTCATGCGCAGAATTTCTGTTCCAAAAGTGATGCTGCTCCCGGGCCACTTTTCCAGGGTTGTCCTGATCCTTACCTCCTCGTCGTAATATGCAGGCCTCACGTATCTCATATTCACTGACACCACGGGCATCAGTATTTTGCTGTGGTCTTCCACCTCTTTATAACTCAGTCCCAAATGTCTGAGCATCTCCACCCTTCCAATCTCGTAGTAAAGAGAATAATTGCCGTAATACAATATTCCCATCCGGTCTGTTTCTCCGTACCTAACTCTTTTTTTGGTTTCGTGTACAATCATAAATCCGTCACTTTTTGATGGGGTATCTAAGCTTCCTAACAAATAAACCGAAGAAAAGTAAAAAGAATACCGCTAAAAATGAATCAGATGTGGCAATTACTTCAGAAGGCCCCAGATTTTGTCTTTCAATTCGTCCAATCCCTGATGAGCGACAGAGGAGATAAAATGGCAATTGATATCGGAAGGGATCTCCGCTTCAATCCAATTTTTGAGTTCTTCATCCAACAAATCCGACTTGGAGATGACCAACAACCTGGGCTTGTCGAGTAATTCAGGGCTGTATTTTTCAAGCTCCTTCAACAAAGTACGGTATTCCACCAACACCTGATCGGAGTCGCCCGGCACTAAAAAAAGCAAAAGGGAATTTCGCTCTATGTGCCTGAGAAATCGAAGTCCCAATCCCTTTCCTGCATGTGCCCCTTCAATTATACCCGGTATATCCGCCATTACAAAAGACCTGGAATCCCTGTAAAAAACCATACCTAGATTGGGCGTGAGGGTGGTAAATGGATAATTCGCAATTTTGGGTTTGGCAGCAGAAAGCACTGAAAGTAAGGTAGATTTACCCGCATTGGGGAATCCAACCAGGCCGACGTCCGCCAACAACTTAAGTTCGAGTAAAATTCGGGCTTCCTTTCCCGGTATTCCCGGCTGGGCGTATCTCGGAGTTTGATTCACCGGTGATTTAAAATGGGCATTCCCCAGTCCTCCCTTACCGCCCTCCAGCAATATCTCCTCTTGTCCGTGGGAGGTGATTTCCAAAAGCATCTTTTCTGTTTCCGCATCTTTGGCCACCGTCCCCAGTGGGACTTCTATGACCACGTCTTCACCATCGGCACCGGTACTCCTGCTGCCTCCACCGGATTCCCCGTGCTCTGCTTTTATATGTCTTTTATACCTCAGGTGCAAAAGAGTCCACAATTGATCATTACCCCTCAGTATAATGTGTCCTCCCCTACCCCCGTCACCTCCATCGGGTCCCCCGCGAGGCACGTATTTCTCCCTTCTGAAATGCACAGAACCAGGTCCTCCCGAGCCGGATTTACAATCAATCCGAATGTGGTCTATAAAGTTTGTAGTTGACATACTGCAGGGCCCGGGGGCTTATTCAAAGTTGGTCAAGCGTACGACAGATGCGGCGGAATATCTCATCTACTGATCCGACCCCATCTACCTTAAACGCAATATTTTTTTGATCGTAGTAATCGTACACAGGGGTAGTTTCTCTGTTAAAAACCTCTATCCTGTTTCTAATTATCTCCTCATCCAAATCGTCCTTTCTACCAGAAGTTTCCCCTCTCAATAGAATTCGCTTCACTATTTCTTCATCGGGAACATCTAAAAGCAACAGCGCTTTGATCGGCCCGCTAATTTCTTCCAGCATCTGGTCCAACGCCTCAGCCTGTGCCACGGTTCGCGGAAACCCGTCAAATATGATTCCGTTGACATCCTTTGCACGCTCCACTCTCTCCTTCAGCATTTCAATAGTTATCTCATCGGGGACCAATTCCCCCTTGTCCATATAACTCTTTGCCCGCTGACCAAGAGGAGTATTGTTTTTAATCTCGTACCTGAACATATCACCGGTTGAGAGGTGAAGAAGATTGTAGTGTTCAGCCAATTTCACGGCCTGTGTACCCTTGCCCGATCCGGGGGGGCCAAAGAGAATCATGTTCTTCATTTTTTTTACATTTTTTCTAAACAAACTAATACAGAGTGACTGAAATAAGGGTGAAATATTTCTCATCTATTTACAAAAACACATAGCCCAGCCCCGGCCCTGGCCTCAATCAATTTCTCTGATCTAATTAATATTGGATTGCGAATTTACGACATTATTTAATAATAACAAGCCTGCCTTCGGATATCCCCAAAAAGTAGATGAAGTTTTTCAAGTATTTACCCGCACTGCAAATTTCAATCTTTTGGACCAATAGGGAGAAGAATACACCTCTTCAACTACCACTCCGCGACTTGTAGTACTGTGGACAATCTCCAACTTTCCATTGCCGACGGCAACTACAAGGCCTACATGCTGCATCTTTCTCCCTTTTCCAAAAAACACCAAATCCCCCGGCCTCGCACGGTTGATACTTATTTTTTGACCGGATTGAGATTGTTCCGTTGTGGTCCTCCCTATCGGAATGTTGTTATTCCTAAATACAAAATAAACAAAACCGGAACAGTCGAATTTGCGGGGGCCGGAGGCTCCGTATTTGTAGTTACTCCCCACGTAGCTTTTAGCAGTTTGCACCACCTGGTGGGTGGGGGAAACCGCTGTAGAATCATCCATGGAAACCCTGCTCGTGCCACAGGAAATCCATACCAGCGTCATGGCAATTAATGCAAAAATACAGTTGATTTTTAAACACATTAAAATTAAATATAATTTGTATTTAACACAAATA
>JAGTVA010000060.1 GCA_018224445.1 Saprospiraceae bacterium
AAATGGCCTGTACAAGAGTTTTACATTTACGGATGGACAGGATTGAATCGGCATCTTGTACATCATGTAATTTTTTAAATCCTGTTCAGACATTTTCCAGCACCCATCACCGACCCAATAAATCTGTGGTAATCTGTGTTATCTGTGGTGAAAATTATACTTTAGAAGTTTAGAAAATCGAGACGATTGAAATAGGTAACTGTGAAGCAGGGGATTAATAAAGGTGTCGCTTTTATTTAAAAATAGATACGCACGGTTTCATTTTGATGGGATTTTGGCCTTTCAGGGCATTAATCTTGTTCCTGGATCCAATCCGTTATGGAGTGGAAGATTATATCTTTAATTCGTTGGGGTCTTGTCGGGTATCAAATAAGGTCACTATTTTAATGTAGTTATGGCTAACTGTATAATAAATGGTAATCTGCCTGGAAATAACCGATCGCCTGATGTCGGCACGGTTCTTAGTTAATGGGAAAATTTTGGGCCTTTTGGTTATGAGGTCTATTCGCCTTTCAAGTTTTTTGCAAAGTTTTTAAATTCTTTTTCTGTCCACCGCGATTCCAGGTAGTCAATAATGGTATCCAGGTTTTTAATAGCCTCATCCGTCCAAATGACTTTATAGCCATTTTTCATATTTCTTTTTCACTTTTTCATGTGGTGTCACCCTACCGTTTTTCAGGTCTTCAAGTCCGCGATCTATTGAGGTTCTCTCAGCATCTGAGATTTCATCCCACCAGTCATCTACATCGGTTTTATTTTCCTTGAGCCACTTCAATTTCTCAATGACAGATTGATCCTCCACATTGAGCAACCACTCGATAAGTCTTAATTTTTCTGCCTTAATATTCATTAATGGTTTTTTTGTCAAATTCTAACGAATTTAAATCACCTTAGTTTCTCATTTACTAATGTTCTCCGATATGCTCATTCATGCATGTATACTAATCTATCAATAACTTCAGCCCATTGGACTCTCCTCAAAGCTACACTTTTCTTCTCTATTACACAAAATTTTACATCACTTTTTAAGCATGCCGGCATTTCAGGACGTAACAGGGTGCTGATGGCGTCTGAACACGATTTCTTTGATTGCAAAATGGTCACGGTTAAACCGGCATCTTGTACATCAAGTAATCTTCCCAATCCTGTTCTGACATTTTCCGGCCCCCATCCCCTACCCTATAAATCTGTGGTAATCTGTGCTATCTGTGGTGAAAATTATACTTTAGGCGCTACAAATACAAAGATGTTCCCGCCTTGCGGGACAAGCTCCCCTACGGCGCTTGCTAATAGGGGCATTCCTCTTTCTAAAAAGATGTCGCACCTACAGCCCTACAAAGGAGCGTAGCGGAGAGTTTTAACAAGATGAACTAAAAGTAGAATTGAAATTCCTCGACTCGCAGTCAATCGCTCACTAACAGATTAAAAAAAAGGTCTTTTGGTTACCTCCCGTTCCTATCGGTTTGTATATTCCAATTTCGTGCTGTGTAACTTAACGATAAAAAAAGTTGTTTCCATGAATAAAAATTATATTTTTGTTTCAATATAACCTGAGATCAATTATTATCGCGAAGTATAATTCATAAAGGACTCCTTAGGCTAGAAAATGTAGCGGGCTACATTAAGGAAAAGCAACGACGTATAGGGAGTAATTTTATGAATAGTGAGCTTTTGAATGACTAAAGGTTAAAAAACAGGGTACTTTAATTCAGTTTAGGTTTTACAATATATACAAAACATTTTTTTTAATATATTTATGCGAGTTAGAATAATCGAAATCAGGTTACTAATCATTTATTATGGAAAAAAATCAGCCCTTTGGCCCTACAGAAAATGCATATCTTCAGGATAATTACGCGCCCATTATCCAGGAGGAAGAATTCAAAGACCTCGAAGTAGAGGGAGAAATACCCGCGCAACTCAATGGCAAAATGCTGATCCGCACAGGACCCAATCCGCGTTTTAAACCGAGAGACATGAAGTACTACCATTGGTTTGACGGAGACGGGATGATCAATGCTTTTTACTTTGAGGAGGGAAAGGTGAGGTATAAAAATCGATTCGTTCAAACCAAAAAATGGAAACTGGAAGACAAGGCCAACGAAGCGCTTTTTGGAGGGATTCGCTCCGGAATGAGTACCTCTCTCAAAGGATGGAGGGCTATAAAATTTGGTTTTTTTAATTTAATGCTCCTCGGTCTCAGAACCATTACGGGTATCGGCCCTACCAAAAGTCAGTACAAATCCATTGCAGAAATAATCAACGCGGCCAATACCAATGTACTGCGGCAGGCAGACAAACTGCTGGCATTTGATGAAATTGGACAGCCGTATGAAATCAATAAAGAAATCGAAACCATCGGCAAACACAATTACAATGGTGAATTAAGGGGACCCTCTATTGCACATCCTTTGACCGATCCCTTTAAAAATGAAATGATTACCATGGGCTACAATGCCTACGAACCCTATTTTCAATATTACCGTTTTTCCCCGGATGGAAAACTCAAACAATACGAGCCTATAGTCGTGCCCTATGGGGTAATGATGCACGCATTTGGCATGAGCGAAAATTACATCATGTTTTACCATATGCCTGCCGTTTTTGATTTAAAAAACATAGGAACGAGAAGGCCTTTCAGGTGGATGCCCGAGAGAGGGACCCGCATTGGGGTGATGCCAAGGAACGGCACCTCCTCCGATACCCGGTGGTTTGACATACCTACTTGTTGGGTATTCCACAACATGAATATGTACGAAGAAGGGGACTATTTAATTACGGATGTGGCGAAGTATGAGCGCATACCTTTATTGGATTTGGGCACTGAAAACCCCAGCCCGCCTTTTACTCTCGATCCGGTGGCCATTATGGTGAGGTGGAAACTCAATCTGAAAACCGGAAAACTGGAGGAGGAGACCCTGACCGATGATCCGGTTGAATTTCCCAATATGGATGAGCGTTTTTTAACCAAAAAACAACGCCACGGATATTATGTGAAGCTCAAGGATGGCAATCAGAAAAATGGTCTGTGGAATACGGTGGTGCACCGCGATTTTGAATTAGAAAAAGACGATATGTATTGTTTTGGAGAGAACTATTATACCGGTGAGGCGCTGTTTACCCCAAAATTTGATGATTCACCGGAGGGAGAGGGCTTTTTACTCAATTTGGTCTATGATCTCAAAGCCAATAAAAGCAAACTGACCATATTTGATGCAGAGAATGTTTCCCGGGGACCGATAGCTACAGTTCAACTGCCCAGACGTGTGGAATATGACTTTCACGGCAGTGTGGTAAAAATGGATTAGTCCATTTCTGAAAACCGATTTTTGATATAGCGTTCCGCAGCCAGTCTCCCCTGCTCCATCAAAGCCAGTTTCTGATCCCTGGTAATTTTAAAATCTACAGGGCTGATTCCCAGGTCATCGATAAATACGGTCCGGTCAAAATCGTGTTTTTCATTGATCAACTGAATATACTGCTGCCTTTTCATCGCCGCCATAAAATGACCCGTGTAGGAAAAGAAACCCTTTATGGGAAGGGGAGGTTTTAAGGGGTCCATGACATAGGCTCCGAGAGTAGTTTCATCCGGACTGAGGTCGTCAAACTCCTGAATGGCATAATTTCTAAGAATTCCACCGTCTATATAAATATCCGAATTTATTTTCTGTGCTGCAAAAAAATAGGGAATGGAGGAGGAGGCTCTCATGCCTTCTGCCACATTGAGATTGGGAGTTTTTTCATGGGAAAAAATAACTGAGATATTTTTGGTCGCGTTGGTTGCCACTAATCTGAGGTCCATATATCCTGCCTGTTCGACTTCTTTGAAAGTAATATTGGGATCGCCGGTTTTATTTTTGATTACTTCTTTAAAAAAATCCTTCATTTTGTCCCCCTTGTACCATCCGAATTTTTTTAATAGCCGGTAAGGTCCCAACCACCCGCCATCACAAAAGGTGTTAAAGGGCGAGTCCAGCAATATCTCTTTGCACTCGGAAGCATTGTATCCCAATGCAATCATGGTGGCTGAAATAGTGCCTGCTGAGGTGCCGCAAACCCTGCGGATTTGGGGTGCAATTTTATACTTTTCCAGCACTTCATAAAAACCCTGGTAAGCCACTCCTAATACGCCCCCTCCCTCAAAAACAAGATTTTTAAATGGGAAACTAAAAATTTTTTCCATACAAAATAAATTAAATTATTACCTTAGTGCAAATATATGAAAATGTCATGAAATCCAGCAAACTACCCCACTCATGTCAAAAATAGAAAAAAACAGCAAAATTTGTATTGTGGGTGGTGGTCCCGGTGGCCTGTCTACCGCTTATTATTTAAAAAAAGCGGGTTACACCCAGGTTACCGTGTTGGAAAAATTGCCTGAAGTCGGTGGGCTTTGCAATTCTATTACCTTTGAGAATCGATCGTTTGACCTCGGAGCAAATTACCTCACCCCCGCCTATAAAAAGACCCTGAAAATAGCCCGGGAGATAGGTGCCAAATTGTATGTGGAAACCAAAGCCTATTGCTACAATCCGGAAACCGGGAAATACTCGTCTATACTCAAGGCGGTTACCAGGGAAACCTCGTTTCTAAAGTTTTCATGGCAGGCGATCCGGTATTTTTTTGAAAGAAGAAAAGCGGGTAAAAAACTACCTGAAGCGGGATTTAAGGGGGTGAGTCAGCACCCTGATTTAGCCTGCTCCTTTGAAGACTGGCTGAGAGACAAAAATCTACTGGGACTTAAGGAGTTATTTCACATACCCATCACCTTAATGGGTTATGGAAAATTAGATGAAATTCCAGCCCCCTATGCGCTGACCTACATGACCAATTATACCTTTCTCACTCTTTTGCTTTTTGGTGCGGGCTTTCCCATTCCCTGGCCCAAAAGGTTTATTTACGGATTTCAGCGGTTCTGGGAGAAGGTCAGCTGGAATCTGACGGTAGTTAAAAATGCCGATATCCACAAAATCCATAGGGGAGAAAAAATTGAAGTCCATTTTACGACTTTTGAGCACGACATGAATGAAAGGGTAAAAGTGGAAAAACTAATGACCTTTGATTATCTCGTCCTTGCTGTACCGCTGACCTTACCCATACTGGAAAATTTATTTACGGATGCGGGGACCGGTTTCTGTGGTCTTACTCCTGAGGAAAAAAACTTGTTCAGCAAAGTAGCGACCCATCCGTTTTGCCTAACTACTTTTATACTGAGGGATTTGAAACTTCCACATAGGCTAATCAATCTCCTGCCGGTACCGGAACTCGGCAAACCCTATATCATTACCCAGCAGTTTGAAGACAATCCACTGGTTTCCTTTTACTCGAGAACCAATGAAATGAATGAACCCGATCGGGAAAAAGTCCTGGAATACATCCGGGATTTATACAGTCAGATGGGAAGTCAATACGAGGGAGAATGCTATACTCACGATCGATGGACCTATTTTCCACATGTGGAGGCAATGGCCATAAAAGAGGGATTTTACGATACCCTTGAAAATTTGCAGGGAAAAAATAACACCTTCTTTACTGGTGGTTTAATGGCCTTTGAGTTGATCGAGCCCATTTTAAATTATTCGGATAACTTAGTAAATCGACACTTTTTATAAACAACCCATAAAAAGATAATTCTTATGCAATTTAAAGACTATCAACTGAAGAGTAAAATTGCAGAAAGCGATTATTTTTCTGTATTTAAAGGAATTTGCAAAAGGGAAAGCAGCCCTGCCATTATTAAAGCCGTGAAGGAAGAGCGAATCAGCCTGTCGCAAAAAAATAAGCTGAATCACGAATTTACCATCGGTAGTCAATTGTCCGGTGAACACACCATACGCTATTTATACAACGGCACCGAGGAAAACATCCCGTTTATTGTTTTAGAGGACTTTGGCGCCCAATCTTTGGCTGAGTATATTCAGGAAAAACAACTGTCCATACCGGAGTTTTTTACCGTTGCCAAAGCCATCACCAGAGCCCTTTTTGAAATCCACGAAGCCAATGTCATTCACAAAGACATCAACCCGCAAAACATCCTTTACAATCCCGAGACCCAAAAGCTCAAAATTGCAGACTTTGGAATCTCCTCCACCCTCAAAAAAGAAGTTCAGAAAGAGGTGGCAGTAAACGCTCTCGAAGGCACGCTGGAATATCTGTCCCCCGAGCAAACCGGAAGGATGAACAGGGAAATCGATTTCAGATCTGATTTCTACTCTCTGGGCATCACTCTTTACGAGTTACTGGCCGGGCGCAGGCCTTTTTTGGGAAAAGACAAATTAGACCTGGTTCACGCCCACCTGGCGCTCAATCCGACTCCCCTCAATTCCATCAATCCCAAGGTACCCGACAGCCTGGTTCAGATTGTAGATAAACTGATGGCCAAAAATGCGGAGAACAGGTACCAAAGTGCCAGAGGATTATATCACGACCTGGAACAAGCAGAAGCTTTTTTCAACAAAAAAAATTCGGAAACTTTTGTTCTGGGTGAGCAGGATTCCTCGGCCTATTTTAGTATTCCCGGCAAGCTATACGGCAGAGACCGGGAAATCAATACGCTGTTGGAAGCATTTGAAAATGTTTGTGAGGGGGGAAGAGAAGTGGTCATGGTAAGTGGATATTCAGGAATTGGCAAATCTGCTCTGGTAAAAGAAATACACAAGCCTGTAACCAGTAAGAAAGCCAATTTTGTCAAAGGTAAATACGACCAATACCAAACCAATAAGCCCTACTACGGCATGATAGAGGCCTATCGCAGCCTTATTCTTCAGTTTTTGGTAGAAGGCGATGAAAGTATTGCCAAATGGAAGACTGTTTTCCTCGAAGCTTTTGGTCCCAATGGCCAATTAATGATAGACGTAATACCGGAACTGGAACTGATCATTGGCCCACAACCTCCGGTCGCGGAATTGAGGGGTGATGCTGCCAAAACGAGATTTACCCTTCTTTTCCGAAACTTTATCCGGGCATTGACCAGCAGCGGAAATCCACTGGTTGTTTTTTTAGATGACCTTCAGTGGGCCGATATTGAAACCATCAATATTATACGCGATTTGTTGAAGCTGTCGAGAAACGATGTAACTAAAAGTCTGTTTTTAATCGGAGCTTACAGAGACAACGAAGTCAGCGAAGCGCATCCCTTGGTGATCATGTTGGAGGAAGTAAAGGAATTCGGTGTTCAAATCACAGATTTAAACCTATCCCCTATCCGCTTGGAGGATGTGTGTAAAATTGTGATGGACACCTTTAATTGCAGTGAAGAGAAGGCAACTGACCTCGCCCAGATTGTTTTTCAAAAGACGGGTGGAAATCCTTTTTTCGTCAATCAATTTTTAAGTTCGCTGTACCTGGAGGAATTAGTGGTGTACGATTTACATTCAGGTAGCTGGATATGGGATATTGAAAAAATCAAGTCCAGGGGCTATACAGACAACATCATCGACCTGATGATTAAGAATATTGAAAAGCTGGACAGGGATGCGATTGAAGTATTGAAAATAGCATCTGCCTTAGGAGCTAAATTCAATCTGGACACCCTGCTCCTCATAGTCGATCAGGACAAAAAAGAACTTGTAGAATCCCTGAGAAAATCAGTTGATGCCGGTCTGATCACCCAGGACAGCTATTCCAGTGAAGAAGTCAAAACCTATGAATTTTTGCACGATAGGATTCAGCAGGCTTCCTATTCCTTTTTAGAAGAAGAGGAGTTGATTAATCTGCATTACCGAATAGGAAAAATCCTTTTGTCCAGGCAAAAAGAGGGTGATCAAAACGAGTTGTTCGATGTGGTTAATCACCTGAATCAGGCCAGGAGTTTGTTCCGGAATGAGGAGGAACGACTGGAATTGGCCGGACTTAATTTCGAAGCCTCGCAAAAAGCAAAAAACAGCAATGCCTATTTTGCAGCCATGGAATACCTGGAGAATGCCATTGATTTCTTATCCGCCGATTCATGGAAGGGAAACTACCCACTTTCCCTCGACATTTTCTCTTCCGCCGTGGAGGTGTCCTTTTTGAATAAGGATTATGAAAAAATGGACAGGCTAATAGGAGTACTGGACAAGGAGGCAAAAGAGCTCATAGACAAAATTCCTTCCTACGAGATAAAGATTCAGGCGTTAGCTGCTCAATCTAAACTTCTTGAAGCCATTGAAGAGGCCAGAAAGATACTTTCTTTAATCGGAGTAACACTGCCCAAAAATCCGGGCCAATTACAAATAATGAGTGGTCTAATCAGCACCAAATTATTGACCGGCAGAAAAAAACCTATGTCTCTGCTCCAACACAAGGAAATGAAAGACCCCCTGGATCTGGCGGCCATGAGGATCTTAATCAGCACAACTTCTTCAGCCTTTTTGGCTATGCCCGACATGTTTCCTTTGATTGTTTTTAATATGGTAAAATTAAGCCATAAAAAAGGCATTTCGAAATACTCAAGTTATGGTTATGCTTGCTACGGTCTTATACATTGTGGGGT
>JAGTVA010000061.1 GCA_018224445.1 Saprospiraceae bacterium
CGAGCCGGATGAATTGGGAACGGATTGCGACTTTGTGCAAAATGCCATAAAACTTCCCAACTCCAACGGGGGCGGCTTACCCAATTTCCCCCGATTCAGAGTAGACGAGGAAGAAAAGTGCGATCCCACCATCAGTTCCGTCTTTGGTCAGGCGGTGTATTACAGAAGAGACCTCAAGGCCTTTCCCAATCCCACCTCCGGCCCACTAACCCTGGAAATTCCGGAGGACTTTACTAAGGGGACGCTGGAGATCATCGACATTCGAGCGGGCACGGTTCATCGACAGAAACTGGATCATCCGCAAGAGCAGTATTCTCTGGATATTGGTCATTTACCTGCGGGGGTTTATCATGTTGAGTTGTATCCGGAGCACAATCCCGGGAGGGTGTTTTATGGGACGCAGGTGGTAAGGGTGGAGTGATGAGTGATGAATTATGAGAGATGAGTTACCAGTTTTATTGCAAATTGAGGTCTAATGAGGAATAAATACCTGGCAACGGACATACGATTTCAGAGCTAAGGTGGACATTAAAAATTTCTAAAAAAGGTAATATCATGAAAAAATACACCAACCTTAACAATGCTTTTGCATTTTTTTTACTGCTTGCTACTTTCATTTATTCAAATAGTACCATTGCACAACCTTCATCGCAAGATGGTAATATTACCAGCGATGCAAATACCTCCTATAAACTGGTATCCTCATCCAATAGCTGGACAAATTGGTTTTATGGAACCTGGTTCACCCCCGACAATAAACCTGTAAGATATCGATTTTCTGAGGACAGTGTTCAGCTCGGTGACCGATGGTACCTACAATTGAAACGTTCCTTTGCAGAGACCGGCGATAATTGGGAGGATATGGGATTGTTTAGAGAGGAAAATGGGGTTGTTTACCTAATCGTCAATAATGAGGAGCAGGTATTGATGAATTTTAATTCAGGGATGGGAGATCAATTAGACTTGTTTAGGCCAGGTTTTGATCAGACTTTAGAATTTACGGTAGTCTCAGTGGATACTGTGGAATTGATGGACGGCAGTCACAGAAAAAGACTTGGACTCAGTTGTTTCGGAAATGATGGTCCGATTAAATATTGGGTAGAGGGAATTGGTTCATTAAAAAATGCTATGGGCATTTATCATTGTGCCTTTCATGTTCAGGATCGGCCTCTGTTGTGTTTTTTTCAAAATGGAGAAATGATTTATTTTAATGAAAATTATGGATCTTGCTGGTTAACCTCAGTTGAGGATTTGCAAGATGTAGGTATTTCTATTTTCCCCAACCCTGCAATTGACCACCTGAATATTCTATTTGAAAACCCTTCATCTCACCCACTTCATTTTAGAATAATCCATTCCAATGGAGCTATTATTAATAGTTTTAAACATCCCGGAATGCAGACAGACCTAAAGATTCGAATCAATGATTTACAAGCTGGGATTTACCACCTTTCCTGGGACTTTGATGGATCACCCTTTTCTTATCGATTTGTAGTGTCGAAATAGCACTTCTAAAGAAATTTTAATTCATTGCAGATCAGATCACAATTCTGAGCGAGTGTTTTAGTTCTTAGCCTCTTAATATTCAAAATGCAACTCCATTGAATTAACAGCACAATTTGTTATCAAAGAGTTTTTAGTAGAATCATGGAGGGAAGCGGAAGGATTCCAACTGGTCTCGGGAAGGCGCGCAACAGTGTGGAGCGGCTTAACGAGATGATTTTGATTGTAAGTGACCATATATTAAATCGTCCTTACAGGACTCCAAATGGGTGGGAATTCCCACCTCAGGCAAAACCTGAGGGTGTATTAAAAATCGCCCTTTCAGGGCTTCTCCAATTCCCTACATCCTTGTCCGTTTTAGTTTAATCCAAGTGTATTTTAGAATTTTAGTGTTAAACTAAAGTCCCGGAAACCTCCACATAATGGGACCACGATCGCGGGTGGACCTTAGACTCTCCTCGGTTACCGAGCAAATCCGAAGCTATGCTCCGCTGAGCAAAGATTTTTCCCGATAACTAAGAAATTGAATTTTGCAGCCATTCGTAATAGAAAGGGGGTTTCGATGTGCATTCATTTAAATTTATCCGCTCAAAAAAGAAAGTAAAATGAGGCTTAAAGTGTACTTTTGTATTAAAACATGAAAAATCTCATTCTACCATTATTCGGTTTGGCTTTACTTTGCCTGACCACCTTGCTTTTTTCCTGCGGGGAAAGAGAAGATCAAACGACTACCAATATGAAAGAAAAGGCAATGGAATTAGAAGCTCCCGTAGCTGACAAGATTCCCGAGGAATTGGAAATTCACGGAGATGTGCGTACAGACCACTACTACTGGCTCAACGACAGGGAAAACCCCAGGGTAATTGAGTATCTCAAAGCGGAAAACGACTACCTCGAATCGGTGATGAGTCACACCACCGAACTTCAGGAAGAACTCTTTACAGAAATTGTCGGGCGGATCAAGCAGGACGACGAGTCTGTACCCTACTACGATAAGGGTTACTTTTATTACACCCGGTACGAAACGGGAAAAGAGCATCCCATTTACTGCAGAAAGAAGGAATCCCTCGAAGCCGAGGAGGAGGTAGTTCTCAATGTCAATGAGTTGGCAGAACCCTTCGAGTACTACAATGTCACCGGACTATCTGTCAGCCCGGACAATCGCTATTTGGCTTTTGGTGAAGACACCCTCAGCAGAAGAATTTACAACATTCGCATCAAGGACTTGCACACAGGTGATATACTGCCCGACCTCCTCCCGCAAACTACAGGTACTAGTGTGTGGAGCGCAGATTCTAAGCAATTGTTTTACAACCTCAGAGACGGTGAAACACTCCGGGCATACAAAATTTACCGGCACGAGTTGGGTACGGACACTCAGCAAGACACTGCAGTTTACGAGGAAACGGACAATACCTTTACCGCTTTTATTTACAAAACCAAATCCAATAAGTACATCGTAATCGGATCGTACTCTACCCTGACTCAGGAATACCGATTGATTCCGGCAGACGACCCCCGGGCAGAGCCCACGATTTTTGAACCGAGAGACCGCGCGGGCAATCTGGAGTATTCCATCGCCCATATCGACGACAAGTTTTACATCAAGACCAACTGGAACGCCAAAAACTTTAAAATTATGGTGACCCCTGAGGATCGCACTTCCCGCGACCATTGGGAGGATTTCATCCCCCATCGCGACGATGTGCTGGTCGAAAATATGGAACTCTTTAACGACTACCTTGTCGTGCAGGAGAGAAAGCAGGGTCTCACCCAGATGCGCATTATGGAATGGGAGGGAGAAGAACACTATATGGAATTTGACGACGAGGCCTATGTAGTTTACCCCTCCGTCAACCGCGAATTGGATACGGAAGTGCTTCGGATAGGGTATTCCAGCCTGACCACCCCCAATTCCACCTTTGATTATCACATGGACAAAAGAGAACTCACCCTCCTCAAGGAACAGGAAGTTGTGGGAGATTTTGACTCCAAAAATTACGAATCCAAAAGAAAAATGGTTGCCGTCAGGGACGGAGTTGAGGTACCCGTATCCATAGTCTATAAAAAAGGAACGCCTTTGGACGGAAGCAGTCCTCTACTACTCTATGCCTACGGTTCTTACGGCTACAGTATGGAGCCCTTTTTCAGCTCCATCAGGCTCAGTTTGCTTGACAGGGGTTTCATCTACGCCATTGCCCATATACGAGGAGGCGAAGAAATGGGCCGCCACTGGTACGAAGACGGCAAATTGCTCAAAAAGAAAAACACCTTTTACGATTTTATCGACTGCGGAAAATACCTGGTGGAGAACAATTACGCTGATCCGGAGAGAATCTACGCCATGGGTGGCAGTGCCGGTGGGTTGCTGATGGGTGCGGTAGTAAACATGGCTCCCGAGTTGTTTTCGGGTGTTATCGCCGCCGTTCCCTTTGTCGATGTAGTCACTACCATGTTGGATGAGTCCATACCACTCACAACAGGAGAATACGACGAGTGGGGAAATCCCAATATCGAGGAGTACTACCACTACATCAAGTCCTACTCTCCTTACGACAATGTAGAGGCTCAGGATTACCCACCCATGTTGGTCACTACGGGACTTCACGACTCACAGGTGCAGTATTGGGAACCCGCCAAATGGGTGGCCAAATTGAGGGAATTAAAGACGGACGACAATCCGCTGTTGCTCTACACCAATTTATCCACCGGGCACTCCGGTGCGGCGGGCAGATTCGAACGGCACAGGGAAACGGCGAGGAATTACGCTTTTTTACTGGACCTTGCGGGTATGACTGAGTAACCTGAGATCGATTATTATCGCGATGCATAATTCATAGAAAACTCCCTAGATTAGTGTTAAGTTAAGTATATTTAGCCGGCCCAAGTCTTGGTCTTTTTGCCTTTTTCTTCGTTGCAAAAGCCTCACTTAGCTACGGCTAGGTTCCGTTGTTCCGCCTTGAAAAAGCCAAAAATACCTGCGACTTAACCGACACAGCACACTTTACTTAACACTAGACGCTTTTTTGAAGATTTATCGAGATAAATAAAGAAAAAGCAACGACGTATAGGGAGGAATTCTATGGATAGTGTGCTTTCAAATGACTAAAAGGTAAAAATAAGCTAACATCAAAACAGTATTCGTTTTGTAGGATTTACAAAGCTTTGATTTACTTTTTTTTATGCGAGATAGAATCATCGAACTCAGGTTAGTAAACTTCGGACGACTTTTTCAGATTCGTTTTGCCAGTTTAATACGGCATAGGCCTTTAATGCATTTTCCGACAAAGTCGAGTGCAAATTCGGGTCTTTGTCCAGTTTCTCTATGGCCCGGCAAATGATTAGAGGATTGAGCTTGGGAATCAATAAGGAAAAGTGGTACCGGTCATTCAGCAGGCGGTACTCGGGAAAATCCATGGAAATAGAGGGGACTCCAAAAGCCATATAATCAAAAAACTTATTGGCGAGGGAAAAGTAATAATTGCCGCTTTCTTCATCCAGCAAGTTGAGTCCGATCCAGGCCTGGGCGGTCCAGTTTCTCAATTGCTCCGGGCTTTGATCTCCGGTAATGGTCACATTGTTCAGCTTCAATTGATATACGCGGTAGCGCAGATGTGCCTCTATATCCCCTCCTCCCGCTATCACCAGTTGAAATTCGGGCAAAAACCGCATGGTTTCGATGGCTTCTTCCAGTCCTCTTCCTTTGTTGACCCGCCCCTGATAGAGAATCAGCCGATGCTTTCTTCTGGTATTTACTCCATTCATCCCGGGTTCCGGAAGGTTTCTAATTACCTCAAAATCACTGCTGTACTCCGCTTTAAACCGATCTGCCAGCGATTGATTGACCGTCCAGCGGTATTTGGCAGCGGGCACGAAAAATTTGCCTGTCGTCCGCCACACCCACCTGACGAACGGTTTGCCCTCCAATTCAGGAACCCTATCGAAAATTTCGTGGGCGTCAAAGAGCAATTCCGCTCGCCTCAAGCGGGATACCATCCAATTGGCTGGAAGCGTGTCCAGGTCTACCGCTCCATAGACCGATGATCTGGATGAAAACAGGAGGTAGAAAAACAATCTGAACTGCATCTCCAGGTAAAAGAGCGGGCCCCGATTAAACAGGCACCTCAATCTTCGTTGCCGGTAAGTGGCATCGGCCA
>JAGTVA010000062.1 GCA_018224445.1 Saprospiraceae bacterium
ACCAATGGATGTCAAAGACCATTGTGGAAATATAGTGGTTCCCGTATTGGATAGAGAAGAGGAGGATCCCCTTGGGAATGGGGTGGTACTGGTGACCTATTATTTCATATACACGGACTGTGCAGGCAATGCAACCGAATGGAAGTTTGTTTACACGGTAGAAGATACCGTACCTCCAACTATTGTGTGTCCTGAGGATTTAAGAGTAGATACCGATCCGGGGGAGTGTTTTGCCACCGGGGTTGATCTTGGAGAGGCCGAGGCAAACGACAATTGTGGAATTGATACGATAATAGTGAATGCTCCCGATACCTTTGAATTGGGTCAAAATATAGTTATTTACATCGCTTATGATTTAAGCGGCAATACAGACAGTTGTGAACAAACCATAACGGTAGAGGACAACGAAGATCCTGTGGTAATTTGTCCGGATGATATTGTAATTGAAAATGAGGAGGAGGAATGCCAGATCGAGGTTGACTGGGATGTTCCTGTGCCTACGGATAATTGCGGAGTAGACACCCTTATAGCCTCCCATATGCCGGGAGATACTTTTCCGGTAGGAATGACGGATGTCACGTATATAGTGATCGATGAATCGGGAAATTCCGACACCTGTACTTTTACAATAGAGGTACTTGGAGCAGACTCGCTGACCATAACTTGCCCTGCTGATATTTTGGTAGAAAACGACACCACCGAATGCGGAAAAGATCTTGTGGTTGAATTGCCGGAGGTAAGCGGTGGATGCGGAATGTTGACCATAACGAATGATTTCAATAACGAAGAGGCAGCCGATGGATTTTACCCGGTAGGTACTACCATGGTAACCTATACGGTTACGGACGAGAATGGAAATGAGGAGAGCTGTGAATTTACCGTTACAGTGGAGGACACTGAAGATCCGGTAATTCTCAATTGCCCCGAAGACATTGTAGTGGGCGCTGAACAAGGGGAATGCAGTGCAGTGGTGGAATGGTCAATACCTTCTGCGGAGGACAATTGTCCCGGAGTGGAATTGACAAGTACCCATGAACCCGGAGATACTTTTGAGGTTGGAACCACTGTAGTGGTTTATACCGCAGAGGATGCCTCCGGAAATACGGTCGAGTGCAGCTTCGAGGTTGTGGTAGAAGACAATGAGGCACCCAGCGTAGTTTGCCCCGATGATATTATAGTGGAAAACGAAGAAGAGGAGTGTGAGGTAGAGGTATTTTGGGATATTCCGGAACCAACAGATAATTGTGTGGTGGATACCCTTATAGCTTCCCATCAACCCGGAGATACCTTTCCCATTGGAATTACGGAGGTAACCTACATTGTGATAGATGGTGCCGGAAATGCAGACACCTGTAGTTTTTTCATTGAAGTACTTGGTGGTGACCCGCTGACTATAGAGTGTCCTGCTGATATCTTGGTAGAAAACGACGCCACCGAATGCGGAGCAGATCTTGTGGTGGATTTACCTGAGGTAAATGGAGGTTGCGGAATGTTGACCATAACCAACGATTTCAACCCGGATACAACTGTAGCCGATGGATTTTACCCGGTAGGAACTACCACTGTAACCTATACGGTTACGGATGAAAATGACAACATGGAAAGTTGTGAATTTACAGTTACAGTAGAGGACACTGAGGACCCGGTAATCCTCGATTGCCCAGGGGACCTCACAGTAGATACCGATTCTTCTGAATGTAGCGCAATTGTGGAGTGGATGCTGCCAACAGCAGAGGACAATTGTCCCGGAGTGGTATTGACAAGTACCCATGAGCCGGGCGATACTTTTGCCCTGGGTACTATAGTGGTAACTTATACTGCGACAGATGCATCAGGCAATTCAGTAGAATGTACCTTTGAAATAACGGTAGAGGACAACGAAACCCCGGAGGTAATTTGTCCGGATGATATTGTAGAAGATAATTTGGAGGATGAGTGTGAAGTCGCAGTTACCTGGAATGTTCCTGTGCCTACTGATAATTGTGGGGTAGATACCCTTATAGCCTCTCATGAACCGGGGGATACTTTTCCGGTAGGAATAACGGAAGTCATGTATATAGTGATCGATGAATCGGGAAATTCCGATACCTGTACTTTTACAATAGAGGTACTTGGAGCAGATCCGTTGACTATAGTATGCCCTGCTGATATTGTGGCAGAAAACGACACCACCGAATGCGGAGCATATTTGACCGTACCCTTACCTACCGTGAGCGGTGGATGCGGAATGTTGACCATAACCAACGATTTTAACCCAGATACAACTGTAGCCGATGGATTTTACCCGGTAGGTACTACTACAGTGACCTACACAGTTATGGACGAAAATGGCCATCCGCAGGATTGTCAATTTACGGTAACAGTAAATGATACCGAAGACCCTGTGATAATTGATTGCCCGGCGGACATTGTGTTGGATACTGATCCAGGGGAATGCAGTGCAGTGGTAACCTGGACAATTCCCACCGCAGAAGACAATTGCTTTGTTATGGATTTGACGAGCACCCATGAGTCGGGAGATACTTTTGAGGTTGGGGTAGATACCGTTTTTTATACAGCTATCGACTCTTCGGGCAATTCAGCGGAATGTAGTTTCGTAGTGGTGATTGAAGATGGGGAAAATCCTGTTTTTACATTTTGCCCCGCCGATACTACAGTGAGTTGTCATGACTACGAGGAGAATCTAGATCTCAGTCAATTTGGTGAGGCCGAGGCCGAGGACAATTGTTTATTGGTTAGCATAGATGAAGTGTCAACAGTAGATGTCGATACGTGCACGCAAACAGGAACAATAAGCAGGGAGTTTACAGTTACCGACGATGCCGGGAATACGGCCACATGTGAGCAGATAATTACCTTTGATGGAAAATCAATGCTGGATTCACTGGATTTTATTTGGCCCGATACCCTAATTACCGTGGAGGGTTGTGTGGACTTTCATGTCGACAGTATTCCGGATGGTTCTGCTCCCGAATTAAATCCGGATGTGGAAACTTGTAATGAATACACAGTAGTAAATGACGATTTGATAATTGAGTCAGACACCATGTGTGATCAGATATTGAGGACGTGGATAGTCACCGACGAATGCCACAATACAGTATGGGAGTTTGAACAAATACTAACTGTGGAAGATACCACACCACCTGAATTTATTAATGTTCCGGATACCCTTGAGTTTTACTTAACCGAGGACAGTTGTGAGATATTTGTAAATTTAGATCCGGTGTTAGCCGAGGATCAATGTGGCTTTGAGGTGAATGTTACGAATAACTCTCCTTTCAGTGACAGTACCGGTGCCGACGCAAGTGGAGTGTACCCGGTAGGGACAACTGATTTTAGTTATTTTGCTGAGAACCATTGCGGTGTCGTGGCCGAATTTGAATTTACCATAATAGTACTGGACACCATCACACCTGACATTAATTGTGTGAAGGAAATTGTAGATTGGGGTGATTCAGATACGCTGGTCGTATCTATTTTCGGTGGAATAGTATCGGCATCCGACAATTGTACAGATTCTGCTAACTTAATAATCACTCTGGATATAAATGATCCCGGCCTGGATTCGCTTGTCATACCCTGCGATTCGCTAAATTTAGCTTCTGGGCCGGATGGACACACTCTTTTTGATTACTGGATTTACGCAATCGACGAATTTGGCAATATCGATTCTTGTAAAGGGTCTTTGAGGGTGGATCACAATGAGGTCTGTTTTTCATCAGGCCTTCATTTGAATGGGTCTTTATTTACCTTTAGTGACGAAACACCTATCAGCAATAGTCTGGTATTTGTTGAGTCAGGGGGTGATACCTGGGAAACGACTTCTGATGAGTACGGATTTTTTGAATTTTTGAATTTAGAATACAGGGAAGATATGTGGTTAAAACCACTCAATGACGACGATCCGCTCAATGGAGTGACAACCTTTGATATTTTCTTATTGCAGCGGCATATCCTGGGTATTGATGTAATTACCAATCCCTACTACCTCATCGCAGGGGATGTGAATAACGATGGCAGGTTAAACATCCTGGATATAGCAGAACTGAGAAGGTTAATATTGGGAACCTACAATCAATTTCCCAACAACACCTCCTGGAGGTTTTTAGATGCTGACTTTATTGTTCCATACGGAGTAATGCCGACACAAATTGATTTACCTGAATCCGTCTTAATTGAACCCGGTATTGATCGATTCTACAATAAAGATTTTGTGGGAATTAAAATCGGAGATCTTAATGGCAATGCAATTGGGAGTCCAGCCAACCCCCAACATTCAATGGCCAGGAGTGGGCCACATCCGCTGGAAGCGGTGGACCGAATTTTTAAAGCCGGTGAGGTAGTCACGGTGGACTTAAGACTGACAGATATGAACCGAATCAATGGAATTCAATTTGAACTCCTGTGGGACAGCGATTATCTGAATATACAGGATGTAGTAATGAATCAAAACATAACTTCTCTATCGGATATATACAACATAAGTTACAGAGATGAATTTGGCTCCATGGCATTGAGTGTCAGTTCAGTTCACCCCATTGCGGTTGAAAAGGAAGATTTTATTGTAGAGATTCAATTCACAGCAATAAGGGAAGGGGTATTATCTGAAGCGATAAAACTGGACTCGGAGAATGTGGTGCCGGAGGTATTTGATGGCCTCAGAGATCTCAGGCTGCTCGAATTGGTTTTTGTTGATCGGATAGGTGAAGACGGAAATCGTTTTGAGTTGTTTCAAAATCGCCCCAATCCATTTACAGGCAATACCCTAATTCCATTTGTGATTCCTTCGGATGGGGAGACAACCCTCCAACTTTTCAATGTTGCAGGAAAGCTGATCTGGAATACTCGCCAAAATTTACCTGCGGGCAAACACCAATTTGAGTTGGATGCAGGAAAAATTGGGTTGACCCCGGGTGTGTATTATTATCAATTGTCCACGGGAAATCACGTGGCTGTTAAAAAAATGGTAGTCAATTAATTTATAAAACGGACTCAATAAATTCCATCCCAAATGGGAGTTTTGCACTTTGCAAGGCTCCCATTTTGGTATTTTTTGCATTTTTATTAAACACATATAAAATAAAATAAAGTATAAAATATTAATATACAGTGATTTAATTTATTATAAAAAAATGAATGTAAAAAATACCCACTCCGGGTGTTTGGATCATATTAAAATAAAACCTTATATTTGCAATGTATTACATAAAGTTGTAATTTATTAAAAGCTAAAATAGAATTACCTACAAGTTATTATAGTTTTTAATATATACTTTATTCCAACCTACCTGAAAGAAATAATTCCAACCTACGCATAGATTGATTTCCCTATGCCTTGCCGCCAAGACAAGGGCTGTACTGGTATATGTAAATATGAATTATTGATTTTTTTAACTAAAACTAAGTTCTCATGATTACGATTACTAACTATTACCGAAAATTCGGTGCGTGGAAAGTCATGAGTCAACACATCTTTCCATCCCTAACGGTTGCTATGTTGACACTTTTTTCACTGTTTGTTGTAAATCAACAAATGCAGGCACAGACCTCGTGTACGATGGAGTGCCCTGATGACATTGTATTTAATATTGTCGATGACGGGTGTGTACCCATCATTAATTACGAGCTGGAATTCACCGGAGATTGTCCGACTTCAGGATTGAACGGATTTGCTGAGTTTTTTGAACCTTCTAACTGGACTTTTGACCCCAAAGCCGGAAATGGTATGGTTGATGAGTCATATGCACCTGATTCCATTAAAATTACTGGATCAAATTCCTTCACAAATGATACTATTAGTACCTTGTACTGTATTGACGTTACCATTAATTCAGATGTATCATTTGACTGGGATTACCAGAGTTTAAATACTTCTCCAGATTGGGATCCTTTTGGATACATGGTAAATGGAGTATTTACTCAGCTAACCGATGACAACGGTCCACTAACTCAAAATGGGAGTGAAGTCATTCCTCTAAAAGCAGGAGATGAATTTTGTTATAATGTATTTACTGTAGATGATATATTGGGTGAAGCAGTAGTTGTAATATCAAACTTTAGTTTCAATCCACCTGAGCTGACTGCGGGATTGGAAAGCGGTTCTACTTTTCCAATTGGAACCACTGAAGTGAGCTACTCATTCGATCCCGGAGACGGAAGTGGTGTTCAGGAGTGCTCTTTTGAAGTTACTGTAAACACACCTACGCCTCCCAATGATGAAATCAGTTGCAAGCAAAACGTACAGGTTTCTGTAGGTTCCAATTGTACTGCGGTGGTTACTCCCGACGAAATGTTGGCGGGCAATATTCCCTGTGCCGACCAACTTCATATAGTCGAAATTGAAAACAGAGGGACAGATATAGTAGATCAGGATGACCTGGACCAAACCCTGCTGGTTAAAGTAACTCGTCTCGATGAGGAGGGGAACCCTTCGGGCAATCATTGCTGGGGGTATGTAACGGTAGAAGATAAATTGAAGCCCACTATAGAATGTTCAATGGATACGGTATCTTGTCTTGAAACTCTGGCATTTACCCTACCAGATGCATCTGACAATTGCGGACCGGTAGATACCATTGTTTTGTTGAATCAAACGGACTCAGTTCTTTGCGATGATTTGTTGATCAGAAAAATTGAAAGAACCTATGTGGCTATCGATCAGAGTGGTAATCAATCAGATCCCTGTACGCAGACCCTTTATGTACAAAGAATAGACGTGGACTCAATTGAATTTCCCGAGGACTTTATTGCAGCCAATGATTCGGCTTTGAGTTGCGATGAGGGATTTCCGGTGACGGGTCAGGGACATCCTTCTCCGGTGTACACCGGCTACCCTCAATTGGACAGTATTGAAATCATAGGTCAGTTGAATAATATATGCGGTATCAGCTCGGGTTTTTCCGATCAAATACTGACCTCCAGTCCATGCAAAACCCTAATCCGCAGGACCTGGACCATCGCCGAGTGGAGATGTGACAATTCCACCAACATTATTACTGAATTTCAGGAAATAGAAATCCTGGATAAAGAAGGACCGGAATTGATTTGCCCTCAAGATATTACGGTTACTACTTCTTCCAATCAGAATTGTTCGGCCGGTGTTTTTATTCCAAAGCCCGATGCTGAAGACAATTGCAACGAAGTGGACCGAATAGATATAGACCCTCCCAATGGATTTCAATTTGACTGGCAGGGTGGTATCATCCATTTCAATGCCGGGGTAAATGAAGTGGAATTTATCGCTTATGATGTGTGCCAAAATTTCACAACTTGCACCATGACGGTTACGGTAATGGACGAAACACCACCGGTTCCCATTTGCAAAGAAAATACAGTAGTATCATTAACTTCCGATGGAACTGCCCGCGTGTTTGCCGAGTCATTTGACAATGGCAGTTATGACGAGTGCGGCGAGGTGACTTTTGACGTGAGGAGAATGAATCAGGGTTGTGACATCGTTGCGCCTACCTTCAAGTCTTATGTGGACTTTTATTGTTGTGATTTAATGGACAATCCCATTCAAATAATTTTGAGGGTGACGGATGAAAGTGGCAACGAAAATGAATGTATGGTTTTTGTAGAAGTACAGGATAAACTGCCCGCTTCGATCACCTGCCCTCCCCACATTACTGTGAGTTGTCAGTATCCCTTTGATGAAGACGACCTCTCCGTGTTTGGAAGTGTGGTGGTAGTAAGTGACTTGGCAGATTTGCAAAATCCATTGACCGACCCTAGGAATCCGATAATTATCGACGACGCCGGCAATACGGAATATACCCCTCAGCCCTATAATTGGGGAGTAGATGGTTTTGCCTATGACAATTGTGCAGTGATAGTGAGCGATACATTTGTTAGTGATATAGGTATGTGTGGAACGGGATCCATTACCAGGACGTTTTATGCGCACGGAGTTGCCGGTAATCTAGGTGCTCAATGTAACCAGGTGATTACAATAGAAAATTTTACTCCATTTGAATTTTCTTCCATCGATTGGCCGGAGGATGTGATGTTGGTAAATGTGTGTGATGGAATAGATACCCATCCCGATGAAACCGGATATCCAGAGTATACACAGGGAATTTGCGACAATGTGCATTACAACTACACCGATCAAACTTTTTATACCACCAGCCCTAACGATCCGGTTTGTTACAAAATCATCAGAACCTGGACAGTGATCGATTGGTGTCAGTTTGAAAATGGACATTACTACACCTGGACCTGGGAACAGGCCATCAAGATAGTAAATAATGAAGCTCCTGAATTTACGGGAGATCCTCAAGATATATCGGTGAATTCCATGGATCCGGCTTGCGTTTCTTCTCTCGTCAATTTAAAACAATCTGCTACAGACGATTGTACGCCACCAGAGGACCTGGTGTGGAGATACGACATAGATTTAGATAATGACGGGACCTTTAATCTCAGCTCTACGGATCCCAATGCCGGCGATCCCACAGATGCAAGCGGTGAATATCAGGTGGGCAGACACAGAATTGTTTGGACGGTTTCTGACGGATGCGGAAACACTTCTACCTTACAGCAATTTTTTACCGTATTGAATATGACTCAACCCAAAGTTTTGTGTAGAAACGGAATTGCAATTGAGTTAATGCCCATGGACACCAACAACGACGGCGAGTTTGATTATGCTATGCTGAATTTAAAAGCCAGCTTTTTGGATGCAGGCAGCTATCACAATTGTGGATACGATGTAGTTTATTCTTTTTCACCGGACCCCACCGAAACCACACGGTTATTTGATTGTGACGACATTGGAAATCAATCGGTGGCACTTTATGTGATTTCAGATAATGGGACCTTTGATGTGTGTATAGCGACAGTTGATGTGCAGGACAACAATCAGGCCTGCAATGGCGCAGGTGGTACCTCAGGAGGCGGACAAAACGGTATAATAAGTGGTTTGATATCTATGGAAGATGGAAGATCGGTTAACGAAGTAGCTGTTAATTTGGAAGGGGCGGGAATTGCTCCCTCCATGACCAACACTTCAGGAAACTATAACTTCCCGGCCATGTCGTTGGGAGGAGCGTATGAAGTAGTTCCTGAGAGAGATGTGAATCCATTGGAAGGAGTGACCACTTTTGATGTGGCATTGATCCAAAGGCACATCCTGGGTATATCCTATTTCAACTCTCCCTACCAGTGGATTGCAGCGGATATTGACCGCAACGGAGTAGTGGATGTAAGAGATATTTCGCATCTCAGAAGAGTGATTTTAGGTACTTACGATGAATTCCCGGACAATACCTCCTGGAGGTTTGTGGATGCAGATTACCAATTCACTGCCTTTAATCCCCTTGAGGAGCAGTTTAACGAAACCTATATGATCCCGGATTTCAATGCGCATATGCCGGGAGTGGACTTTATAGGTGTAAAAATCGGAGACATTGACGGCAGTGTGGATCCTTCAGGTATCGATGGATCGGATGAGAGAAGTCAAAACAATCCTCTGGTATTGAATATGGACCACCAGAGTTTCAGCTCTGATGAACTTATTTACATGGAGGTAAAGGCAAAGGACTTCACTGAGGTAGATGCTTTTCAGTTTACTCTCCTGTTTGACAAAGAACTCCTGGAATTGAGTGACGTGACTCCGGAACGCATTGACCTGAGTGAGAAAAACGTTGGACAGCAGTTGATCAGTGAAGGTATAGTTACCTTTAGCTGGAACGACATACTACCGACTTCTATAGAGGATGAGGAGGTATTGTTTACCCTGGTATTTGAAGCGAAAAGCAATGGGGAGGTGCCTGATGCAATAAATGTATCTTCTATGGTTACCCAAACCAGAGCTTATGTTAAGGGCGAACCTAGAGAATTGGTATTGAATTTTAGCGGTGATTACCAGGTTGGTGACAACTTTGAATTGTACCAAAATCGCCCCAATCCATTTAAGGATGAGACAGTCATTGGATTTAGAATGGCCAACGATGCACCGGCTACCCTTACCATATACGATGTAACCGGAAAAATGGTGAGAACGATTGAAAGAGATTTTCACAAGGGATATAACGAAATCAGAATTGACGATCTCTCTTCCTGGACCAATCAGGTATACTATTACAGATTGGATACCGAGGGTTACAGTGCGACGAAGAAAATGATATTGATCAGATAAGCAATTGGTTTTCTTCTAAAAAAGAAAGCAAGAATTTAGTTTACTGTTATTGGGATGGGACCTCCTCTTCAAAAAAGTTTGAAGGGGAGGTTTTTTATTTTTACTACTAAGCTTTGATTAATAGCATCTTAAACTTTATAAAATATCATCATCTAAAAAATACCCCATCTCCGGCTTGTTGAATTACAATATTTCGTAATATATTTGCCCTTGATGACAAACGAAGTCATATATAACCTACAATTATAATTTATTTCCAACCTGAAGATTGTAGAGTAAAAAAACTACTGCGTTCCAACTTTCCAACCAAGAATTGATAGTAAATCTACTAGACTGCAAATAGTGCGCAGTTTAACAAATTAGTATATGGATATCTCCATGCACCGGAATTATTTCTGTTGTCGGGTGAGGTAGTCAATATAACGGTCATTGTATTTTAAAATTAACTAACTAAAACTAAGTTCTCATGAAGAAAACAAACTTTACTTCAATTGAGCAGGAGAGGCTTGTATTAAAATTGAAAAAAATATTATGTGTTTTTTCGATGTTGGGCCTTTTCCTAACCATCAATTCAAACGGGATGCTTGCGCAGACAAATTGCGTAATGTCTTGTTTCAACACCCAGGTCTCTGTAGATGAAAACTGTGAGGCAGAAATCACCTACGATATGGTTTCTAAGCCTTCAGGTTGTGTCGGAGGTTTTGGGGTAGAAGTACTCGGCAGCGATGGTTTGCCTATTCCTACTTCACCATTTGTTAACGGCGACCATCTGAATCAGTCCTTTACGGTAAAAGTTACGGATTCAACCAGTCAAAATTTTTGTTGGAGTGTAATTACCGTCGAGGATAAGATGCCTCCGCAGCTTAATTGTGAAACCGATACGGTTGCCTGCTGGACTTTAATAGAGTACGATCTACCTGTGGCGACAGATAATTGTACAGACCTGGACGATGTTGAGGTTGATTTACTCAATGAAGTGATCACTCCATTGACTTGCGACTCCCTTCATATACAAAGGGTGGATCGCACTTATTCCGCTACAGACGCCTCCGGTAACACAAGCGGGCCTTGCACCAAAACCTATTATTTAAAGCGGATAGATATGGATTCAATAGAATATCCGGGAGATTTAAGCGTGGCAGAGGACAATGAATTATTATGTGATGAGGACTATCCTAAAGACGGAAATGGAAATCCACATCCCTTGTATACGGGAGTTCCTGTTATAGGCCCTGATGATATTGAACTCTATCCCATTGCCGGACAGTATTGCAATATATTGGTTACGTACACAGATGTAAATATCCCTACCTTTGATTGTAAGGTGAAAATAATGAGAACCTGGTCAGTTAGGGAATGGTGGTGTAGCCAGGAAATTGTCGATGTTCATGTACAGGTAATCGAGATTGTGGACAATGAAGGTCCTGAGGTAATTTGCCCACCAGACATTACAGTGAGTACCAATCCCAATGGTTGTTCAGCCGTAGTGTTTTTACCTCCGGCAACTGTTTCTGACAATTGCAACGACATTGAAAGAGTAGATCTGACCTATCCAGGTGGGTTTAAAAGCGACAGCAATGGGGGATTGGTTGAGCTTTCAATCGGTGTAAATTCGGTAGTTTATACAGCTTATGATGAGTGTTTTAACCAGAACAGTTGTGAAGTGCATGTTACAGTTGAGGATCAAACTCCTCCCATAGCTGTTTGTAAAACGGTTACCGTGGTGTCCCTGGGAAGTGACGGAAAAGCTAAAGTAGACGCTGAAGTTTTTGACAACGGAAGTCACGACGAATGTGGAATTGACTATTTTGAGGTTGGTCGGATGAATTTTTCCTGTGGTTACAATACCTCATTTGGACCCTATTTAGAGTTTTCGTGTTGCGATATTCCCAACAACCTTATTATGGTGGTGATGAGAGTGTACGATACTTCGGGAAATGTCAATGAGTGCATGGTAGAAGTGGAAGTTCAGGATAAATTGCCTGCAACCATTACTTGTCCTCCGGACATAACTATTTCATGCCAGTATATTTACAATCCTGACGAACTCGACGAATTTGGGACCATTGCTATAGTTGAGAACTTAAGTGATCTTCAGGATCCCAATTTGGATCCGAGAAATCCGATTATTCTCAATGATCCCGACAACCCCGGAGTTAGTCAGCCTCACAACTGGGGATTGGATGGATTTGCTTTTGACAATTGCGAAGTGGAGAACATCATCGAAAACGAAGTTTTTGATATTGGACAGTGTAAAGAAGGAACGATTACCAGAACATTTACGGTAGAGGGACCCGGTGGGCCGTCCTCCAGTTGTCAACAAGTGATTTATGTAGAAAATTTCAGTTCTTTTGACGGCAGTACGATTGTATGGCCCGACGATGTAGAGCTTACTTCCGGAGCCGGTGTTTGTGACCCGGGTGATTTAGACCCCTCTATGACGGGAAAGCCTACATTTAGTGCGGGAATTTGTGATTTAGTAGCTGTAAACGATCCGGTTGATCAGGTCTTTTATTTCAATTCTCCGAACGATCCATCTTGTTATAAGGTGCTGAGAAAATGGAAGATTATTGACTGGTGCCAATTTAATAATGGGAGCTACGAAATTTGGGAGCACACCCAGGTAATTAAAATCATCAATACCACAGGACCTCAATTTATAGGTAACTGCGATGATTTGGACCCCATATGCTCTTATGATCCCGATTGTCAAGGAGCTTTTGTAGAACTGATTCAGGAAGCCGACGACGATTGTACCGATGAAGATGACTTGATTTGGAGCTATCAGGTTGACATTTCGAACGATGGAACGTTTAACTATACCTCAGCCAATAATATCTATGCCGATCCCGGAAACGCCTCCAATGAAGCCAGTGGTACTTATCCGCTCGGAGAGCACAGAATCCTTTGGACGGTACAAGATCATTGTGGAAACATCACCGTATGCGAGCATTTGTTTGAAATCATCAACTGCAAGCAACCCTCACCGGTCTGTTATCACGGATTGGCAGCTGAATTGATGCCCATGGATACCAGTGGAGACGGAATTGCGGATTGGGCAGAGATAGAATTGAAGGCCTCCTTTTTTGATGCGGGGAGTTACCACAGTTGTGGTTACGGTGTTGGTTTTTCATTTTCCAGTGATCAGTTTGACACTACCAGGTTATTTGATTGCGACTCATTGGGACAGAGGTTTGTCCAAATATGGGTCACTGATGCAAACGGCAATCAAGACTACTGCAATACCTATGTTATCATACAGGACAACAACGAGGTATGCCCGGACAACGGGTCGGGAACCATTGGAGGAGCAATTGCCGGTATGATTGTGAATGAAGAAGAGGAAGGAGTAGAAAATGTTACCCTTTCGCTGCAGAATTCACTGAAGGCCCCTTCGATGACCAATGCAAACGGATTTTTCGGATTTACATCTGTACCTTTTGATGAGGATTATGAATTGATCCCTCAAAAAAATGACGATTGGTTAAATGGAGTTTCTACCTTCGATATAGCCTTAATCCAAAGGCATATTCTGGGGATCACACCACTGACATCTCCCTATCAGATGATAGCTGCGGATGTCGACAAAAGTGGAAGCATCAATGTGGTGGATGTGGCTGAACTAAGAAAACTCATTTTGGGAGCCACCAAAGAGTTGCCCAATAACGGTTCATGGAGATTTGTCGAATCGGAACATCAGTTTACTTCTGCGAATCCTTTACAGGAGCCTTTTATGGAGACCTACAGCATAAGGTCTTTCATTGACAACAGGTTGGGACTCGATTTCGTAGGTGTTAAGATAGGGGACATCAACAACAGTTCGACCCCAAATAATCTGACCACATCGGAAGAGCGTACCATAGGCCAGCCATTGAAATTTGTAGTAGAGGATCAAAAATTTGTGAGAGGTCAATTGGTAACCGTTTCTTTCATGGCATCTGAATTTGAAGAAATCAGCGGATTTCAGGGAACGCTTATGTTCGACCCGGAAGTGATAGAATTGATCGAGGTGCAGTCCGGAGTTTTAGATATCCGCGACAATAACTTTGGTTTTACCTACTTGAGCGAAGGGCTGATTACTACCTCCTGGTCCGATTTTGAAGATCATTCAATCCAGGATGGCGAGGTACTTTTTGAAATGACTTTCACTACCAGACAGGACGGTCAGATCGGAGACTATCTTTACCTCGGGTCTGCGATTACAGACGCAGAAATTTACTCGAAAGATACGCCCAGGCCACTGGAGTTGAAATTTGATGATATTTCTACCGGAGAGGGATATGTACTGTATCAAAACAGGCCCAACCCTTTTAGGGATGAAACCATTATCGGATTCAGACTTCCAATGGATCAAAAAGCTTCACTCAGTGTTTACGATGTGACTGGTAAATTGGTTTATCAAAGGTCAGAAGACTTCACTGCGGGTTACAACGAAGTGAGAATTCAGGGATCTGATCTTGGAACCAGTGGTGTACTTTACTACCGACTCGATGCACAAAACTTTAATGCATCGAGAAAAATGATTATCATAGAATAATCAGATATATAAGTTACTTTTTTTTATGGGATGGGACCCCCCTTTGTCAATCACGGCAAAGGGGGTCTTTTTTTAGGAGGTGCACGGAAACACCTAATCCGAATTAGCAGAATGTGAAAGATTATAACTTTCCAAGCTGCAAAAATAGATCAAAAACGAGGTGTATCTAACATTTGTAGATATTTACAGGCTTTTCCAGGAATAAACCTTTAAAATATTTTGTATTTAAAAATCATAATATTATGTTTGTAAACATCAGAATGAAATCAATTCTCTATTTCTATTTAAGAAAAAAAAAGATGAAAAAGATTTCAATCCTTCTATTAGCCACAGTTCTGATGAACGTGGGTTATGTATTTGGTCAAATCGATACTTTAGTCCTAAATGAAGTGTCCTACACATTATTTAGCCGGGGTTTATATGTAAACGTGGACCTCTTTCCCTACCCAACGGGCTACGATCATTGCGGGGACCGCACGAAAGTGGTGCCTGTGACCAACCCTATTACCGGAGACATATGGATGGACCGGAACCTTGGGGCCTCACAAGCAGCTACTGCCAGTGACGATGAGAATTCCTTTGGAGACCTCTTCCAATGGGGCCGCTTTGCCGATGGACATCAGTGCAGATCTTCCTGACTTCATTATCCAGATAGTATAGCGACTACTGCTGTACCCAATGCTGGGAATGCCTGGGATGGGTTATTTATTACCACGAATTCAGATATAGCTGATTGGCTCAGCCCTCAGGATGATAATTTATGGCAGGGGGTAAAGGGCGTGAACAACCCGTGTCCAAAAGGCTACCGCCTTCCTACTGAAACAGAGTTAAATGCAGAACGTGAAAGTTGGATTAGCTACGATCACCACGGTGCATTTGACTCCCCGTTAAAATTGCCCGTGGCGGGCTACCGCTTTCAAGGGGATGGTTCGCTTTTGTCTGTCGGTAACAATGGTACCTATTGGAGTAGTACAGTAAACGGTATCCATTCTACAATCCTCTTCATAGGTCAGGCAGGTGCCATCTTTGGCAACACCGTTCGGGGGAGTGGCAGATCTGTTCGTTGCATTAAGGACTAGCCCGGTGGAATCCCGCTTTGCGGGATCAGCCAAGCTGCTATTCCACGAGGATTAACCCGGAGGAATAAGCGGGGCCTGCCACTATATGGATTCATTACGGGTAAACCCGGTGGGATAAAAATCTTCGATTTTTATGATATATGATCGTATTCCATTCGGATTAATAGTTCCGAACAGTCGGCTTGAAACCAGGAATTTGCAAATTCCTAAGTCGCTCATCAATGAGTATTCAGATGCACCCTTGCATTCTTAATAGGCTGTAAGTGCGCAATGTGGAGTATTCACCAAAGGACTACAACCTTCCAGGTCAATAAAATCTTACCAGTATTATAAAGAATAGAAAATCACAGGCATGGGTTTTTGAGAAAATCCTATTTTTGCAAAGATGAATGAATATCAACGCACTACAATGATGATTAAGAATTTTGTAATTTTTTTTTTAGCAATGGCACTCGGTTCAGGGCTTACGGCTCAAACCATTGCAGGCAACTTCAGCCTTTTGGCCAACGAGAAAATTGAACTGGTGGGTTTTGAGGGATTGAATACCTATCACATCGATTCCACCACCATTGGAGAAGACGGTACCTTTCGTCTGAATTTCGGGCCAACTGATTACGGTATGGGGCTGTTGCAGTCGCCGGCCGACCAAAAGCCCCTGGTGATAGTACTGAGTGGAGAAGAAGTGAGATTGCGTGGTGAAACCCTCAGTTTCACCGGGAGTATTGAAGTTAATCAAGGAACGCAAAATAAAAGGTTTGTCCAATATGCAACTGAACAGCCCAAACGCGAGCAGGCGCTGAGTGCGTGGTTGTTTCTGGAAAGAATGTACTCCAGGGATTCCTTGTTTTCAGTGCAAAAAGAGCCAGTAAAAGCCATAGAGCAGGAAAAGAACCGACTTCAAAAGGAGGAAAGCGATTTTTTAAATAGTCTGACTCAAGACAGCTATGTGCGATGGTTTCTCCCCATCCGAAAATTGGTAAGCAACGTATCCGTGGTAGCGCAACACCGGGTAGAAGAGATTCCCGCCACCACGTCAGCTCTGCGCGAGATCAATTATGCCGACGACCGCCTATACAAAAGCGGCTTATTCAGAGAGGCCATTGAGAATCACGTGTGGTTTATCGAAAATTCTGCTGGGCCGCTCGATACTGTTTTTACGGAACTCAATGTATCCATTGACATTATACTGGAGCAGCTGCGAGAAAGACCACAGCGTCTCAATGAAGTTACTGACCATCTTTTCAATCTACTGGAAAGGCGCAGCCTTTTTCGATCAGCGGAATACCTGGCGCTCAAAGTATTGGGGGATGAAGGGTGTTCTGTAGATGACAAAGTAGCCAAGCAACTGGAAACCTACCGCGCAATGAAAATTGGAAATATCGCACCCGATCTGGAATTCAGGGGAAAAATGCTGGTAAAAAGCCATTCGCGTGAAACGGTCCCTCAAAAACTATCCGAACTGCAAAGTCCCTATACACTGGTCGTCTTTGCCGCAGGCTGGTGTCCCATGTGTGTCAGGGAACTGCCTGAAATGATTGAATTATACGATAAATGGAGTGCGGAGGGCGTAGAAGTGATAGTGGTATCCCTGGACCACACTGAAGAGGATTTTTTGCAGTTTGCAGATAACATGCCTTTTTTGAGTGTGTGTGATTTCAAAGGCTGGGACAGCCCCATGGCAGAGAGTTACTACGTTTTTGGCACCCCCACCATGTTTTTGCTAAACGATCACCGGGAAATATTGCTTCGCCCCAATTCTGTTGAGCACATGAACGCCTGGGTAGATTGGTTTTTATTGGAGAAAAGGTGAGTTTTGAGTTGGAAAGTTGAAAAGTTATAAAATTAGAAAGTTAATGAAGATCGAGCGATTTGAAGATATAATGGCTTGGCAGAAAGCGAAAGAATTAACCATACAGATATATGGTGTTTTTGGTGCTTCTAAGGATTTTGGCTTCCGTGATCAGATTTGCAGGGCCAGTGTGTCGATTATGAATATATTCCACCGGGTTAACCATTGAATTACAATTATCTATGCGAGATAGAATAATCGAACTCAGGTTTTTACTTACTTTTACCTTTTTTCACCAACCAATGAAAAAAGGGAATGGATCGTATAGATGAAATTCGTATTGACTTCAGCAGCGATCAGTTGTTTCTGCTCAATATTTGTTTGGCCTTTATCATGTTCTCTATTTCTTTGAATCTGAAAACAGAGGATTTTAAACGGCTGGTAAATCACCCCAGGTCCTCTGCAGTGGGGTTGACTTCACAACTCCTACTTTTACCTGTTTTTACCCTGTTGTTGATTTCGATTTGGGACTTGCCGGCCAGTGTGGCGTTGGGATTAATTCTCGTAGCCTGTTGTCCCGGGGGTAATATATCCAATTTTGCGGTCCATCTCGCGAGGGGCAACACCGCTCTTTCTATTACCCTGACCTCAATTGTCACCCTCTTTGCCATTGTAATTACCCCTTTGACTTTTCAGTTTTGGGCGGGAATGCTGCCCGATACCAGGGAGTTGCTTCAGGCGGTGGCTGTAGATCCGTTTGGTATGTTGCTCAATATTGTATATCTTGTGTTGGTGCCTTTGATCGCCGGAATGTGGATTAATCACAAATACCATTTATTTGCAAAAAAGGTGAGTAAACCCACTCAAAAATTAGCACTGGCCATATTTTTAATAATTATATTAGTGGCAGTTTGGGACAATCGGTCCGATTTAGTTTATTATTTGAAATTGGTTTTCTTGTTGGTTTTGGTTCACAACGGAGGTGCGTTGATCCTCGGGTATTATTTTGCCAGAGTAAACGGTTTGAATTTGGCCGACTCCAAAGCAATTTCTTTTGAAACCGGCATTCAGAATTCTGGATTGGGCCTGGTGTTGGTATTTAATTTCTTTGATGGATTGGGGGGAATGATACTGGTAATGGCCTGGTGGGGGATTTGGGATATGATCTCAGCGCTGTTACTCGCATTTTACTGGAGAGGACGCCGTGAAATAAATGGGTAGTATGCTTCTCTAATTTCAATTTTGGTTTTTAGTTGTTCAATGGATTACAATGACAATACTTTTAAATCCCATCCGATTGTTTTTACTTGGATATATGCTATTTCTGAGCGCACCTGTATCCACTCAGGTGCAGGATGTTACCCAGGATGGGGTGAGCGTGCAGATTCCCTTTCAAAAATACGGAGATTTTATACTGGTACAAGGCAAACTGTTCGGTACGGCAAAGTTGAATCTCATCTTTGATACCGGTGCGGAAAATACCATAATTTTTGAACGCCTTTACACCGATCTTTTTGGGGTGGAGTACGACCGCAGAATTCCCTTATACGGCGCCGACCTGTCGGTAGAGTTGTACGCGCTGATTGTACGGAATATTGAATTAAAGGTAGGGCCCGCCAAACCAAAAACGATGAGTATGTTGGTGTTAGAAGAGGACTACAGCACCATGAATCAATTTTTAGGGGTTGAAATTCACGGTATATTGGGAGCTTCCTATTTTAGTGATTACGTGGTGGAAATCAATTATAGAAGTGGGTATATAGAGCTTCATAAAGCGGAAAAATTTAATTACCGGGAGCGTAAATACGATACGTTTCCAATTAGTTTGGCCAATAACAAACCCTATGTGGAAGCCAATGTTATCCTCGCTGATTCTGACAGTTTGGCCCTCAACTTCTTACTGGATACCGGTGCGGGCTTGGCCCTGCTTATTCACACCAATACGCACCCATCTCTGGAGCTTCCCGACAAAGTGATTCGCGGACAATTGGGCGCGGGACTGGGCGGTTATTTGAGGGGTTATCTGGGCAGACTACAGGCCATGGAATTGTGGGGATACCAATTTCAGGGAATTGTTGCCTGTTACCAGGATTTAGACACCTTCCTTTTTGACTACAAACAACTCAACCGACAGGGCATTATAGGAAATCAATTTCTCAGCAGATTTCACCTGTATATAGACTACCCTCGTGCTAAAGTTCATATACGTCCCTACCGGAAATACAATCGCCCATTTAAATACGATAAAAGCGGCCTCAGTATAATTGCCACCGGTCCCTATCTCAGGGAGTACTATGTTATTAATGTGGTGGAGGATTCACCTGCATTTGAAGCCGGTATTCGCAAAGGAGATCGATTGTTAACTTTTCAGAGATTGCCTGCAAAGTGGTTTGGATTGGGGACTATCAACCGGAAATTAATGAAAAGAGAAGGTAAAAAAATAAGGATGAAAATTGAAAGAAACAGCCAAGCAGAAATTTTTTCCTTCCAACTGAGAGAATTATTTTGAGTTTTTGTTTTTTTGTTCAAATATATAATTCTATCTTTGCAGTCCGTTTTTAAAAAGTGGAAAAAATATGTACGCAATAGTTAACATAGCAGGTCAGCAGTTCAAAGTTCAGGAAGGACAGAAATTATACGTTCACCGACTCGGTGCCGACTCAGGAGAAAAAATATCGTTTGATGAGGTACTTATGGTAGCCGATGGCGATAGTATTAGTGTGGGAACACCTAATATAGCAAAAGCTGTGGTGGAGGCCACGGTAGTCGATCATGTAAAAGACGACAAAGTAATTGTTTTTAAGAAAAAAAGAAGACAGGGATACAAGGTCAAAAAAGGCCACAGACAATATCTGTCTCAATTGATTATAGATAAAATATCTGTATAAAAATTAAGATATGGCACATAAAAAAGGTGTAGGTAGTTCGGATAACGGTCGCGACAGTAACAGTAAACGACTTGGCGTTAAGCTTTTTGGTGGACAGGCCGCCAATGCTGGTAATATTATCATCAGACAGCGCGGTACCAAATTTCACCCGGGTAGCAACGTAGGGATGGGAAGAGATCACACCCTCTATGCATTGATTGACGGTGAGATTAAATTCACCACCAAAAGACGCAACAGAACTTATGTATCTGTAATTCCAGATCTCGTGGAAGTGAAAGAGAGTCTCGACACGAAGGCAGCTAAGCCCAAAGCAGAGAAAAAAGCCGCACCTAAAGCGGAGAAAAAAGAGTCCGCTGAAGTGAAGGCGGAAGCGACACCTAAAGCTGAAGTTAAGGCAGAGCCGAAAGAGGAGAAAAAAACTGCACCTAAAGCAGAGAAAAAAGAAGAGCCAAAAGCAGCTCAGAAAAAAGCTGCTTCCACCGGCAAGGGCGACAACCTTAAGCTTATTGATGGCATCGGGCCAAAAATTGCAGAAATTTTGAGTGAGGCGGGACTCGGTACCTATTCAGCTATCGCTGACAGCAGCCCTGAAAAAATTGCTGAAATATTGAGTGAAGCCGGCAACAGATACAAAAGCCACGACCCCACCCTTTGGCCTGAACAAGCTAAAATAGCTGCCACAGGTGATTTAGATAAACTGAAGGAATGGCAGGAATCGCAAAAGGAAGATAAGTAGGATTTTTTTACCTTCTGGTGCTCACCGCAATTGCCCTTAATCAATCCACTCTGGGAGTTTATTTCGACAGGCTCAATCTAACACCCTGTACTCTCTGTCCCTCTCCACCGCCAATATGGGGCGCAGTAAGGGATGAAACCAATTATTTTTGAAGTACTATTTTACGGGTATGTACCTCGTTTTCTCCCTCGATTTTCAGCAGGTATATCCCATCTGCGAATTCACTTAAATCCATAGTAGTCGACGGCCCCATTTGCAGGAGCAACCTTCCGCGAAGATCGTATAGTGAAAGACTTACAAGCCGAAGGTTTTCAATTCCCTGAATATCGATCGCTCCGCGACTTGGATTGGGATATATTTCCAGCCTATCCAAACTTTTTTCTATTGAGGATGAGGTTTCTAAAAATTCAGCAAAAAAATCAATGGTGGAAGTAACCGCGGGAGTTGCGCAACCCCCGTGATTTAGATTTCCGAAATCCTCAGAATCAAAATCTACAGCCCCATTGGCCCGCATTGCAGAATCGGCAACCACAGAATTGAGGTAGGGCACCTGGTCATCCCCCGTGCAATAATATATGCGAGTCGGTGCTTGTGGGCCCCATGCATAAGTATCGTTGTCTCTGAGGTGTTCCATAAAGAGATTATTCGGCTCATTTTCCATTTTATCTACAAATTCGGGATTAAATAATTGTCTGGGATGGGCACAATTGCACAGGTTGTAAAGAGTAAATATCATTCGTATATTTAAATCGACCAGGTCGATTTCACCATTGTAAAAGAGATTGATATTATCTATAAATTGCGGCTTAAAAATGTCTTCCAGGTCTTCGTACAGATCGCCGTATACTTCTTGAAAACCCAGTACGGCATTGGGAATATAACTTAAATATAGGTAATCTACTTCACTCATCATGTGATCAAACATCACACCTGAAATACTGTACGGCCCGGATAAATGGGCTGCAGCTGTGACCGGATATTGTTGACTGTAGTGGGTTTCAAGCTCCCAGTGTGTAGACATGGAAGCATGTCCTCCCTGGGAATAACCCGTGAGAAAAAGCTGTTGATTCCATCCTGTATGACCTGTATCTACCCATTCAGCAAAAGCGTGGAGGAGGTCGATGCTCGCGGAAGCCTGAGTGGCCCGATGTACATAGGGGTGAAATCCCCTGGATTCTCCCATACCCAGGTAGTCAGGAGCAAGTACTGCATAGCCTATGCCCCCCAGTCCTGCGTAGAGATTGAATTCCAATTCCAGAGCCGAGGGAACCAATGTTTTTGAAGCACTGGTTCCGTGGTGATAAATTAATACGGGGTGTTCATCGGTATCGAGGTCGGGAACGACAAATAGCCCGGAGGCAGTATCCGGCATTCCATCCGATCCAGCTGTAAAATAGGTTACCTTGTACAAGTCGATTCCATTCTCTACCTGAATGCTGGTTTGGTTATTCAATTCTGAAGCTGTAAGTGACTCAATAAATTCTACCGTATGTAAATGCTGGGAATTTAGCCCGAGGCAAAAACAGAAGATTAAAACAGAGAGGGAGTAAATTTTTTTCATATTGGTGGTTTAATTAATTTTTTTATAAAAAATCAAAGGCCGAATGATAGGTGGGCTTGTTTTTTAATTCCGTTATTTCTTTCTCGGGTATGTTTTTGGTTTTAACCATCATATAACTATCTCCTTCGGTGGTAAACTTATTGAGCAACCCCAGTTTGCCCGTTTTGGATAGATTTTTAAACAACTCAGATTTTTCGTCGGCCCAAAACATAGCAGAGTAAACTTTATTTATTTTGAGCAGATGGCTGCACAATTTAAACAGGGCTTCCTCTTTTCCCGGTTCGCAAAAAATACCATCCAGGCCGATGAATTCAAATCTTTTGGGATTAAAGACCCTACGCACAAATGGAATGTAGTGTATAGATTTTATAAGCGTTTTCATCAACCCCTTCCCCAAATTCTTCACTACCCAATGGGCTTTTTGTGCTTGCACGCCTGCCACAATTTTACCGTTTTCTTCGTATACGTAGTAGGGTTCCTTGAAAATGGAATTAAAGTGAACAAAACTGTAATCAGCATAAAAGTTTTTGAGCTTATCTAAAACGAGTTGTCTCTCCTCTATATCGGTTACTTGGCGGACTCGCGGGTTCTTTCTCGGAAAAAACCGACTGAACCCAACTGTTTTAAGTGTGCAAAAGGAGGTGTATCCCAGACTGCTCACCAGTTTAAATGATCGCTTGTTGCGGTGTTCAACGATTCCTACAAAAATAGTGGGATCCACCTGGCGCTCCTCCATGAGCTGCATGGTCTTGGCAGCATATCTTCCCACGATTCCGGTGTGCCGGAATTTGGGTACTCCGAACAGGTACCTGATAGTAAAGTAATTGTACTGATTGCTCCCGGAACTCACCATTCGATTTATAAACAGACAAATGCCTGCAAATTCTCCCTTGTAGTGCAATTCTACAAAATTGGGATTGTCCAGGATCTCCAGTCTCTTACGCGAATCCTTGTGCTTGTATTGATTCTCCCCGGTTCCCCACAGTATTTCATCAAATAACTTGACGGTCTCTTCTCGTATGTCCGTGTATAATACCAGTTTTTTGGTGTTGTTCTCATACAGTATGTCGAGCTTATCTACCTTGGTATCCACCTCTGTTCTCATATTGTTTTTAGGTTGTACAACCCCTTGATTTCAATAAATTAATCATAAATTTATGAATAATTTTTTATTCAGATGGCCAAAACTGTTTTTAATTTGATAATTTTGAGTCCTTTATCAAATTGAACGATCCGGTTTTTTGAAGGGTATGTACAAACAATTTTTAATGCCATCCACAACTGTCTTTTTTCTGAAATTTTACCCGATCACTGTGGAATTATAATGTGACATAAATAAAAAGGGGTGAAGCCCAGGGGTGAGTTAAAATACAACTAATGAATATAATTGATCAACTTAAATCTGAGTTTGAAAATCACCTGGTTGAATTTTTGAATTCCATTCCAGCTCGTCCGGCCAATCTGTACAACGGAGTAAAGCATATTCTGGATTCCGATGCCAAAAGGTTGCGACCAATGGCGGTGTTGTTGGGATATTACTTATACGACGACCATTACCAAAGAGCGCTGCCGGCAGCCTTGGCCATCGAGGTGTTTCACAACTTTACGTTGGTTCACGACGACATTATGGACGAAGCTGAATTGCGGAGAGGAAAGGAAAGTGTTCACAAAAAGTTTGGATCCAATACTGCCATAATGATAGGGGATGTAATGCTTATTCAAGCCTATCGCATTTTGTTGGAATTGGATGAAGAGGTAAACCTGGATTTGGTGCTGGATTTGTTTTGTGAAATATCCACTCAGATTTGCGAGGGCCAGATACTGGATATGGAGTTTGAAACCAAAAGAGAAGTATCCAAGGAGGAATACCTTGAAATGGTGGGATTGAAAACGGCTGTATTGCTCGGTTTGTCTTTTCAGCTGGGCGCATTGATAGCCACTGACGATTATTCGAAATCCGAAACTCTATATGAAATCGGATACAATCTAGGGGTGGCCTTTCAGATTGTAGACGATTGGATCGATGCTTTCGGTGAAGAGCAAAATACAGGCAAGATAAAAGGGGGAGATATTTACCAAAAGAAAAAAACCTGGTTGTGGTTTACCGCTATGGAACTCGCAGAGGAGGATGACCGGGCTTTTTTGGAAGAGGTGATGAACTCCGAGCAGGTATCGGAAGAGGAGGTGAAAAGGGTATTGGAACTCTACAGGCTCTACGGGGTATCTGAAGAAGTGATGGATTTTGCCGAGGGCCTCTTAGCACAGACCATCCGGAAGATAGGAGAAGGCGATATAGAAAAGTCCAGAGCAGAGGTGATGATCGAGTTGGCCAACGATTTAGTAAATAGGGTTAAATGACCTTCAGAAACCATGCGGGTTGGGAGTGGATTTCAAGAACAGCTATAAACTTGGGTCTAAAAATGTAAATAAAAAGGTATAATTAATTGGCTGTGATTTAGTTAGTTGTGGCTCTATGAAATTCAACCGGATTAAACATGAGATCGATGCAGCTTGGACCCTAAAAGGTGGGTTCTCTATTAGTAAGAAAATAATAACCTCGAGCTGCGCGCTGACACCCATTTAGGAGTCGGGGGCTGCGCGGGCATAAAAAATTAAAGACTAATTGGAGACAACGGGGGATTTTTTTGTAGATAAAAGAAGATGAGTTAATTCAAAAAATATTTTCCATCCCACCAATTGGTTTCAAGACGTGCACCCACTTTTTTGTAAAAATTAATGGCCGGCGTGTTCCAGTCCAATACCTCCCATTTAATTAAGGCATACCCTTCTGTTTTTCCAATCTGGACCAGGTGGTTAAAAAGTGCCAGGCCAATTCCGGACTGTCTTAATTTTTCCAATACTACAAAATCTTCCAACCACATCATTTTGCCCTTCCAGGTGGAAAATGCATCGTAAAACAACATCATTCCGACTATTTGTTGGTCGGCCTCTGCTAATAAGATGCGGAATGTACCGTTCTTAAATTCTGTTTGATAGGTATTTAAAGTCGTTTCCACCTCATTTTCAGATTTTTCATAGACTGCTAAATCCTTTACAAGCCTGAAAACATCCTCCAGGTCACTGCTTTTACCCAATCGAATTTCTAGTTTATTGAACTTCATTGCTATTTATTCTAAATGATTGAATATGATGCTAAATATGATAAAAAATAAAATATAAAGAAATCCAAAAAAATATTCCCAATCCATTGGCTTGGATACAAAAAATACCTCTATATTTGCGGTCTCGTTTTCGGATCGGCCTGAAAGAGGCTCCAAAGCGTTCAATTTCAAGGTGATCTGAATATTTTTGTAAAAATACATTATTTTAAAATATGCCAACAATAAATCAATTGGTTCGGAAGGGTAGGAAAAAGATCGTGGTAAAGAGTAAATCCCGTGCCCTGGAGTCCTGTCCACAACGAAGAGGTGTTTGTACCAGAGTGTATACCACTACACCTAAAAAACCTAATTCTGCCCTGCGTAAGGTCGCAAAGGTAAGGTTGACAAATGGATTAGAGGTAATCGCTTATATTCCGGGAGAGGGCCACAATTTACAGGAACACTCAATAGTCCTCATTCAGGGGGGTAGGGTAAAAGACTTGCCGGGAGTGAGGTATAGAATTGTCAGGGGAGCACTGGATACTGCCGGTGTACAGGATAGAAAACAGAGTCGATCCAGATACGGAGCCAAGAGGCCTAAATAAGTTTTATTAATAATTAGAAGCCATAATTTATAGCTTAATAAGATATGAGAAAAAGAAAGCCAAAAATAAAGGAAATAAAACCGGATCCCAGATATAATGATGTAATGGTTACCCGTTTCGTCAACAATATGATGGTTCAAGGCAAAAAAAGTACGGCCTTTAAAGTGTTTTACGATGCCATGGATATTGTAAAGGAAAAGACGGGAGAAGACGAACACGAAATTTGGAAAAAAGGACTCAACAATGTAATTCCACAGGTAGAGGTGAGAAGCCGCAGAATTGGTGGAGCTACTTTTCAGATTCCTACGGACATTCCAGCCAACAGAAAAATCGCTATTGGAATGAAGTGGATGATAAAATTTGCCAGACAGCGTGGCGGAAAAGGAATTGCGGAGAAGATGGCCAATGAAATAGTGGCGGCAAGTAAAGGGGAAGGAGCAGCAGTAAAAAGAAAGGAGGATACTCATAAAATGGCTGAATCCAACAGGGCTTTTGCACACTTCAGAGTTTAATTATAATCACAGAATTTTAAAAATATATTTGTAATAATGTCTAAAGATTTAACCAAAACCAGAAACATAGGAATTGCCGCACACATCGATGCAGGTAAAACTACCACCACAGAGAGGATTCTTTTCTATACGGGATTGAGTCACAAAATGGGGGAAGTTCACGATGGTGCAGCTACTATGGATTGGATGGAGCAGGAGCAGGAAAGGGGTATTACTATTACCTCGGCTGCTACAAAGACAAACTGGAAGTGGAAAGATGAAGACTATGTAGTTAATATCATAGATACACCCGGTCACGTGGATTTTACCGTGGAGGTAGAGCGTTCTTTGAGAGTACTGGATGGAGTGGTAGCACTTTTTTGTGCGGTGAGTGGAGTAGAGCCTCAATCTGAAACCGTATGGAGACAAGCCGATAGATATAAAGTACCCCGTTTGGGTTTTGTAAATAAAATGGATCGGTCTGGTGCCGACTTTTTTGAAGTGGTCAGACAGGTGAAAGAAATGCTGGGAGCCAATGCAGTACCCATGCAGGTGCCAATTGGCGCGGAGGATTCCTTCCGAGGTGTGGTGGATTTAATTACTAATAAAGCCATCATCTGGAATGAGGAGGATATGGGTATGACTTTTGAAACCATCGATACACCTGCAGACTTGGTTGACATTGTTTCTGAATACCGGGAAAAACTTCTCGAAAGTGTGGCCGAGTACGACGAAAGCCTGATGGAAAAGTTTTTTGAAGATCCGGATTCCATTACACCCGACGAGATCAGAGCAGCCATTCGAGCTGCCGTTATAGATATGTCAATTACACCTATTTTCTGTGGGTCGGCATTTAAAAATAAAGGAGTTCAGGCAGTACTGGATGCAGTGTGTGCATTTTTGCCCTCTCCACTTGACATAGAAGCTGTAACCGGAATTTTGCCCGATACAGAAGAGGAAGTGAAAAGAAAACCGAGCAACGACGAACCATTCTGTGCCCTGGCTTTTAAAATTGCAACCGATCCATTTGTGGGCCGTTTAGCCTTTTTTAGAGTGTATTCAGGAACGCTGGACGCCGGCTCATATGTTAAAAATACCCGTTCGGATAAAAAAGAGCGGATTTCCAGGCTCTATCAGATGCACTCCAATAAGCAGAAGGCTATTGACAGAGTAGAAGCCGGAGATATTGCCGCCGCAGTTGGATTTAAAGATCTCAAAACAGGAGATACCATTTGCGATCTGGATCACCCTATTATTCTTGAAAACATTACTTTCCCCGATCCAGTTATCGGACTGGCTGTTGAACCTAAAACCCAACAGGATTTGGAAAAACTGGGCATGGGATTGGCCAAATTGGCAGAAGAGGATCCTACTTTCCGAGTGAAGTACGACGAAGATACCAACCAGACGATTATAAGTGGTATGGGTGAGTTGCACCTCGAGATTATTGTGGATCGACTCCGAAGAGAATTCAAGGTGGAAATCAACCAGGGAGCACCTCAAGTTAATTACAAGGAGGCACTTACCAAGTCTGTAAAACATAGAGAAAAACTGAAAAAGCAAACGGGTGGTGCCGGTCTTTTCGCAGATATGGAATTCGAACTCGGCCCTGCCGATGAAGAGTTTCTGGAGAGTGATGAGTTTAAGTCCGGAAAGGTGAAATTGCAGTTTGTCAACGACATTGTAGGTGGATCCATTCCGCGGGAATTAATTCCGCCTTGCCAGAAGGGTTTTACTGAGATGATGGAAAACGGAATTTTGGCGGGATTTAATATCGATAGCATGAAAGTGAGGGTTTATGACGGATCTACACACCCTGTGGATTCTAAGCCCATCGCATTTGAATTGGCTGCCAAGGAAGGTTTTCGGGTGGCAGCTAAAAAAGCGGGGCCCGTTTTGCTGGAACCCATTATGAAATTAGAGGTGACTACTCCCGATGAGTATACCGGAAGTGTAATCGGTGACCTCAACAGGAGAAGGGGATTGATTAAGGGCCAGGAAATGAAAGCCAATGCCGTGGTGGTAAAGGCAGAAGTTCCGCTGAGTGAAATGTTTGGGTATGTGACTCAGTTGAGAACCATTACGTCGGGAAGAGCAGCCTCCTCAATGGAGTTTTCTCATTATTCTCCCGCACCGAGTGGTATTGCAGAAACAGTTATAGAAAAAGCAAAAGGAGAGGTCAACGCTTAAAAGCGCCCACTCTTTTGTTGACATAAATATTATTATTTTTATTTATTCTCAAAATAGGCTATGAATCAGAAAATCAGAATCAAGCTCCGGTCTTATGACCACAATTTGGTAGATAAGTCCACGGAGAAGATCGTAAAGACAGTTCGCAACAGCGGAGCAGTTGTTGCGGGTCCGATTCCGCTGCCCACCGAGAAAGAAATCTTCACCGTGTTGCGTTCGCCACACGTCAATAAGAAATCTCGTGAGCAGTTTCAAATCAGGACCCACAAAAGACTTATCGAGATTTATACCCCTACCCCCAAGACGGTAGACGCTCTTTCTAAATTGGAGCTGCCCAGTGGAGTAGATATTCAGGTTAAGTTGACGTAAGTAATTACCGTTTTACAGAGTGGAACCTTTGTTGAGTTCCAGTACATAGAAGTGCCTGTTATAGATTTTGGATATCAAAGTCCACGACTAAAATTTGCACTTGCTTTTTTAAACAATTAAAATTTTGCCAAAAGTGAACGGATTAATTGGACGCAAAATAGGTATGACCAGCATTTTTAACGAATTTGGCCAAAATGTGGCTTGTACAGTAGTTGAAGCTGGCCCCAATGTAATTTCTCAAATAAAAAGTGAAGATATGGATGGCTACAGTGCCTTTCAACTCGCTTTTGGGAAAGCCAAAGCCAGAAATACCTCTAACGGGCTACAAGGGCATTTGGATAAAGTCGGAACAGGACCTAAAAAAATAATCAGAGAATTTCGCAACTTCAATCTCGATAAAGCCCTCGGCGATGAAGTCAGAGTAGAAGAAGTCTTTAGCGAAGGAGACAAAGTCAATGCCGTTGGGGTGACCAAAGGTAAGGGTTTTCAAGGTGTAGTGAAAAGACACGGATTTAAAGGAGTGGGAGATGCTACCCACGGTCAACACAACAGACAGCGTCACCCCGGATCTATTGGTGCGGGATCTGACCCGTCTAAAGTATTCAAGGGAATGAGAATGGGCGGAAGGACCGGAGGAGATCGCGTGAAAGTTAAAAATCTACGGATAGTGAAGATTTTAGCCGATCAGAACCTCTTGCTGATCAAGGGTGCAATTCCCGGTCACAAAGGAGCTTATGTTCTTATTGAAAAATAAATCGGAGTGGCAAAACACTCACAGAGAAAAACATTGAGGTCTGATACCTTGTATTTTTAAGAGCTGGGAAATTGTTTTTTTCCCGTATTGAATAAAAAAAATTAACAATGAAGCTTGAAGTCGTAGATATTAATGGAAAGCCAACCGGCAGGAGTGTTGAGTTGCCCGACGAAATTTTCGGTCTGGAGCCCAATGATCACGTAGTTTATCTGGCGGTTAAAGCCGCTCAGGCCAATATGCGTCAAGGTACTCATTCCGCAAAAGAGAGGAATGCAGTAAAAGGCTCGACCAGGAAAATTAAAAAGCAAAAGGGTACAGGTACAGCAAGGGCCGGTGACATCAAAAACCCCTTGTTCAGAGGTGGTGGACGAATTTTTGGCCCCAGGCCCCGGAAGTATACCCAGAGGTTGAATAAGAAAGTACGTAGATTGGCCAGGAATACGGCCCTTTCCGGAAAAGCAGCTGAGAAGAAAATTGTAATGGTGGAGAACTTTACCTATGAACAGCCCAGCACCAGACAATTTGCAGATATGTTGAGAAATCTCGACCTCGACCAGCAAAAGTCTTTAATCCTGATGGGAGATTACGACAAAAACCTCTATTTGAGTAGCAGAAATATTCCCAATACAAAAATGATCCATCTTAAAGATGTTAATACATTGGACATTTTAACTGCCAATACCTTGTTGATGTCTGAGAATTGTATAGAATACTTAAATGAACTTGTTTAAAAACTTAGAGACCGAATCATGTCAAAGCGTGTTTTAATAAAGCCAATTATATCAGAGAAATCTGAAATGCTAACTGAAAAGGTTAATCAATACTCTTTTATCGTAGACAAAAAAGCTACTAAAAAAGATATTAAAAAAGCCATTGAGGAGATGTATGAAATAAAAGTAAACTCAGTGAATACTCTTATTATGCCCTCCAAAAATAGAAATAGAAATACCAAAAGAGGGCTGGTGAAGGGGAATATTTCCGCTTATAAAAAAGCCGTAATCACTGTACCCGATGGAGAAGTCATTGACTTTTTTGGAGAAGTTTAATTTTTTGAAGTAAAAATATTTAGCAATGCCAGTTAAAAAATACAATCCGATCACTCCCGGCACGAGAACCAGAGTAGATTTAGATTACTCCGGACTCACAACGGATACTCCGGAAAAGAGCCTGTTGGCTCCGAAAAAGAGTACCGGTGGTAGGAATAAAGCAGGTGAAATGACTGTCCGTCAAAGAGGCGGTGGACACAAGCGCAGATACCGTATTATTGACTTCAAACGCGATAAAGATGGTATTCCGGGTGTTATTAAAACCATTGAATACGATCCGAACAGAAGTGCTTTTATCGCACTTGTCTTCTATCCGGATGGCGAGAAAAGATATATCATTGCTCCCAATGGTTTGAAAGTAGGAGATACTGTCTCATCAGGACCCGGTGCTTCACCGGACCTGGGAAATGCACTCCTTCTGAAGGAGATTCCACTGGGTTCTATGATTCACGCTATTGAGCTGACTCCAGGTAAAGGAGCTGCACTGGGGCGAAGCGCAGGTACTTACGGTCAATTGATGGGTAGAGAAGGGAAGTTTGCCACCGTCAAATTGCCTTCCGGTGAAGTTCGAAGAATCCTTTTGACTTGCAGAGCAACTATAGGAACTACTTCCAATCCGGATCACAATCAACAGGTGCTTGGAAAAGCCGGTAGGAACCGATGGAGAGGCAAAAGACCGAGAGTGAGAGGGGTGGTAATGAATCCTGTGGATCACCCAATGGGTGGTGGTGAAGGCCGGGCATCCGGTGGACACCCGCGTTCCCGAAAGGGGCTTCCCGCCAAAGGTTTTAAGACCAGAGACAATAATAAAGCCTCTTCTAAATTGATAGTGGCTAAGCGAAAAAAACGTTCTAAAAAATAATTGATAAAGAATTAATGTAATGGCAAGATCTGTTAAAAAAGGACCGTACGTATTTCATAAACTTCTCCAAAAGGTGGAGAAGGCTCAGGCGAGTAGTAAAAAGTCTGTAATCAAGACCTGGTCTCGAGCGTCTATGATCATTCCAGACATGGTTGGTCTGACCATAGCGGTACACAACGGGAAAACTTTTATCCCCGTTTACATCACTGAGAATATGGTGGGACACAAGTTGGGTGAATTTGCTTCGACCCGAAGCTTTAGAGGTCACGCCGGTAATAGAAGAAAATAATTTTATAAATAATAAATAACCGACATCAATGGAAGCAGTAGCTAAATTGAGGAATTGCGGAATGTCAGCCAGGAAAATGCGCCTGGTGGCCGACCAAGTGAGAAAAAAGAATGTGGATAAAGCATTGGACATCCTGCGTTTTTCTAAAAAGGAAGCCGGATACCATATTGAAAAGACGCTTTTATCTGCTATTTCAAACTGGGAGCAGAAATTGGACATGATGGAAAATGCCGATGATTTTGATTTGGTAATCAGCCGAATACTCGTTGACGACGCACCACAATTGAAAAGAATCAGACCGGTACCGCACGGAAGAGCTCACAGATACCGCAAGAGATTTTGCCACCTTACCATAGTGGTTGAAAATAAAATTCCATTGCCTGCAACAGCAGTGGAGGATGCCGCAGAAGATGTGGAAGAGGAGTACCAGGAAGAATTAAGTGAAAATCAAGAATAACAACTAATATTTAATCCAATGGGTCAAAAAACAAATCCAATAGGGAATCGTCTCGGAATCATCAGAGGATGGGATTCAAACTGGTTCGGTACACACGATTATGCCGACAAGGTAATAGAGGATGAAAGAATCCGGAATTACCTCTCTGCCAGAATTCAAAAAGGTGGCGTAGCTCGTATTATTATCGAGCGCACCCTCAAGAGAATTACTGTAACCATTCACACCTCAAGGCCGGGTATTATTATTGGTAAAGGGGGTTCAGAGGTCGATTTGATTAAAGAAGAGCTGAAAAAGTTAACCGGAAAAGATGTGCAGATCAATATCGTTGAAATTCGCAAACCGGAACTCGATGCCACGATAGTTGCAGAGAGTATTACCAAGCAAATCGAGGCCAGAATCAACTACAGAAGAGCTTCCAAAATGGCCATTCAGGCTACGATGAGAGGGGGCGCTGAAGGTATAAAAATAAGAGTTTCAGGTAGATTGAATGGAGCGGAGATGGCGAGAAGTGAGGAGTATAAAGAGGGAAGAACACCCTTGCATACCTTTAGAGCAGACATCGATTACGCCCTGGAAGAAGCCAATACCGTATACGGAAAAATTGGAGTGAAAGTCTGGATTTGTAAAGGAGAAGTTTTTGGTAAAAGAGATTTATCTCCTCACGTTGGAGTTGAACAGAAATCCAAGCGAGGAGGTGGTCGTAAAGGAGGTGGAAGAAGAGGCGACGATAGAAGAGGGGGAGGTAGAAGATAATTTTTAAATTGGGAAATATTTAAACCGTTTTTTGACAAATGGTTTCAATGAAATAACTTACCTTTGCGACTCTTTTGCAAGAAGGTTTTGCGGAGGGAAAAAAATATGAAAAATGTTACAGCCAAAAAGGACTAAATACAGAAAACAACAGAAGGGAAGAGTAAAGGGTATTTCCCATAGGGGAAGTACCGTATCCTTTGGCTCTTTTGGCTTGAAGAGCCTGGAATCCGCAAGGATTACCAACAGACAAATTGAATCCGCCAGGATCGCCCTCACCAGATTTATGAAAAGAGAGGGAAAGGTGTGGATCAGAATTTTTCCGGATAAACCCATTACCAAAAAACCTCAAGAGGTGCGTATGGGTAAAGGAAAAGGGCCATTGGATCACTATGTGGCGGTTGTAAAACCCGGGCGCATACTTTTTGAAATGGATGGGATTCCGAAAGCGACTGCTGTGGAAGCCCTGAGATTGGCGGCACAGAAATTACCGGTAAAGACAAAATTTGTAATCAGACCGGATTACGCAGAATAATATATACAAGTTAGTTTAAAGCTTCGGCATTATGGCAACAAAAAAATATTTGGAAATTCAGGAGTTCAAAGACGAAGAACTTTTAAATGAATTGAAAGAAACCGAAAAACAGTATCTCAAATTGCAATTTGACCATTCGGTCAAAGGTATTGACAACCCTCTGCTCTTGAGAGACATGAGAAGAGATATTGCCCGGATCAACACGGAGATCAGGAAAAGAGAATTGAACAATATGTCGGAGGAAGAACTGAAGACCAGGTCTAAAATCCGGGCGAGAAGAAGAAAATAATCCTATTACCTATTGATATTGAAGTTATGACTGAAAGAAAAAACAGAAAAACACGTGTGGGAGTAGTTTCCAGTAATGCAATGGAAAAGAGTATTGCTGTATTGGTTGAACGAAGATTGCAACACCCCATGTATGGTAAGTTTGTTAAGAAATCTAAGAAGTTTATCGCACACGATGAAGAAAACCAATGTCAGGTGGGGGATAAAGTGAAAATTATGGAAACCAGGCCGCTCAGTAAAATGAAAAAGTGGAGATTGGTGGAAATTTTGGAAAAAGCTAAGTAATTTTTGTTATCGGGATAAGTAAAATTGAATAACCATGATACAGCAGGAAAGTCGGCTAAGTGTGGCTGATAATAGTGGTGCAAAAGAAGTACTTTGTATTAAAGTTCTCGGCGGATCAAAGAGAAGATATGCTTCTATTGGTGACGAAATAGTGGTGTCCGTGAAGTTCTCAACTCCAGGCGGAGTTAAAAAAGGTACGGTAAGTAAAGCCGTTATTGTACGGACTAAAAAAGAAATTAGACGCAAGGACGGATCGTATATCAGATTCGACGACAATGCAGTAGTCCTTTTGACTGCCACGGGAGAACCCAGAGGTACCCGTATTTTTGGTCCTGTGGCAAGGGAATTGCGCGAGAAAGACTATATGAGGATTGTTTCACTTGCACCTGAAGTGCTTTAAACCTTTTAAAAAATGAGCAAGAATAAAATAAATAGGTTCCAACCTAAACCAAAAATTAAAAAAGGGGACAAAGTCGTGGTTATTAGAGGTAGTTATAAAAACCGGGACAAGGTCAGAACCGTCCTCGAAGTTATACCCGAGAAGAACAGGGTGGTGGTCGAAGATGTCAATATAGTTAAAAAACACGTGAAGCCCACCAACGAAAGTCCCGGGGGGATAAAGGAAAAAGCTGCACCCATTAATATATCCAATGTAATGTTGGTGGACCCCAAATCGGGCGAACCCACAAGAGTGGGAAGGAGAATGGAAAATGGCAAGCTTGTTAGATATGCTAAAAAATCAGGAGAAATTATTCAGTGATAAAGGAATTCATGACTTTGATATAAATATCGAGCGACATAAAGTTTTTACTTAAAATTTCTCGCCCGCTGAACAAACTCTGGAAGAAAATTAATACAGATGAAATACGTACCGAATCTCAGAAAGAAATACAACGAAGAAATTGTACCTAAATTAATGGAACAATTCAATTACAAATCTCCTATGGAGGTCCCTAAATTAGTAAAAATTGCTATCAATCAGGGATTGGGAGATGCAACGCAAGATAAAAAAATTGTCGATACTGCCCTGACCGATCTCGCTATTATTGCCGGTCAAAAAGCTGTGGCGACAAAGGCGAAAACCTCAGTTTCTAATTTTAAGCTGAGAGAGGGAATGCCTATCGGTGCTAAAGTGACCTTGAGAAAGAATAGAATGTACGAATTTCTAGAACGTCTCATAGCGGTTTCACTACCCAGGGTACGCGACTTTAGAGGAATAAACGACAAGAGCTTTGACGGAAGGGGTAATTATACGCTCGGAGTAAAAGAACACATAATTTTCCCCGAAATCGATATGGACAAAGTGAGCCGTATTAGTGGAATGGATATCAGTTTTGTGACTACAGCCAATACAGATGCGGAAGCACTGGCTCTGCTCAAAGAATTTGGTATGCCGTTTAAAAATCAAAGAAATTAATTTAAGTTTTTAATAAAAGTAAACAATGGCCAGGAAATCATTAATAGCCAGAGAGAGAAAAAGAGCACGACTCGTTGAAAAGTACGCAGAGTTGCGCAAAAAACTCAAGGAAGAGGGACAGTGGGATGAATTGGATAAATTGCCCAGAAATTCTTCTCCGGTGAGACTTCACAACAGGTGTAGACTCACAGGTAGACCCAAGGGTTATATGCGAAAGTTTGGACTTTGCAGAGTTAAATTTAGACAGATGGCATTGGAGGGTAAAATCCCCGGTGTGACAAAAGCGAGTTGGTAACCAAATAAAATTAAATAATCATGACGCATTCAGATCCAATAGCTGATTATCTTACACGGCTGAGAAATGCCCAAATGGCAGGACATAGAATGGTGGAAATTCCCCTTTCGGGAATAAAGAAGACCATTACGGAAATTCTATACGAACACGGGTATATTTTCAGATATAAAGTCGAGGAAGAAATGGGTCCTCAGGGAACCATTAAAATTGCCCTTAAATACGACAAAAAAACCAAAGAACCGGCCATAAGAGAATTGGGACGCATCAGCAGACCAGGCTTGAGAAAATACGCCAAAGTCGATGAGATCCCCAGAATTATCAACGGCCTTGGAATTTGCCTCGTTTCCACCTCTGAAGGTGTTATTACTGATAAAGAAGCGAGAGCCAAAAAATTGGGTGGCGAGCTTGTTTGCTATATTTTTTAAACTATATTATTATGTCTAGAATAGGAAATGCTGTAATTACAATGCCGGAAAAGGTTGAAATTTCGATCTCAAAAGGGAACGAAGCTACTGTTAAAGGTCCCAATGGTACCCTTACCAGACAACTGGCTCACGACATCGCAGTGAAAATTGAGGATGGAGAAATATCTGTTTCCAGGCCCACTGATCAACAGCGTCACAAGGAACTGCACGGATTGACCAGATCTCTCTTGCAGAACATGGTTACGGGTGTTTCTACCGGTTTTGTAAAAGAACTCGAACTCATCGGTGTGGGATACAGGGTGAACAATACGGGCAACCTCATTGAGTTGACAGTGGGGTACTCGCATCCCATATTCTTCTATGTACCTGATGAATTGAAAGTAACTACAGCTACTGAAAAGGGAAAGACTCCCAAAATCAGGCTGGAAGGTATGAATAACGAAATACTTGGCCTGGTGGCAAATAAAATTAGGTCATTTAGAAAACCGGAACCTTATAAAGGGAAAGGAATTCGATTTGTGGGTGAACAAGTGAGAAGAAAAGCTGGTAAAACCGCAGCCAAATAAATAATCGAATTAATCCTTTTAAATCGCCGTTTGATCGCGCTATTAAAAGGAATTAAATCTGACAGAAATGAAAGTGAATAGAAGAAAAAGAATTAAACAGCGCGTGCGAAGTAAGATATCCGGAACTCCGGATACACCCAGACTTGCTGTGTACAGAAGCAATCTGGAAATTTATTGTCAATTGATAGACGACATCAATGGTCATACCCTGCTTCACGCTTCCTCCATTGAGGATACCATTCCTACGGATATAAGTAAAATTGAAAAATCCAAAAAAGTAGGTGAACTGATGGCTGAGAGAGCTAAGAAGTTGGGTTTGGATAAGGTCGTATTTGACAGGGGAGGATACAGATACCACGGTAGAGTTAAAGCATTGGCAGATGGAGCTCGTGAAGCTGGGTTGAATTTTTAAATAATTAATTAATTATCTATTTATAATGAGAGATAATAAAAATAGGGTAAAACCCGCAGAAACTGATCTTACGGATAAAGTAGTATCCGTAAACAGAGTGTCTAAGGTGACAAAAGGTGGCCGAACATTTAGTTTTGCTGCTATTGTTGTAGTGGGCGATGGAAAAGGAACTGTAGGACAGGGCCTTGGAAAAGCGAGAGAGGTTTCAAGTGCAATAGCTAAGGCTATCGACGACGCCAAAAAGAACCTCGTTCAATTTCCTTTGATCAACGGGACCATTCCCCACGAGCAACGCGGAAAATTCGGTGCGGGAAAAGTGTATATAAAACCGGCCTCTGATGGTACCGGTGTTATTGCCGGAGGTGGAATGAGAGCGGTACTCGAGACTGCAGGTGTGCAAAATGTATTGGCCAAGTCGTTGGGTTCTTCCAACCCGCACAATGTGGTCAAGGCCACCATCGATGCACTGACCAGGTTGAGAGCACCCCATACCATTGCCAAAACCAGAAGAATTGCATTAAAAAAAGTTTTCAACGGGTAGTTTAACCCTTAAAGGTGATATTGTCATGGATAAAGTAAAAGTAACCCAAGTGCGAAGTTCTATAGATAGACCAGCGAGACAGAAAAGGACTTTAATTGCCCTCGGTCTTGGTAGAATTAGTAAATCCAGTGAACACAATCTTACTCCCCAGATTAAAGGAATGATCAATAAAGTTTCTCACCTGGTGACAGTAGAAGAAGTGAAATAATATATTTGAACAACAGTAAAAAGAGAGTTGTCATGGAATTGCATAATCTTAAGCCTGCAGAGGGCTCCAATAGAGATAAAAAAATTGTTGGTAGAGGACACCCCTCCGGCCGTGGAAGAACTTCCACGCGCGGTACAAAGGGAGCTAAATCCAGATCCGGCTTTAAGAATAAAAGAAACTTTGAAGGTGGTCAAACCCCTCTTCAAATGAGATTGCCTAAATTTGGTTTTAATAATCCGAATAGGCAGGAATACTTTGCGGTGAATCTCGACTTGCTTCAGCACTTTGCTGAAAAATTTGATACCAGCGATATTACCCGTGACTTACTAGTTGAAAAAAGGGTAATTAAAAAGTATCATAAAATTAAGGTTTTGGGTAGAGGTGATTTAACTTCAAAGGTTAACGTGGCAGTACACGCAATTTCGGAGACGGCTAAAAATCATATTGAAAACAAAGGAGGAACAGTTACCCTACTTTAAATTTGCGAAATGAAAAGAATTATAGAGACTCTCCAGAATATCTGGAAAATTCCGGAACTTAGGAAAAGAATAATTTTTACCCTCGGATTATTGGCAGTTTTTCGCTTTGGGTCCTATGTAGTCCTTCCCGGTGTGATGCCCGATGTGCTTGCCGCTGCTACCGCGGAGAGATCTGCGCACGATATTCTTGGATTGATCAATATTTTTACGGGAGGTGCTTTTAACAACGCCGCTGTTTTTGCACTGGGTATTATGCCCTATATTACCGCTGCCATTATTGTGCAGTTGTTGGGGTTTGCAGTGCCTTACTTCCAGCGACTTCAACAAAAAGAAGGGGAGAGCGGTAGGAAGAAAATTACCCAGATTACCCGCTTACTCACAGTTGCCATCACCTTGGTTCAAGGGGGTGGTTATCTCAGTTTAATAGCGTCTTTTGGTGCTATTGACCCCAGTGTTCCGCCGGGCCTCTTCTGGATATCAAACATAATTATACTTTCGACAGGTACTACTTTCGCCATGTGGCTGGGTGAGCGCATTACAGACCGCGGTGTGGGAAATGGTATCTCGCTTTTGATCACCATAGGTATTATTGCCATGTTGCCCCAGGCCTTTGCCTTCGAAGTGGTATCACAGGTTGAAACCAGTGGGTTCTTTATACTGGTGCTTGAATTGGCCGCACTTTTTATGGTGGTGATGGTTACCGTTCTCATCGTTCAGGGAGTGAGGAAAATTCCGATTCAATTCGCCAAGCGAATGATTGGACGCGGAGACGCCAATATGCCGGTTAGTGGTGCCAGAGATTACATACCACTGAAAGTAAATGCATCAGGAGTAATGCCTATTATATTTGCTCAGGCATTGATGTTCCTCCCTATGACTGTGGCGCAATACGCTACTACAGAAGACGGCCAAATGGCTACCGGAGGACTTCTGCGGGAATTAAATGACCCGTTCTCTTTGTTGTATTCAATTATATACTTTGTACTGGTGGTATTATTTACCTATGTATACACCGCTTTGATCGTCAACCCCAAACAATACGCAGAATACCTGAAAAGGCAAAACGCGTTTATTCCGGGGATAAAACCGGGTAAGGCAACCGAGGATTTTATCGATTCAATTACGACCAGAGTGACTTTGCCGGGATCTATCTTCCTGGGTATCATTGCCATTTTGCCGGCTGTAGCAGTTGCCTTTGGTGTCAATCCATCCTTCGCATTATTTTTCGGAGGTACTTCTCTCCTGATTTTGGTTGCAGTGGTGCTGGATACCCTACAGCAAATAGAAAGCTATTTGCTGATGCGTAAATACGACGGACTTGTGAAGTCCGGAAGGATTAAAGGTAGAAGTTCAGGCATGCAAATTGGTGCCAGCATGTAATCATCCATTTTTATGCTTTTTAAAAATAGAATTCAGGGCAAGAAAGAAGATCAGATCAATTACCTAAGGGAAAATTGTATGTTGGTCTCCGAAACTCTGGCTCTGGTTGCAAGTCATATTAGGCCCGGAATTACCGGAATGGAATTGGATGAAATAGCAGAAGAGTTCATTAGGAGTAAAGGATCCATACCCGGATTTAAAGGATTATACGGCTTTCCGGCCACCCTTTGTATCTCTCCAAATGAAGAAGTAGTTCACGGTATTCCCAACAATCAACCCTTTGAGGAAGGAGATATTATATCTATTGATTGTGGGGTTTTTAACAATGGGTACTACGGGGATGCAGCTTATACTTTTGCACTCCATCCCGTGGATCCCAAAATCGAGAAATTGCTGAAGGTAACTAAAGAGGCCCTGCATCTCGGTATTGAAATGGCCCGGCCCGGCAAACGAACCGGAGATATTGGGTTTGCCATCCAACACCATTGTGAAAGAGTTCACAATTTTTCTGTAGTAAGGGAATTAGTCGGTCACGGTTTGGGTGAAAAGTTGCACGAACCCCCTGAAATTCCAAACTTTGGAAAAAAAGGTAAGGGGGTCAAACTGGTTGAAAACTTGGTGATAGCTATTGAACCCATGGTAAATCTGGGCAGGAAGGAAATCAAACAGTTGGAAGATGGATGGTCGGTCGTTACAAGAGATAGGACCTACAGCGCCCATTTTGAGCACTCCATTGTAGTTCGATCTTCAGGGCCGGAATTGCTGAGCAATCATGAAATCATTGAAGAAACTTTAAAAAATAATGAATTTATTGCCGAGATTTAAATAAATAATGCGATATTTGCAGTCCGAAATTTTGATATGGCCAAACAACAACTTATAAAGCAAGACGGAATTATTGAAGAAGCCTTATCCAACGCGATGTTTAGGGTAAGATTGGAAAACGATCACGAAATTATAGCGACCATTTCCGGAAAAATGAGAATGAATTACATTCGCATCCTTCCGGGAGATAAAGTTGCTGTAGAAATGTCGCCGTATGATCTTACCAGAGGCAGAATAACGTACAGGTATAAATAATTAGATATAACAGTAATAACACAGGACATTATGAAAGTTCGAGCATCAGTGAAAAAGAGATCTGCCGATTGTAAAATCGTTAGACGAAAAGGAAAAGTTTATATTATTAACAAAAAGAACCCTAAGTTCAAGCAACGTCAGGGCTAATAAATATTTTACAATAAACTCATTATGGCTAGAATAGTTGGAGTAGATTTACCCAGAAATAAAAGAGGCGTAATAGCCCTGACCTATATCTACGGGATGGGGAAGACTCAGGCCTCTAATGTGTTGAATTCCTGTGGCATCGATCACAATCTGAAAGTAGAGGAATGGTCCGATGAGCAAATTCGCGACATCGCCAATGAAATTCAGGAAAAATTGACCGTAGAGGGAGAGTTGCGTGGGGAAGTTCAAATGAATATCAAGCGCTTAATGGATATCGCTTCCTATCGTGGATTGCGGCACAGAAAGGGTTTGCCGGTGAGAGGTCAGCGTACCAAAACCAATGCCCGAACCAGGAAAGGAAGGAAAAAAACGGTTGCAAACAAGAAAAAGGTTACTAAGTAACCATCACTTAATACACTAAAGTTAAGTTTTGAGCATATGGCAAAAGGAAGAAAATCAGTTAGAAAAAGAAAAGTTAAAGTAGACAGTGATGGATTGGCTTTTATCCAGGCTTCCTTCAATAATATAATTATCTCTTTAACCAACAAACAGGGTCAGGTGATTTCCTGGGCCTCAGCCGGTAAAGCGGGTTTTAGAGGTTCTAAGAAAAACACTCCCTACGCCGCTCAGGTGGCTGCAGGCGATGCCGCACAAAAGGCTCACGACGCCGGAATGAGGTCCTGCACTGTTTATGTAAAAGGGCCCGGTGCAGGTCGGGAGTCCGCTATACGAGCAATTGACGGAGGAGGAATAAAAGTTTCTAAAATAAAAGATGTGAGTCCGCTTCCACACAACGGTTGCAGGCCCCCGAAGAAGAGAAGAGTTTAATCAATTTGTTGATTTAGATATTTAAAAAACAATGGCAAGATATACTGGACCCTTAACGAAAAAGGCCCGTGCGATAGGAGAACCTATTTTTGGATACGACCGCTCTTTTGAGCGAAAAAAACACCCTCCCGGTCAGCATGGACCCTCTAAGAGAAGACGTCAAAAATCAGACTACGCTATTCAGCTCGCTGAAAAGCAAAAAGCCAAATTGACCTACGGCTTGTTGGAACGTCAATTCCGCAACCTTTTTGATAAGGCCAACAGCAAATCCGGAGTGACTGGTGAAATACTGTTGCAATTGCTTGAGGGCCGCCTGGACAATACCATATTCAGATTGGGATTGGCTCCCACGAGAAGGGCCGCCAGACAACTCGTCTCCCACAGACACATTGTCGTAAATGGAAAAATCACTAATATTCCTTCATTTACGCTCAAACCCGGAGACCTTGTCACCGTGCGTGGACCATCCAGAAATCTAGACCACGTTCAATCCAGTGTAAGTGCAAAAGCTGATGTGAGAAAATTCCCGTGGTTGGAGTGGAATCCCGATAAACTCGAAGGAAAATTTCTCGGATATCCGGAAAGGGAGCAAATCCCTGAAAATATTGACGCGCTCCTTATTGTGGAGCTTTACTCGAAATAATAAATAGATTAGGGCTGTGCCGTCAGGCATAGCCCCGATCCTTTTACTTTCACAATTTTGCCTTCTATTCCTTAAGATATTATAAACTATGGCTTTACTAAATTTTCATAAACCAGAAAAAATACTTCTCCAGAAAGCAACCGAGTTTGACGGACAATTTGAATTTAAACCACTCGAGCCGGGGTATGGCCAAACAGTGGGGAATTCACTGAGAAGAATCCTGCTCTCCTCTCTGGAGGGTTGCGCTATATCTGCTGTGCGAGTCGCCGGGGTAGACCATGAATTTTCCACCATCAAAGGGGTGGTTGAAGACATGGTGGATGTTATTCTCAACCTGAAACAGGTTAGATTCAAATACCTATTAGAAGAGGAAGATTTTGAGGAAGAAGTGATCTACCTGATCGTTTCCGGAAAAGAAGTATTTACAGGTGAAGATATTCAGGCACATACCAGTGCTTTTCAAATAATGAATCCCGAAATAGAGATTTGTCATATGGAACCCTCAGTGAGCCTGGAATTGGAGCTTACTATTACCAGAGGTCGCGGCTATGTACCTGCAGATGAACAAAAAACGACGGACATGCCCATCGGAGTAATTCCCGTGGATGCCATCTATACTCCGATCAAAAATGTGTCCTACAAAGTGTCCAGCACCAGAGTGGGCCAGAGGACGGATTACGAAAAACTGAATATCGATATCGTTACAGACGGTACCATTCATCCGGAAGAAGCCATAAAGGAAGCTTCCAGGATAATGATTCAGCATCTTATTCTCATTACAGATGAGAATATCACTTTCGACGATGCGAGCAAGCGACAAGACGATGTGGTAGATGAGCACGTGTTGCACATGAGAAAATTGCTCAAAACACCTCTCGAAGACATGGACCTTTCTGTGAGAGCCTACAACTGTCTGAAGGCAGCTAAAATCAATACGCTGGGAGAACTCGTTCAGTACGAAAGTCACGAGTTGCTCAAATTCAGAAATTTCGGTAGAAAATCTCTGGTTGAAATCGAAGAACTTTTGGAAAACAAAGACCTGAGCTTCGGTATGAACCTTGAAAAATATAAATTGGACGAATTGTAATATTTTTATATCATATTGCATTTACCGAGGGGTTATTTCCGGTGGTGCGAAGTTAAATATTTGATGACATGAGACACGGCAAGAAATTTAATGCCCTAAAAAGAAAAAAGGGACACAGAGTAGCTCTCTTGAAAAATTTGTCTACTGCGCTTATTAAACACAAGCGAATAGACACCACCTTGGCCAAGGCCAAGGCTTTGAGACTACACCTGGAACCCATTATTACGAAATCCAAAACCAACAATACGCATTCTCGCCGGGTTGTTTTTTCATACCTGCAGGATAAAACTGCAGTGGAGGAATTGTTTGGCCCCATTGCAGCGAAAATAGGCGATAGGCCCGGCGGATACCTGAGAGTTCTAAAAACAGGTTTTCGGAAAAGCGACAGCGCAGAAATGGCGATGGTCGAATTTGTGGACTTCAACGAGGTGTATTCGGGTAAAGCCGATGCCGCCGCTAAATCCGGTGGAAGAAAAAGAAGAAGAACCAGACGCGGTGGAAGTTCCGGTTCGACTGCGGCTACTTCGGCTGCAGCAGCTGCCGGTGCAACTGCAGTTGCAGCTAAGGGAGGTGACGAAGAGGAATAAGTTAATTTTAATTCCATACCTCCTGCATAAAATGTAAGAGAATTTCAGACAAATATCTTTAAGAGGGGAACTGCATTACGGTGGTTTCCCTTTTTTTATTTACCCGGTGGAATAACAACTCCACTGTTCCCGCAAAGCGGGTTCCCACTGGGTAAATCGCCTTTTCGCTAACAAAAGTCGTGATTTACTAGTTGAACACAAGTAATTTAAATTGATGAGTGGTATAGGCTTTTGCCTAAAAAGTGAACTTTTGTTATTACTACCTGCGACCAATAGATTATCTTTGCGGCAAACCATCTCATTTATGAACGAAGAAATTAATAGCCCGGCCATCCTGATGTTAGACGACGGTACTGTCTTTCGGGGCCTGGCCGCCGGAAGAAAAGGCACCACTACTGGAGAATTGTGTTTTAATACTGCAATGACCGGATATCAGGAAGCTTTTACAGATCCGTCCTACCACGGACAAATTTTAATAATGACCAATGTACATATTGGCAATTACGGTGCGAAAACAGATGAATCCGAAAACGATCAGGCCACCATTAAGGGAATGGTATGCCGAAACTTTCAATACCTTCATTCCAGGTCTTTGGCGGATTTTGAATTGCAGCAATTTTTGGACGACAACGGAATCCTAACCATCTACGATATCGACACCAGGGCACTGGTCCGACACATACGCACCAAAGGTGCCCTCAACGCCATCATATCTTCAGAAAATTTCGATATTCCTTCACTCAAAGAACAGCTGAAAAACACCCCTTCCATGAAGGGACTCGAACTGTCATCAAAAGTTTGTACTAAAGAACCCTATGATTTGAAGCCCTCAGTGGAAACGGCTAGAAGGGTTGCTGTAATGGACTACGGGATTAAAAAAAATATATTGAGGTCCTTGTTGAATCTGGGTTGTGAGATTCGGGTTTTTCCCGCTAAAACCTCCTTCGATGAAATCAAAAATTGGAATCCGGATGCGTATTTTTTATCCAACGGCCCCGGGGATCCCGCTTCTATGGATTACGCCATTCCCGTGGTAAACGAAATGTTAGAGAGCGGGAAACCGCTGTTCGGTATTTGCCTGGGTCACCAATTGCTGTGCATGGCCAGGGGAATCAAAACCTTTAAGATGCATCACGGCCACAGAGGAATCAATCATCCGGTACTCAATTTGAAATCGGGCAAGGCCGAAGTTACTTCTCAAAATCACGGCTTTGGAGTGGATAGAGAATTGCTTGACAGGGATAATGAAGATTTTGAAATAACTCATATTAACCTCAACGACCAGTCTGTAGAAGGGGTCAAAATGAAGAAATACCCTGCTTTTTCGGTGCAGTACCACCCCGAAGCAGCACCCGGGCCCCATGACTCGCAATACCTTTTTGATGAATTTATCGAAATGATCGATAAGAATAAAAACTAATAAATGAGCGCAATAATCGATATCAGGTCCAGAGAAATTCTCGACTCCAGAGGTAATCCGACCATAGAAACTGATGTGTTGACAGAAGAGGGCTTTGTAGGGAGAGCTTCCTTGCCGTCCGGGGCTTCTACAGGAGAGCACGAAGCGGTCGAATTGAGGGACAACAATCCCCACCGCTTTTTGTCAAAAGGTGTGCTTCAGGCCTGTACGCACGTGGATGAAATTATTGGCAATCAACTTATTGGAGTGGAAGTGTCCGAGCAGATTTACATCGATAAACTGATGTTGGACCTGGACGGCACTGATAATAAAAGCAATTTGGGTGCCAATGCCATCCTCTCCGTTTCTTTGGCCTGTGCGAGAGCAGCTGCCAAAGAAGCCAGACAACCTCTGTACAGATATTTGGGAGGAGTAGGCGCTCATTTGTTGCCGGTGCCTATGATGAATATCATCAATGGGGGAAGCCACGCGGACAATTCCATCGATATTCAGGAATTTATGATCATGCCGGTGGGAGCAGATCAGTTTTCGGAGGGTCTGAGGATGGGAGTAGAGGTTTTTCACCACCTCAAGAAAGTCCTACAGGATAAAGGGTACTCTACCAATGTGGGAGATGAAGGCGGTTTTGCTCCCGACCTCAAATCCAATGAAGAGGCCCTGGATACCATATTGATAGCCATTGAAAAGGCCGGATACAAGCCGGGAGAAGACTTCGTACTGACTTTGGATGCAGCCGCATCTGAGTTTTACTCTAAAGAGACTCAATTATACGATCTCGAAAGTTCCGGTAAGGGAAAAATCAATGCAGATGAATTGATAAATTACTGGACAGAATTGTGCGACAAGTATCCCATTTTTTCAATCGAAGACGGCCTGTATGAAGACGATTGGACGGGTTGGAAAAGTCTCACCGAAAAACTCGGAAGGAAGGTGCAGTTGGTAGGCGATGATCTATTCGTTACCAATCCCAAGCGATTGGCCAGGGGAATAAACGAGCAGGTGGCCAATTCCATTTTGATTAAAGTAAATCAAATTGGAACGCTTACCGAAACGCTGGAAACCGTTAATATGGCCACCAGAAATTCTATGACCAGCATTATCAGTCATCGCTCCGGTGAAACCGAGGACACCTTTATAGCCGACCTGGCCGTTGGATTGAATACCGGACAGATTAAAACTGGCTCCGCCTCGCGCTCCGATCGCATGGCCAAATACAACCAACTTCTTCGAATTGAAGAAGAATTGGCTGAATTGGCTGTTTACCCGGGCAAAGCCTTATTGGGATAAATTATAATTTGATTGATTTACAGTATTTTATACACCGGATAAATTAAATATAAAAAACACATTAAAAAAAAATGTAATATGTTTCCTTGTTTCTGAAACCATTGTCTATCTTTGTCAAATATATTATTAAAATATTTAATATGTTTAGCAAAGATTACTGGATGGTATTTTTCAGTCGCATACCCCGGCCGCTGAAAAATATATATTTAATAACGGTATTTGGATTTTTCATATGGATGATGTTTTTTGATAAGCAGAGCATTCTGACCCACATCAAATTATCAGACTCTATCAATAAGATTCACCGCGAGATGGATTTTTACCGAACTCAGATCGAGGAAATAAATGAAGAGAGGAGCAGGATGGATCAAAATACAGAGCGGTATGTGAGAGAAAAATACCTAATGGCTAAAGAAAACGAAGATGTTTTTGTAATCAATCGAAAATAATTTGCATTTTCACGTTTTATTTTAAAATCAAGATTTAAATATATGTCAGTACTTGTCAATAAGAATTCAAAAATTATAGTTCAGGGTTTTACGGGAAAGGAAGGTTCTTTTCACGCGGAACAAATGATAGAATACGGAACCAATGTGGTGGGTGGAGTGACTCCCGGAAAGGGCGGTCAGGATCACCTGGGGCGTCCTGTGTTTAATACGGTAAAAGAATCTGTAGATAAGGTGGGAGCCGACACTTCAGTTATTTTTGTACCCCCTGCATTTGCCGCTGACGCCATTATGGAATCTGCTGAGGCGGGAATTAAAGTAGTGGTGTGCATCACTGAGGGAATTCCTGTGCGCGATATGTTAAAAGTAAATCAGTACCTCAAGGGTAGAGATTGCAGACTGGTGGGTCCCAATTGCCCGGGAGTAATTACCCCGGATGAGGCCAAGGTGGGCATCATGCCCGGTTTTATACACAGAAAAGGCACCATTGGCATTGTATCCAGATCCGGAACACTTACCTACGAAGCAGTTGATCAGGTGACCAAGGCGGGACTGGGACAGTCTACCTGCATTGGTATTGGTGGGGACCCCATAGTGGGCACTTCCACCAGAGATGCCGTCGAATTGTTGATGAACGACCCGGAGACAGAGGGAATCGTGATGATAGGGGAGATCGGAGGCAATATGGAGGCAGATGCCGCCCACTGGATTAAGGAAAACGGTACCAAGCCTGTAGTTGGTTTCATAGCCGGTCAGACTGCTCCCAAAGGGAGGACGATGGGCCACGCCGGTGCTATAATCGGAGGGGCCGAAGATACGGCCGAAGCCAAAATGAAAATTATGAGGGAGTGTGGAATTCACGTAGTGGAATCGCCGGCAACAATAGGCAAAACCATGGCCGAAGTGCTAAGGAAGTAGTCGATACCCTGGAAATTTGAGTAAGAAGTATTCGGGCTCTATTTGGTCCGGTCGGTGACATACATTACCAGGGTGTGTAGCGATTCTTTATACGGGCTATCCGGGAATTCTCTGAGAATTTCCAGTGCTTCGGCTCTGTACTGATACATTATCTTTTTGGCGTACTCCAGGCCTCCGGTGGCTTTTACCATCTCGATTACCGAGTTCACTTTTTTCTTGTCCATTCCGTGGTGTTTTACAACCCGAATGATGTATTTTTTGTCTTTCTGGCTTACGTTGTTGAGGGTGTAAATCAAAGGCAGGGTCATCTTCTTTTCTTTGATATCTATGCCGGTGGGTTTGCCTATGGTATCTGCTCCGTAATCGAAGAGATCGTCCTTTATTTGAAAGGCAATTCCTATTTTTTCGCCAAAAAGCCGCATCAACTCAATATTTTTTTCGCTGGCTCCGGATGCAGAAGCCCCTGCCTTGCAAGCCGCTGCGATAAGGGATGCCGTTTTTTGACGTATAATATCGAAGTACACCTCTTCGCTGATGTCCAATCTCCTCGCCTTTTCAATTTGAAGCAATTCCCCTTCACTCATTTTTCTGACTGCTTCAGATAAGATCTGCAGTTGTTTGTACTCTCCGTTTTCCAGGGCGATCAACAACCCACGCGACAGGAGGTAATCTCCTACCAGTACGGCGATTTTGTTTTTCCAGAGGGCGTTGATGGAGAACATCCCCCTCCTCTTCATGCTGTCGTCTACCACATCGTCGTGCACCAGGGAGGCGGTGTGAAGCAATTCGACCATAGAGGCTGCGATGTACGTTTGGTCGTTGATTTTCCCGGCAATAGCCGAGCACAGAAAGACGAACATGGGGCGGAGTTGCTTGCCCTTCCTCTTTACAATATAATAGGTGATTCGATCGAGCAGGGCCACGCGGCTGCGCATGCTGTCACGGAATCGTTTTTCAAATTCCTCCAACTCCTGTTCAATCGGTTTTTTTATTTCCCTGAGCACAGTCACAATTTTTGAGGGTTGCCGCACAGCGGCGCGACTTCCTTTTCAGCCCCAAAGTTAAGAGTTTCGCGCTCCAAAAAAATATTTTTTCAATAAATCAAAAAGGATGGGTTGAAAAAAGACTAAACCGAGTGCTTTTTGATGGTGTGGAGGAGTTGTTGGTTGAGGGAATCTTTGAGAAACTATTGGCACGTCCTGTATCGGGAGGTGTAGGAAGAAGGTTTCTCGTAAAGGGAAAAGTCGCAAAGTAGAGATCCTTTATAGCATTTAAAGAATCCCATCCCAATGGGCAGGCGGATTTGTGATATTTCCGATGACGAGCATCAGAAACCTAGATATCTTATGTTGATGCGCGGTTCTTTGCGAATCCTCTGCGCCTCCCCGCCACCCAATTGCCGCGCGCCTAATTCATTGGTGGAGGGACACGGTAAATTGGGGACGCGGCAACTCGTTGGTGGAAAGGCGCAAAGCCCCCGATAGGAGTAGAAGATACTCTACTCAAAGCCTTCGAATACCTATATACTTTAGAAAAGGAGATGGCTGAAATGGTAAATTTAAAGGAACCGACTCTGAGACCGGCATCTTCCAGTATTGTTCTATCAATTAACTCGATTTAAGCCTGAGCCTTGGGGGTATTAAAATTCATGGGCGGTAAGCCGGGATTTCCCACATCTCCAATAGAGCCAAATTGAGCTTCGTATTTTTTAATGTTGTCCACCAGTGCATTTAACAATCTTTTGGCGTGCTGAGGAGTCAGCACAACCCTGGATTTTACTTTGGCCTTGGGTACATTGGGCATTATTCGGACAAAATCCAGTACAAATTCAGAATTGGAGTGTGAAATAATAGCCAGATTGGAATAGGTTCCCTCTGCAACCTCATCGGGCAATTCGATATTCAACTTATTTGTTTTGGGTTTTTGATCACTCATGATTTTTGATTTATTTTTATTTAATAAATATGGTGTTGAGACGATTAGTAGATGAAGGAATTTTTTATTCTCCTCCCTGCCTGTCTGTCTCAGTAATTATCTATTTCAGTCATCGATTGTAACAGTTGTAAAGATACAAATTTAATGGCGTTCGAGCCCATTTATTGTGATAAATGTCACATAATTCGGATTGTATTATTTAATTCTCAAATCCCTTGAGATTGGTATAAAAAATGGCTTAAATTTCCTTAAATTTGCAACTCATAAAAAAAATACACATGTCTGATAATAAAATCAAAGTAGATTCTGTGGGTAAATTGAATGTACCCGATCAACCGATTATTCCCTTCATTGAAGGAGATGGAATTGGCCCCGATGTCTGGGGTGCTGCCGTGCGAGTTTTAGATGCTGCCGTGGAAAAGGCCTACGGAGGCAAGAGAAAAATTCAATGGAGAGAAGTGTATGCCGGAGAGAAGGCATATAAACTCAAGGGCAGTTGGTTGCCCGAAGAAACCCTTTCAGACATCAACGAATACAGTATAGCCATTAAAGGTCCCCTGACCACTCCTGTGGGCGGTGGAATTCGCTCGCTGAATGTGGCCCTGAGACAAAAACTCGATTTATTTGCCTGTGTTCGCCCGGTGAGATGGTTTGAAGGAGTTCCTTCTCCGGTTAAAGAACCCAATAAGGTGGATATGGTTATCTTCCGCGAAAATACAGAAGATATTTATGCGGGTATTGAGTATGAAAACGGCACCCCCGAAGCTACCAGAGTAAAAGAATTTCTCATTGGCGAAATGGGAGTTACCCAAATCCGATTTCCCGATTCTGCATCCATAGGAATCAAACCTGTATCCGTTGAGGGTACGGAGCGATTGGTGAGATCCGCGCTTAATTACGCCTTGGAAAACAATCGAAAAAGTGTGACCATTGTACACAAGGGGAACATTATGAAGTACACAGAGGGAAAATTTAAAGAGTGGGGTTACGCCCTTGCAGAGCGTGAGTTTGGGGACCGGGTATTCACTTGGGGACAATACGACCGCATTGAGGCCGAAAGGGGAATAGATGCTGCCAACGAGGCTCAGGCAGAAGCTGAAAGGGCCGGTAAGCTCATCGTTAAAGACAGTATAGCCGATGCCTTTTTGCAGCAAATTTTATTAAAACCCGAAGATTACGAAGTGATTGCTACGCTCAACCTCAACGGAGATTACATTTCAGATGCACTGGCTGCAATGGTGGGTGGTATTGGAATTGCTCCGGGAGCCAATATCAATTACGAGACCGGAAAGGCCATTTTTGAAGCCACCCACGGTACAGCTCCCAAATACGCCAATAAAGACGCGGTAAACCCGTCTTCAGTAATACTCTCGGGAGTTATGATGCTGGAGTATATGAAATGGGATGAAGCTGCAGCCCTGATCGTAAAAGGACTCGAGAAGTCCATAGAGAAAAAGAGGGTTACTTACGACTTCGAGAGAATGATGGAGGGTGCCACCAGATTAAAATGCTCTGAATTCGGCACTGAAATAATTTCGAATATGTAATTTAGGAGGAAAAAGAGGTTCCACAACCGCAGGTTTCATCGGCATTTGGGTTCGAAAAACTGAAACCTCGGTTGTTGAGCCCATCCACAAAATCAATTTCCATACCCAGAAGGTACAAACCGTGTGATTTTTGCATGAGAACTTTCAAACCGCCCACCTCAAAAACCTGATCGTTTTCCTTTTGCTCGTCAAACCCAAGAATATAACTAAATCCCGAGCAACCTCCACCTTTTACTCCCACGCGCAGACCGTGAGTATCGGGTATGTTTTGATCCTTTTTGATCCCCTGAAGTTGTTCTACTGCCTCGGGAGTAAGCTTGATCGGAGTTTCATTTTTGACTATTGACATACTCAATATTATTTTTGATACACAAAGTTAGTAATACTTTCGGGTATTAAAAAGTTCAATTAAAGGCTTTTCAACAATTAGCTTATTAAACTTGCTGCGAATTATTTTTTCATTTTATATCTTTACCCCATGACAGACCCTACGATTTTATTGCTGGAAATTGTGAAGTTGGTAATACCGGCTGCAATTGTTTTTGCTACCGCCTATACCATTTTGAAAACCTATTTGGGGAAACAGTATCAACTGAAATTACTCGAGACCAAAAACGAAGTTCAGAAAACCACTGTTCCCCTGAAACTGCAGGCTTACGAAAGACTTACCCTTTTGTGCGAACGAATCAGTCTACCCAATCTCATCCTGCGAATTAAATCCCCGGGCATGTCTGCAGAAGACCTCCACATGGCCCTGCTCATAGCGGTGCAGCAGGAATTTGATCACAACATCTCGCAACAGGTATACGTATCGGACAACTTGTGGAGTATTATCAAACAGGCCAGACAGCACCTGATCAATACCATTTCTGCAACTTCAACTGAAATAAATAAGGACGATCCGGGAAGTGCCCTCGCGGACAAATTGCTTACCACATATGATGAATCTCAGGAAAAACCGCTCGAAACCGCCCAGAAAGCCATTAGGAGAGAAGCTTCTTTACTGCTTTAAATCCACCCGAAATGGCTCGCCTTCCTATATATTGGGCCTGGCACTGCTATTTGCAGTGGCCCTTACTTCCTGTTCAAAAGTTCATCACCTCGCAAATGTCGAGAATACCAATTATCAATTGGAGGAATCCGTGCATCCGGAGGTGGATTCGGCTGTACTCCATGTCATAGCACCCTACAAACAGACCCTGGAAAAAACCATGGGAGAGGAAATTGGCATCGCCCGGGATACGCTGTATCGGACTCATCCCGATGGATCGCTCAATCGGTGGGTGGCAGATGTAATGCACAAAGGTGCTGAAGAACACTCCGACCGACCGATTGATTTTGCGGTGCAAAACTTCTATGGATTGCGAATTGAAAGAATCCCACAAGGGCCCATTTCACTCGGATTGATTTACGAATTGATGCCCTTTGAAAATTATTTGGTCATGCAGGATATCCCCGGAACTGTGGTGGAGGAACTGTGTAACCTCATTGCTGGATATGGGGGATGGCCAGTCAGTAAAGGGCTGTCTTTTGTAATATCAGATGGAGTAGCGGATAGCATAATTGTGAAAGGAGAACCGTTGAATGTAGATAAAATTTACCGCATTGCTACCAACGATTACGTGGCCAATGGGGGAGACCACTGTGTTTTTCTGACCCCTTTTGAAGCCATTAACACCGGAGTGCTGGTCAGAGAGCTATTGGTTGAGCACATTGAGTCTCAAACCCGCATGGGGAATTCTATCGGAGAAAAGGACGGAGAGGCCCGGATTATTGTAAGGTAAAAGATGGGTTCGGCGAGACTAATTTGAGGCTGAATTCAGATATCCCGAAAGGTTCACTTTACTAGAAATGGACCTAACGAAAATTATAGAATAAAAGGAGGCCTATGAAAAGGAGAAAATTTTTAGAGCGAACCGGTATGGGTGTGGGACTCGGCCTGTTAGGTGGATTCCCATTGGATGCCTTAGCCGCCGGGCCTGAATTAACTCGCCTGACCATTCTACACACCAACGATGTCCACAGCAGAATTGAGCCTTTTCCACCGGGATCGGGGGACAACTCCGGAAAGGGAGGGTATGCGCGAAGATCTTCTATGGTAAATCACTACCGGAGTAAATCCGAACATTTATTGTTACTCGATGCCGGCGATATATTACAGGGGACCCCTTATTTTAATCTTTTCGGTGGGGAATTGGAGTTTAAATTAATGTCCAAAATGGGTTACGATGCGTCCACTATTGGGAATCATGAATTCGATGCGGGAATTGATGGGTTGGTCAAACAATGGCCTCATATCCGGTTTCCATTTGTGAATTCCAACTACGATTTTTCAGATACCGCCCTGGCGGGTAAAATAAAGGAGAGTTTAGTTGTAGAGAAAGGACCATTAAAAATTGGGATTTTTGGCCTTGGGATAGAACTGGTGGGATTGGTGCCCGAAAAATTTTACGGAAATACGCGATACCTCGATCCCTTGCCCATAGCCGATGAAATATCCGGCCGGTTAAAGCGGGATGAAAAGTGCGATTACGTGATTTGCCTTTCACATCTGGGTTACCAGTATTCTTCAGAGAAGGTATCCGATGTGGTCGTAGCCCGCAACTCCGAAAACATAGATCTCATCATTGGAGGCCACACGCACACCTACATGGAAGAGGCGGTGGTGGAGTGGAATAAAAAGGACAGGCCGGTTTTAATCAATCAGGTGGGCAGGTCGGGAACGATGTTGGGAAAAATCGAATTGATCTTTGAGAAGAATAGAAAGGGGAAATGTGAAACCTGTACAAATCTTTGGGTGAAATAGATAAGGGAGTTTGTCTTTTAGGCGATTAAATATCACAATAAATCATATGGATATTTTATGGAATATTTCTGCTTCGATATCTAAAAAAAGGAATTAACTTCGATCCCATTTTCACCTATTCTAAACAGAAGATCAATTGCAGACATTTGGAACAATAATGAATACGGATATACAAAATCTTTGGGATTCCTGTCTAGAAAACATACGCGGCAGCGTAAGTGAAAGGGTGTTTAAGACCTGGTTTAAACCCATTGTTCCCCTGGCCTTAAACCAAAATGTCCTGACGGTACAATTGCCCAATGAATTTTTTTACGATTTTCTGGAAGAGCATTACGTGGAAGTACTGAAATCTACCATTAAAGGCGAGTTGGGCCCCCGTGCACGCCTGGAATATAAAATACTATTGCCCAAAGAGAAGGCCAGGCCACCGGCTTCCTCCACAGTGAGGAAAAAGAAATCTGCAGATTTGGGCAAAGAGATAAAAAACCCCTTTGTGATTCCCGGGATCAAAAAAATGAAAGTGGAATCTCAATTGGTTTCCAAATACACCTTCGACGATTTTATCGAAGGAGACTGCAATAAATTGGCGAGGTCAGCGGGAATTGCCATTGCCAGAAAACCGGGGGAAACTGCCTTTAATCCCCTCGTAGTGTACGGCAAATCCGGACTGGGAAAGACCCACCTCGTACACGCGGTGGGAAATGAAGTAAAATCCGCTTACCCGGACAAAAAGGTACTCTACGTCAGTACCGAAAAATTTACCAATCAGGTGTATCAATCCATCAAAGCCAACAACACCAATGAACTGGTGGCATTTTATCAGGAATTGGACGTGTTCATTTTAGACGACATTCATTTTCTGGCCAGGAGGGAGAAAACGCAGGAGATTTTATTTCACATATTCAATCAGATCCATCAAAATGGCAAACAAATTATCCTGACTTCCGACCGTCCTCCCAAGGATTTAGAGGGAATGGAGGACCGCCTGATCACTCGGTTTAAATGGGGATTGTCCGCAGATTTAACTCCCCCGGATTTTGAAACCAGAATGGTCATTGCACTTCAAAAACTCGAATTGGAAAATGTCGAAATCCCCACCAATGTATTGGAGTACATTTGTTACAACATTAAAGACAACATCCGGGAATTGGAGGGGTATCTCACCTCACTTATTTTTCAGGCCTCTGTTACCCAGACAGAGGTGGACCTGAAACTTGCGGAAAAGGTGATGCATCAATTTATTGAAAAGGAAGAGCGGGAAGTGAGTGTAGAGAACATCAAAAAATTGGTTTGTGAATCACTCGGCCTGGATTTGGAGAGCGTTCAGGGCAAGTCACGGAAAAGGGAAATTGTCTCTGCTCGCCAGATCGGAATGTACTTGTCCAAGAATTTTACCTCCGCTTCCTACAAGGAAATAGGCAGGTGTTTCGGGGGTAGGGACCACAGTACCGTCATTCATTCCTACAAGACCATTCAGGATCAAATCGAAACCAATGAAGTCTTTTCCGACAAAATCAAAAAATTGGAAAAAGACATTCAGTTAAGTTTTATGAAATAGTTGTCAAATTATTTTTTCTATAGAATATAACTTATGTATATTTGCACTCGCTTTTAAAAGAATGGCGATAAATTGAATAATTGTGCGGTATACGGTGAGGTGGGTGAGTGGCTTAAACCACCGGTTTGCTAAACCGGCGTACGGGGAAACCCGTACCGCGGGTTCGAATCCCGCCCTCACCGCATTATCCACTTTTCACCTTCGGGGTGTAGCGCAGTCCGGTTAGCGTACCTGCTTTGGGAGCAGGGGGTCGCAGGTTCGAATCCTGCCACCCCGACTTTTTTAGAGTGAAAGCCTGATTATCTTTTGATAGTCGGGCTTTTTTTATGACACATACATATCAACTTATAGCCTTAAATCGGTTTTTCCCCTTTCAACATGGATTCCTCTTTATTAGCATATTGCTTTAAAAGAAATATGCATCTA
>JAGTVA010000063.1 GCA_018224445.1 Saprospiraceae bacterium
AAGTGCTTATTATTTTCTCAATATCGATATGCACTATCAATACCGGACCTTCGGCGTGCCCGGGCTCGGTCTAAAACGAGGATTGGCTGACGAGTATGTAGTGGCACCCTATGCCACCATGCTCGCCCTTATGGTGAAATCGAAAGTTTCCATTCAAAATCTGAAAGAGATTGAAAAAGTCGGGGGCCTGGGCCTCCTGGGATTTTACGACGCCGTGGATTACACCCCTTCACACTTCGATGCTGAGGTACCCTTTAAAATAGTAAAAACCTATATGGTGCACCATCACGGCATGAGTTTGATTGCCCTTGAGAATTTTCTGAATGACGGAACAATCAGTAATAATTTCCACGCTGACCCTCGCATTAAAAGTTGTGAACTGTTACTACAGGAAAAAATACCACGAGGGGTACCTATCAAAGAGCCGCACCCCATTGATGCAGAACTCGAACCCGGAGAAAAATACTCTGCTCAGCACATTGCAGAACATTCCGGAATCAATGAAATCGACGCGAGTCCCCCCAGGTTGCACACCCTTTCGAATGGGGATTTCTCCGCGATGATAACCCATGCAGGTACCGGGTATTCCAGTTCAAATGGATTGGTGTTGAACGCCTGGAAACCCGACCCCACCATTGATCCACTCGGTCTGTTCTTTTATATTAAAGATAAGGAAAGCGGTGTGTTCTGGTCTGCTATGCACCAACCCGTAAAGCGCCGACCCGACCGTTACGACACCTGGTTTCACAACGGAAAAGTGGTGTGCTCCCGGGTGGACGAATGGATTGAAACTACCACTGAAATTTGCGTCTCCCCAGATCATCAAATTGAGCTCAGAAAACTCACTCTCACCAACTACGCTGACCGCAAACGCATCCTGGAAATAACCAGTTACGCCGAAGTGGTACTGAACAGACAGACAGACCACAACTCGCATCCCGCATTTTCAAAGCTATTTGTAGAAACTGAATACCTGAAATCGAACCGATCTATTTTCGCTAAGCGAAGGCCGCGCAGCAAGGGAGAAAAGCCGATTTGGCTGATTCACACCTTCGCCGGCAATTATCTGAATCAACCTGGAGAGCCCCTTTATTTTGAAACAGAGAGATCTAATTTTATCGGCAAAGGCAGGTCTTTGAGTAATCCCGAAGCTATGGACGATGGGAACAAACTCAAAGGATTTCAGGGAAATGTGTCGGATCCCATTGTCAGTTTCAGAAAAAAAATCACCCTTAAACCGGGAGGAAAAGTCCAACTCACCTTTGGCCTTGGCTATGCCGAATCGAGAGAAGATGCCATTCAGATCGCTGATATGTACGACAACCAACTCTCTGTCAACAGGGCATTTGACCTCGCCTCCATTTACGGATCCGTGGAATTAAACCACCTGGCGATCAAAACCAGGCAGGCTCACTACTTCCACAAACTCGCTTCATTTATTTTCTATGCTGACTCCACCTACAGAACAGAGGAACACCGCCTTTTAGTCAACCGTAAAAAACAGCAGGACCTGTGGGCCTATGGAATATCGGGAGACTATCCGCTGGTCGTTTTTCGGATTAATGAAACCCACCAACTCAAACAAGTGAAGACCTTACTCAAAGCACACGCCTTCTGGCGTATGCGGGGCATTGAATCTGAGTTACTCATTATCAATGAACACCCTCCCGGTTATATAGACGAAGTACAGGAGGCCATTCAGGTTGCCATTGAGTCCTCACTCGAGCGGGATGTGATCAATAAAAAAGGGGGTGTTTTTATCTACAGGGCCGATAAAATACAACAACAAGATTTTACCCTCTTATTGAGCGTGGCTTATGCTGTTTTTGATAAACAACTTCCCGATCTCTCAAAAGTCAATCGAAATGTGGAAACCACTTCGTGGTACAGAGGTGGTCAGAAGGCGGTTTATCTGCCTTTAGAAGATCAGGAAGCCGACATCGAAAAAATGTATAATCAAAAAAAGCAAGAGCTTCAATTCTTTAATGAATATGGTGGATTCTCCGCAAACGGCAATGAATATCACGTATTGATAAAAAGAGATTCAGAGACCGGATTCCCCCTATTTCCACCCGTACCCTGGATCAATGTGATTGCCAATGCAAAATTTGGCTTTACGGTCTCAGAGCGAGGTGCCGGGTATACCTGGAGTGGAAACAGCAGGGAAAACAAACTCACCTCGTGGTCGAACGATCCGGTACTTGATACGCACTCTGAAGCTTTTTACATTCGGGACGAAGTGAAAAAGAAATACTGGTCTCCCTCCCCGGGACCGGTCATTGGTTCAGGATTTTATCGCGTTATTCACGGCTTTGGGTTTACCAGCTTTGAACATTTTTCCAATGAACTCGACCAAAAGCTCATACAATTTGTGCCGGAAAATGAATCTATAAAAATTTCAAAACTCGTATTGAGAAATAAGGGGAAGGAGCCCAAAAACCTCTCTGTATTTAGATATCTGGATAGAGTGTTGGGTGTGGAAAGGACCCTTTCTTCGAGATTTGTCAATCAGGAGGCTTCCGCAGATGGAAAAACCCTGTATGCCAAAAACAATTACAACAATGAGTTTGCCGGACGAACCGTTTTTTGCTCTGTCGTCAATCCCTTGAAAAATGCTGCCTTTCGCTACACTACCGACCGACAGCGCTTTATCGGTCGAAATCGCTCTTTGAACAAACCCCTTGCCATAACAGAGGAAAAACTGCTAGACAACAAGGTAAACATTGGCGGAGATCCCTGTGCAGTAATCCAGACTGTTTTTGAGCTGGCACCGGGAGAAAGTGTATCTCTGCTATTTCTGGAAGGGGAATGTAAATACAAAAAAGAGGCAGATCTAACCATTCAACGGTATTCGGATATCGCTCATGCAGATACAGCACTCCACCGTGTCCGGGAATTTTGGAAAAAAACACTCAACAAAATCAGGATTGCCACTCCCGATAAATCACTGGATCTCATGGTCAACGGGTGGTTGATGTATCAAAACCTATCCAGCCGAATGTGGGCGCGTACCGCCTTTTATCAATCCGGTGGCGCGTATGGTTTTAGGGATCAATTGCAGGACGCAACAGCCGCATTGTACGTGGACCCCAAAATTTGCAGGAATCAGATTTTACTGCATGCTGAAAAACAATTTAAAGAGGGAGATGTGCTGCATTGGTGGCATCCCCCCACCGGAAGGGGCATTCGCTCGAAGATTACCGATGACCGACTCTGGCTTCCTTATGTGGTTGAATTTTATTTACACTCCACGGGGGATGAATCCATACTGAAGGAGAGTGCGACTTATATTACCTCCAGAAAACTCAATCCTTCTGAACACGAAGCCTACCTTCACCCCAATGTCCTGGATGAAAAAGGTACCATTTACGAACATTGCTGCAAAGCCATTGACATTTCGCTGCAATTCGGACCTCATGGTTTACCCTTAATCGGTGGAGGGGACTGGAACGACGGAATGAACCGCGTGGGTGAAGATGGAAAGGGAGAAAGTGTCTGGCTCGGGTTTTTCATCTATTACATTCTCACCGGTTTTGAAAAAATATGCCGATTAATGGGCGATGATCCCAGAGCAGAAAAATATCTGTCGGTAGCAGCAGAACTGAAACAAAGGCTGAATAAAGAGGGCTGGGACGGAAAATGGTATCTGAGGGCTTTTTACGACGATGGAACGCCTCTCGGGTCTTCAAAAAATGACGAATGCAGAATCGATGCCATCTCTCAGGCCTGGTCCATTTTTTCAGGAGTTGCTTCTAAGGAGAGAGGTAAACAGGTATTGAATGCGGTGGAAGAACATCTGGTTTCTGAAAAAGACAAGGTAATTCGCCTGCTTAATCCACCCTTCGATAAAACAGATAAAGACCCCGGTTACATTAAGGGCTATATTCCGGGCGTAAGAGAAAACGGAGGACAATATACGCACGCTGCGCTCTGGACGGTAAAAGCGTTTGCTGAATCGGGAATGGGAGAAAAAGCCGTTCACTACCTGAATATGATCAATCCGGTTAATCACGCTCTAGACCGGGAATCTGCCAATCAGTATAAAGTAGAACCCTTTGTGGTGGCTGCAGATGTTTACGGAGAAAAGCCACTTACCGGACAGGGTGGATGGAGTTGGTACACGGGGTCTGCCGGATGGATGTACAGGGTGGCATTGGAGTCTGTACTCGGTTTGCAATTGAACGGGGACTCCATTCTACTGAAACCCGCTATCTCAGAGAGCTGGGAAGGGTACCGCATCGACCTCATTTTAGACGACGACACCACCTTCTACCGCATTCAGATTGACAATCCGGATGGGCTGCAGTCGGGTTTGCTCGAAGGTACGGTGGATGGAGAAAAAGTACATTTTGAAAATTCGATTGCGCTTATTCCCCTTAAAAAGGACAAACTGAAACACGAAGTTTTGCTGAGAATTATAGACGGGAAAAAATAAAGTTTTTGGCATAATTGAAGAATGAGATACCACGAGAATCACGGAGCGAAGCGGAATGATTTGGCTGTTTGCTCTGGCTGTTGGCTGTGCAGAAAACACCAAATTTTACGTCGGTCAAAAAAATAAAGTATATCGCTCCGTGATCTCTGTGCGCTCAGTGGTTTACCCTGTGGAATTGGTGCAGAGGAGCTTCCACGAAGGTTTACCCTTCCCGCAAATCCACCGGGTATTTGAAAACCCGGCGGATTTTGGCAGCCACTATTGGTTTTTAACCCATTTTCTCGGGGAAATAACTGCCTCCGTATTGGTCAATCCATATCAACTTTCGCGAAAATCATAAAGTTGGCCATGGGCTATTTAAAGATAACGGTCAAAGTTACATCTCACCTCTCTGTGAAAGTATTTCGGCTACGCATTTCGACTAACGCTCAATACAGCGCAATACATCGCTCCGTGAACTCTGTGCACTCAGTGGTTTACCCTGTGGAATAGGTGCAGAGCAGCTACCGCAAAGTGGTATTCTACCGGGTGAGCCCCATGAGATAAAGCGGATCTTTTTACGAAGTAAATTCCACGGGGTGAACCCTGTGGGATAGATGCGAAGCAGCTATCACGAAGTGGTATTCCACGAGGGGTTACCCCTCCCGCAAATCCACCGGGTATTTGAAAACCCGGCGGATTTTGGCAGCCACTATTGGTTATTAATCCATTTTCTCGGGGAAATTTCTGCCTCCGTATTGGTCAATCCATATCAACTTTCGCGAAAATAAACATTAAGAGTACCACAGAGCCCTTGAAAAAAGGAAAATCAAAAAACATCCGTAACCACCTTGTATGTCGGATCCTCAATGATATTGACATCAATGATCTCCTCCGCATTTTTTATCAATTGCCGACAATCGGGACTCAGGTGCTTCAGGTTCACTTTTTTTCCGTTCTTGTGATACCGCTCCGTGATTTTGTTGAGCGCTTCAATGGCCGACATATCCACCACCCGACTTTCCGCAAAATCAATGATCACACTATCGGGGTCGTTCAACACATCAAATTTTTCATTAAAAGCAATAATAGAACCGAAAAACAACGGACCGTAAATTTCATAGTGCTTGGTACCATTCTCGTCTATGGACTTCCTGGCCCTGATGCGTATGGCGTTGTCCCAGGCAAAAACCAAAGCCGAGATGATCACACCGATGATTACCGCCAAAGCCAGATTGTGGAGAAGGACCGTAACCAAAGTAACCATCACCATCACAAAAATATCGGACTTTGGAAATTTATTCATCGCCCGGATACTCGCCCATTCGAAGGTACCGATAGCTACCATGATCATCAGGCCGGTCAGGGCCGCCATCGGAACAAGCTCTATCATACCCGAACCGAACATAATAAACACCAGTAACATTACCGCTGCCACTATCCCCGACAGTCTCGCGCGCGAACCCGACGAAACATTGATTAAACTCTGTCCGAGCATGGCGCAGCCACCCATACCGGAGAAAAATCCCGAAAGGATATTGCCGGCTCCTTGGGCAACGGCTTCTTTGTTGCTCCGACCGCGGGTTTCTGTGATTTCATCAATAATATTCAAGGTCAGTAAACTCTCTATCAACCCTACCCCGGCAACTATGGCTGCATAGGGAAAAATAATTATCAGTGTTTCCAGATTAAAGGGAACATTGGGTATGTGAAAGGGCGGAAAACCTCCCTGAATGGAAGCAATATCCCCCACGGTACGGGTATCAATTCCCACAAAAAACACCACTCCAAAAACCACCAAAATGGCGGTCAGTGTAGCGGGAACGGCTTTGGTGATTTTGGGCAACCCCCAAATGATCAGCATGGTCAGCAGGACCAGGCCCAGCAAAGTATAAAGCGCCCCGCCGGTAAGCCAGTCGCCAGAAGCATCCTTAAACTGATCGAGTTGAGACATGAAAATGATGATGGCCAATCCGTTGACAAATCCAAAAATGACAGGGTGCGGAACCAGGCGAATCAGTTTACCCAACCGCAGAAATCCCGCAGCCATTTGAATCAAACCGGCCAGGATCACTGTGGCGAAGATATACTCCACGCCGTGACTCATTGCCAAAGAAATGATTATCACTGCTATGGCACCGGTGGCTCCGCTGATCATTCCCGGCCGACCGCCGAAGACCGCAGTGACCAGCCCGAGGACAAAAGCGGCATAAAGGCCCGTCAGTGGTGAAAGCCCCGCAATCAATGCAAAGGCTACCGCTTCCGGCACAAGGGCAAGAGAGACGGTTATTCCCGCCAGCACCTCGGTTTTGTAATTAATCTTTTGCGATTTATAAAATAGGTTAAAAATCTTCTTCATTGAATTAAAGGATATTAGATGGTTGG
>JAGTVA010000064.1 GCA_018224445.1 Saprospiraceae bacterium
TACAGATACCCTTCAAATCGAATACGAGATATTGGAGAAAAAGCCCCGGTACATAATCGATCTGGAACTTCAACACCCCAATTGTCTTTTCGATGGCGACATTGTTCTGATTTTGGAAAGTCCGGGGGAGGGCAATTACGAGATAATGGTCTTCGGACCGGAGGAAGATTTGACTTTCCACACTTCTGAAGACCGGTTTCAATTGGCTGAAAACGGACAGGTGATCTCAGGTCAGTATCTTTTTACCGTAAAAGACCTCTCTTTAAATTGTGACCTGGCAGACAGCATACAGGTGGAATTGACAGAAGAGGAGCTCCCCCTGGAGTTGGAGGATGATCACTATGAATTGCTTTCGGGAGAAACCATAGTATTCAATGTGCTGGACAACGATGAAGGTACCGGGCTTAGGCTTATTGAGATTGAAGCTCCTCAATTCGGAATCCTACAGTGGGAAGAAAATGGGGAGGCAACTTTTTCCAGTACCATTCCCGAACATGGTTTGGTAAGTGTAATTTACACCGTGGAGGACAGTTGTGGAACCTCAGCTACTGCTGTTATTACTATTGAAGTGACTTTGCCACCTTGTGATTTTGAGGTAGAGTTTATTGTCGAAGATGCCTCCTGTGGATTTGAAGACGGAGAGATTGCGGCCGTCGTAATGCCACCGGGTGATTACACTTACACCTGGAGCAACGGAGCGACCACTGCCACGGTAAAAAATCTCCCAACGGGGATGTATACACTCACTGTTACCGATAATTTATTGCAGTGCGACCTGGTGTTTTCCACTGAGGTTGGCGAGATGGAAAGCAACTGGATACAGGATTACGAGGTATACCCCTTCGGCTGCAGCAATGATCCGGATATTGTATTGAATCTCCACTCTCCCGACAACGGTTTACTAGAGGTAACTGTTACCGGCGGGGAAATTTTTAATCAAAAAATCACAATCCCTTCGGGAGAGGTGAATTTGAAAGATCATTTTTGGTTGACTACCGGTCAATATACCATAGTCGTGGTGCCGGTGGGAAGTAAACCCAGATGCAGTGAGACCATTGTTGTACAGCTCTCAGGAGTGGCCAATCCGATCGACATAGAACTGCTACAATCCGTGTCGCCGTCCGGGCCCAACCAAACCGATGGTTCTATTCAAATAAAAATCAACGATGTCCACACTCCTTTCGACTTGTTTCTCAATGGGGATTTTATTGCGAGCATCAATCAATCTACCTATACGTTTAGCAATTTGGGGGTGGGCACTTACGAAATTTACGCCAGCAATTCGCAAAACTGTACGAGCGAGTCTATAGTGGTTGAATTGGTTGCTGCAAACAGTTTGCAGCTCGTTCAGCATTTTTCTACCTCCTCTGCTACCACTGATTGGCCGAGCTTTAGTGAGATACGCTCCAGGCTTGCGGAAAAATTAATTGCGGAAGATGTGGGATATATGGGGACTACAGAAGCGTGGTCCAGGCGGATGTTTCCCTCTCGCCTACTGGGCATGACTCTTGAAAAAGACCTCGGGTTCAACCGATATATTTACCTTCAATTGGAACACCGCCAGGGGGGAGAAATATGGGGCACTTCCGAGGGAACAGAATATCACTTCAATTGGGGAATCACCCGTGCCGGTTTGGGAATGGGGTCACAATTTGATATTGGGAAAATGAAAATAAATACCTCTATTGGAGGAGTGGGAAACAGTTTCTACGGGGGATTAATTTCGCAGAGCTCCCAATCCGAAAGGCCCCTTAAATTGACTGAGGAGTATGGGTCTCTTGAAATGTCATTGGGAATGAGTTATCCACTGTTTGAAAAAACTCTTTTGAGGATGTCGTGGAAGTATTACCAATTGTTGAATCTCGACGACAGGCCCGGACTTTTACTGATTGAGTTGAGTAGAGAATTCTAAAATTAGTTGGTATGGCCATACACCACAACTTCAATAAAAATCATCCCATTTCAAGCGGGCTAAGATGCCTTTATGTTTTAATTTAGAAGCAATTTGTAGTAAATTGCCTTTATTTTTATTAATCAAAAAATCAACTACTCGGATGTGGCGGTTAATTTTTATCTGTTTAAATTTTAATGAACGTTCAACGGCAGACGAGAAATTTAAACATTCTCCTATGCGTCCGGCAGTAAATATGGCGGGCATGGGCCGTTTCATCTTTTTTTCTTTTTTATTGCTGGTGAGTTGTAGAAGTGATATACAGGATAGATTCCGCACCACACCTTCTGCCATTGGTAAAATGCAGCAACTCAATCTGGTGGTTGATTCGCAACTTTGGCAGACCAGTCTGAGGGATTCGTTTGCATTTTATTACCAGGGGGCGTATTTGATATTGCCCCAGCCTGAACCCATCTACGATGTCCGGGTTTTGGAGGTGGACGAGCTATTAGAAGACCCCATCAAGAGGGAGTTAAAGCTCTTTTTCAAAATAGCTAATCTTGCCGACACCAATTCCACCCTGACACGAATGGTGATCAATGACCTGGGGGAATCCAGAATTGAGGAATCCCTTCAAAATTCGGATTTTGGCGTGCAGATCGTCAGAGATAAATGGGCCAGAGGCCAGATGATAGTGTATTTGTACGGAAAAAATATCGATGCCCTAATCGATGGAACGGTACGCTCCTTTGATCGTATTCACGAGAGAATAAAAGAATTCTACAACACCACTATTCAGGCAGAGGTATACGGAGGGGGGATCAATCGGGAATTGACCGGTTTAATCAGGAGCAAATTCAACGTGAATATAGACATCCCATCCAATTGGGTAAAGGCAGTAGAAGAGGACCACTTTTTATGGTTGAGAGAAGAGCAAAAGAACGCGAGTTTGAGTCTGCTTTTTACTTCTATACCCTATGAAGAATTGGAACAACTCAGTCGGGAGTATCTTCGAAATTTGCGCGACAGTGTTACCGTAGAGCAGATAAGCAGTGGAAAGGAGGGTTCTTATATGTTGGTAGAGGACAGTTTTTTGCCTACCTTTTATTTTCAATACGACCTCAATGGCAATTATGCCATAGAATTAAGGGGGATATGGGATATGTACTCCGACTTTATGGGGGGCCCCTTCCAATCTGTCCTGGTACTCAATGAAGCCGAAAACCGATTGATTTTTGTGGATGCCTTTGCATACGCTCCAGCAGAGAATAAAAGAAACCACATGATTAAATTGGATTATATAATTAAAACGCTGGATTTTTAGGCACCGAATTTTTTTCCTGATAGGGGAGTGATCCAGAAAAATTTTTTGTAAATTGGGATTCTGTTTTAGTAATTAAATTTAATGTTACCACCAAAATAGCAATTCATATGGCAGTGAAAAAAATAATTTTTGGCTTTGGATTATTCCTTTTTTTGGGTTTTGGAACCGTGCAATTGCAAGCACAACAAGCTGTAGTTCCCGCCGGTGGCAATGCATCGGGCAATAGTGGATCTGTCTCCTACACCGTGGGACAGGTTTTTTATCAAACCATAGACGGCCCTTCCGCTTACGCTACTGAAGGAGTGCAGCAACCCTATGAAATTTACAACCTAACTTCAGTGGAGAATCTCGAACTCACTCTGGAAGTTTCCATTTTCCCCAACCCGACCAGTGATTATCTAATTATCGAATTGGATGAATCGGTTGATCGTTCAATGAATTATGCTGTTTTTGATGTTTCTGGTAAACAGGTCGACAATCAGTTGTTGAGTGGAATTCGAACAGCCATTCCCACTGCCGGTTTATCTTCGGGTACCTACTTCATTGCCATTTTTCGAGAGGGCGAAAAAATAAATACTTTTAAAGTAGTAAAGCAATAATCGATTTTGGGGTCGGTGTCTTGTCTTTTGCTGTTATTCCCTTATTTTCAGTCTAATGGGAGCGAGCCAGTGATCTAGTTTGGCCTGCACCAGTCTTCCGTTTTTGTAAGTATAGGTATTTGTTCTGGATTCATCGAGTTTCAATTGATATACTCCATCTCCCACATAGGTGATTGAATTGAATATTCCATCTACTTCAGCATATACATCCTTTACTTCCTTTGGCTCGTGGTGATATAACTTCAGGCTGGAATACGAAATATTGACCGAGGGAATTATTTTTCTCCTCCCGTCAATCTCGGCGTAGTAGCTACCATTTTTAAAGGTGGTTTCTCCCTTTTCATGCATTTCTCCGTCCTTGAAAATTTCTATCAGCGAGTACATCAGTTTTCCACTTTGGTACTCAGCCCGCCCCTCGTATTCCACATGTGCCGATAAAAATAAAAAATTGACTTTGACCTCTGACTTCACTTTTATTTCAAATTCATTTGTTTTTTCGCTGGTTTCTGTAAAAACCTTCAGGGTCCCGACCTTTTGGCCTTTAATTATCTGATCGTATATCACGGGTTGAGAAATCGTGTATTCGGTAAGAACTAGCAACAAAAAAACAAGGAGTACTTTTATTTTATTGAAATATTTTTTCATTATATTATTTAACTGATTTACAAAAAATTAAATTCCATTTTAAGGAAATTGAAATAAAACAGCTGTTGTAAATTGAAACCGGTGAGGGCTTTTTTTGTGGAAAAACATCACTGAATGTTTACCAATATATAAATTTTTGATACATTGGATCAATATGGCCGGAGTCAAAAACAGTTTTATTTCCTGTGATCGAATTATTGACTGAAGGATTCATAGATGCTATCATGATTTTACGCCGGAAAGATATTGCCTGGAATTTCAAACCAGGTAGTGATTAAACATACGTGGATGAGCTTTTTTTTACTTCACATGTTCACCCACCAATAAATTAGCCTGGTGTAAAAATCTTTGCGTCTTCTCCGCGTGCTCGGCGTCCTTGCGGTGAGTTATTTAAAAAAATTTGACGGATGAAAACAAAAGGAAGTACCCCACCCAAACTTAAAAAAGCGGTGAGATGGGTAGAGCGAGCCATCATTATCTCTCTGATCGCCATCATGTCGCTGTTGTTGTTATTGGCAACCATTGAATTGGTATTTACGGTGTATCTGGCCATCATGGAAACCTCTACCGATACCCTAATTATGGACCTGGACAACCTCCTCAACGTATTCGGTGTATTTCTGTTGGTTTTGATCGGAATCGAGCTATTGGATACGATTAAGGTGTATTTTAAAGAAAACGTCATTCACGTAGAGGTGGTCATTTTGGTGGCACTGATCGCCATTGCCAGAAAAGTAATCGTGTTGGACTTCGAGGAATTCTCTGGTCTAGAAATACTGGGTATTTCGGCCATTATCATTTCCCTGTCTGCAGGCTATTACCTCATAAAAAAAACAGGGACTACGGGTTTTTTTCCTAAAGAAAAAAGAGAGGTAGAAAATGTCGTAGTGAAGGAAATACCCACTGAGGAGGACAGCGATGATGTCAAAAAAGTTAAAAAAATAACCAAGAAAAAGGTGGAAACTCCTAAGGAGGAGGCAGGAGACTCATCAGGACCTATCAATCCCAAAGATCTCAGCAATGAGTGACAAAAAATCTCGCGGAGGTTTTCTAAACGTATTTACCGGATGGCTGTTTACTAAAAAAACATAAACTAAAATAAAATGAACATCATAGTTACCGGAGCGAGCAGGGGAATAGGATATGCCACCTGTTTGGAATTGAGCAAGAATAAAAAGCACACCGTGATTGCCCTTGCGCGAAATGAAGCGGGTTTGAAAAAACTCAAAGAAGAAGCGCTGGAAACCACGGGAAATGAGATCAGAATATTGAGTTTTGATCTAATAAATCCGAGGTGGGAGCAACTCAATGAAATTTTGAGCGACTGCGAGCAAATAGATGTGCTCATCAACAACGCCGGCGCTCTGGTCAACAAGCCCTTTTTGGTTACTGACGATGAGGATTGGGAAAAAATGATGGGAGTGAATGTGATCAGAGTGGCTTCGATTACCCGAAATCTCTACAAACTCCTTCAGGCATCGCCCCGGGCACACATCGTCAACATCAGCAGCATGGGGGGATTTCAGGGCAGTGCCAAGTTTGCAGGGCTCTCTGCATACAGTGCGAGCAAAGCCGCATTGGCATGTCTTACAGAGTGTATGGCCGAAGAGTTTTCCAAGACGAATATTCGATGCAATTGCCTCTGTCTCGGAGCAGTAGCTACCGAAATGCTGGCCGAGGCTTTTCCGGGTTACGATCCGCCGCTGAGAGATTATGAAATGGCTACTTACATTGCGGATTTCAGTCTCAAAGCCCACAAGTATATGAACGGACAGATTATTCCGGTGGCTTTTTCCAATCCGGGTTAATTATTTTTTTAGGTTTACCAGGTGGTAAACTGGCTTATATAGGCACTTAATAATATAATTACTTGTATAATAAATAAAAATAACACACAATTAATCAATTGCTTGCGAAAGCTTTCCTTCATCAGGTTAAAGTATATTCTTACTACTTCCTTAACGTATCAGGGCTTATGAGATTTCAACTCTTTCAGACCCTTGGTTCCCATCACCCCATATACCCACCGGACCGGCATTTTGATAAGTTTTCGAGGTTCCACTTGAATGTTTTGCGATTTGATGGTTTTAATTCCAGGATTAGAAAAACAGAAAATATAAGTACTACTCAATGTATTGGTCAAGAGGCTTTAGCTGTCTGAGCGCCTTAAATCCCGACATCTGTTGATCATCCCTTTCTTAGAACCTATATTGATCATTATGAGAACCCTTAGGATAGGAACCATACGGATTTAATACCCGGATTTTTTATGAGGGGTTCGTTGTGAAAGGCTATAGACCAATAGAAATGGGTGCTTGTGAAGGTTTTATACCGCAGTCGTAGCCCGAGCTACGATGAGGACAGAAAATCTAGCAAGTGCCCATTTATGAAGGTATATAGACTTGGAATAGAAGCCTTCCTGAAAAGTCCGGGTTACAGTAAGCGAGTTTTAAAGCCGACTAAGCAAGACCTTCAAAAGTGGACCGAAAATTATCAACAGCCGTGATTTTTTGTTTCTTTTGCATCTAGGCAAAAGAAAAAAGAAATAAATGATTTTAATTAAATATAACTGTAAGACTGTAAAATCTTAGAGTATACAGATTCGGGTGACATTCAATAGAACGAATAAAACTCAATAAACTCTTTAATGGAAACCTAAAAGTGCCGAATCCTTGAGATTCAATTTTATGAAGAATACAACTCGTTCCTTCCTCGTAATGGAACTGCTAAACTTGAGTTATTTTATTAAATTACTGATGGCCTTAAACTCTTCATTCCCCGCCTCCTCCATCAGCAGGAAGAGAATCATTTCAAGCGAGACGATGTACGCTCCGGACTGCTGCATGCGCTTCAGCGCGAGGGTTTTGTTTTCTGCAAAACGCGAGGAAACCGCATCCGCTACCACATGTACTCTGAAACCACTGTTCAAGGCATCCAATGCAGTCTGAAGTACACAAATATGAGCTTCTACTCCACATAACACCAGATCGGTAACTCCCTCTTTCTGCAACTCCTGCAGGAGTGGATTGCACTTGATACAACTGAAGCAAATTTTTTCGTGCACGCGCAGCTCGCCTGGCAATTCAATGGAAGGATGCGTGTTCCCCAGACCTTTGGGGTATTGCTCGGTAACCACAGTGGGTATTTGGAGAATTTCCATGCCCGCGATCAATTTGTTGACCACTTGTATCAGTTCTGTATTTTGATGAATTACCGGCATCAATCGCTCCTGTAAATCGATGACCAGCAGTCTGGTGGATTTTCTCTCCGGAATTCCGGCCGCATTTCCCTGCTTCATTTTTTAGTTTTTTCGTAAAGGTAAAGAAAAAAAATAGTCATTTTTTTGCGATGGAAAAAATCCCGTGCCTTTTTGCATTGCAATGAACCCGGATTTTCCTCACCCAACGCAGTATGCGCAACTATTTTTATTATCTCAAGGTTAATGGTATTAAAGTGGTTATGAACCTACTCCCGGTAATTTGATATTACCATGAGTTAGCAGGTCGGATCAGTTCAATATTAAAGGTTAAACTAAATCCATTATTATGGCAACTCCAATATCTTACGACACGGTGACAGAAGCCATTCGGGGTCTCACTAAGAGAGGGTACACCCTGGATTTTGATATTTTAACAGAGGAGGAATGTTTAATTTGTCGACAATCCAAAAAACAACTCTCCCCCGATGACTTTGAAATTGACGAAATACATCGTTTTGAAGGCGATTCCGATCCCGGTGATGCAATGATTGTATTTGCAATTTCTGCGCCTGGGCACAAGCTTAAGGGCTATGTGGTCAATGCCTTTGGAGTTTATGCCGATACCGCTTCCTCTAAAATTGTGAGTAAACTACTCAGCCCTTTGAACCGCCAATAAGTATGGACCTCATTCACTTTCCGGGTAATTAAACTGTGCAAATTTATAATACAAAGCAACGAAAACCCCGTACCTTGCGTGTTGATAAATCAGGAAAAAAATATCAAATGAAAGAGAATGGAGAACCTGCGAAGAGAGATGCAAAATCACAGAGACAGAGAATGTGGCGATTTTGTCTAAAAACGGGATTGAGCTTTGCAATAGTCGGATTTATTGTTGTCAATGCGGTGGATTTGAAAGATCACAGTCTTATTGAAATTTACTTCTCGCTCAGAGGCTTGATAACATTGGCAATCTGGTTGATAATAGGAATATTTATGATTGGGCCCGTGCTGTGGTACGTGAATAAAAAATCCATCAAAAAGATTAGAGATATACAGGAGTACAACGAGGAGTAAAGAGGTGGTTTGAAAGACAAAGAGTCAATCAGAGCAGCTCCAGATGAACGGCATCGCCGATTTTAAGGTCCAGCAATTCAGCTGCGGAAAAACTGTTGGCAGCTATTTCCAACTGATTGGAGGCATTGAACCTGCACAAGACCTCCCCGTAGGGAACATCCATATAGTGAGTAGATATGCTGCGAATGGGTTCGTGATTTTTAAAGTAGATGGCAAATTTCTTTTTGCCTACTACCTGCTTGAAAAGTTTGCGATCTATATTTAAGGTGAGGTTGCCAAAGTGATCGATAAAAATAATAACCGCCCGTATGGTGTCCCCGCTGACCACGGGTTGAATGAGTAGTTTTTGATTGAGTTCTATTTCGAGTTCCAACTCTCCGGGATCAGGTTTGACTATTCTCGCTACGGCATTACACAAGGACCGGACGACAGGGTATTCGTCCTTGTATTTAACCGGTATGGATCCGGCCCGGTGGAGGTCGTCAAATACCAGTGAAAACAATCCGTTATTGGGACCGATGAAAAAATGATCGTTTTTCTCAAAAAAGACCATCTCGTTTTCTTTGGAGTAGTGCGGCAGTACACAGACTATGTGAATGGTACCCGATGGAAAAGCGCGGTAACAGGTTTTGAGTAAAAAGGCCGCCTGCTTGATGTCGAAGCGATCCACGGAATGGCAAATATCGAAAATTCTGGAATGGGGAAACCGATTGACGAGAAATCCTTTAATCAAACCCAGTGAATACCCCTTGTCAGACCAGTCGGTTGTAAGTGTTATGTCCGGCATGCGTTAAGTTTAGGTCAAAATTACTGATTTATGCTGAAAATAATAGATTTTCTGTCGTATTTCACTTTGTGCTTGTGAAAAAAGGAGGTTGCCGAACTATGAATCAGTTATGACCACTGACCTAAATGTAGGAAATTGTCGCCCAATCGACAGGTCTTACCCGGTCGAAGGCAGGTAAAATATCCTAACTACCAGCAAAGGGAACCCTCCGGCATTATTATCTGTTAAAAATTCACACATAATTTTTATTTAATGGCGGTATTTTATTCAATTTATTCCTTACTATTGTAAAAAGGATTTTTACCGCGTATTTTTTGAGCTTACTGTCCTTATTTATAGTCGTTGTGGCTTTACTGCAGTTTTTTAATATTACTAACTTAAACCAATCGCATTATCAGACCAAAAGAATTTAGTGAGATCATTCTCCATATAGAAGGAGTTGATCCGGTTGACCTCTTTGGAGAAAAGAACGTCAAACTCAATTTATTTAAAGATGCCTTTCCGGAATTAAAAATTGTTTCCCGGGGAAATCAACTCAAACTCACCGGCACCAAAAAATTGACTCAGGACGCCAAAGCGCGATTGGAGGCCATGGTGAAGATTCTCAAAGATAGCAAAGAACTCCCCATTCAGACCGTTCAGGACCTGGTCAGCGGAGGCCATGCGCAACAAAACCGACTCTCCAACGGCAACGCGACAACCATTGTTCACGGCCGCGACGGCAGACCCATAAAGGCCAAAACCCGAAATCAGAAAAAACTGGTGGAGAGCTCTGAGATTAACGATGTCGTATTTGCCGTGGGCCCGGCGGGAACGGGAAAGACTTACACCGCTGTTGCCATGGCTATCAGAGCCATGAAAAACCGCATGGTGAAAAAAATTATTCTTACCAGACCGGCGGTGGAAGCGGGCGAGAGCCTCGGCTTTTTACCAGGCGACCTCAAGGACAAGGTGGACCCCTATTTGCGACCGCTTTACGACGCACTGGACGACATGCTTCCTATAGAAAAGTTGAATTACTTCATGGCCAATCGAATCATTGAAGTCGCACCGCTGGCTTTCATGAGAGGACGAACCCTGGACAACGCCTTTATTATACTGGACGAAGCACAAAATGCGACCACCACCCAGATCAAGATGTTTCTCACCAGACTGGGACCTTCGGCCAAGTGCGTCATCACGGGGGATTTGTCTCAGATAGATTTGCCCTTTAGCCAAAAATCGGGTCTGGGTCGAGCCATTGACCTGCTCTCTCACCTGGAGGGAATTGGAGTGGTCAGGTTGACTGCCGATGATGTGGTGCGACACCGATTGGTAAGGGAAATAATCATTGCTTACGAAAAATCGGATGCCAAAATGCAGGCCAGAAGAAAAGCACAGGAAGCAAAAAAGGAAGAAGAATAGCGCAAATAAAAGCGAACAATTATGGCCCTATCAAAAGTTACCTATCTGGGAGAATTGAGAACCAGTGCCACTCACCTCCAATCCGGAAGTGAAATTATTTCTGATGCTCCTTTGGACAACGAGGGTAAAGGCCAGGCTTTTTCTCCCACGGATCAACTGGCCACTTCTCTTGCAACCTGTATGCTCACCATCATGGGAATAAGAGCGAGAGACCTGAAAGTCGATATGTCCGGAGCAACGGCAGAGGTGACTAAGATTATGTCCTCTAACCCGCGAAGGGTGGCTGAAATAAAAGTGGCCATTCACATGCCCTCCAATCCCTTTTCAGACCGGGAGAAAAAAGTACTGGAACAATCCGCCCGGACCTGCCCGGTAATGTACAGCCTACATCCGGACATCCGTAAAGATATTATATTTATATGGAAGTAAGGTGTTTTTTGCAGGGAATGGTGGAATTCCGCCGTGTACTCCCGGGCGAAGCTTATTCGTCAAAGAGCAGCAGATACCCAAATGATCCTCGTAGAGGGAAATTAATTATTTATAATCCATGAAGACCA
>JAGTVA010000065.1 GCA_018224445.1 Saprospiraceae bacterium
ATCAGATGATTTATTGCCAATAGTCTTAGATATTTTAGACAATAAACCCCTAAAATATCATGTTTTAGGAAAGGTTTCAGATCAGGAAATAAAAATCCATGGTCTTAATTTTGGTAAAATTGATGAATATCGCGAAATTTATCAAAACTCAATAGAAAACTCTTTAAATCAATAAAATAAATTTAGTATGATTAAAGTATCTTATTCAGCACTCATTTTAGCTATTGTAGGTTTGTTTTTATTCTCCTCCTGTAATGAAGGAGCAAATCAAGGCTTGACTATTGAGGGCAGTGTAGGGGATGCAGGAAATCTCAGTGTGGCCTTTGAACACGTGCCCATAGGTGAGGATCCCCTGGCGTTAGCTACTACTCAGGCAGATGCCGATGGAAACTTTACAATCAATACAGATAGAGAGCTTAATCCCGGGATTTACCGGCTAAGGTTTGGAGCTCAGGGAGGCGATCTGATTTTAACTGAAAAGGAAAATAATATCCAATTCAGGAGTAACAGTCTAAACGATTTAGCAGCTTTTGATTACACCGTAGAGGGAAGCGAAGCGACTGCTGAATTGATCAACATCTTTCAGATGGCAAAAAATCAAAACTTCAAAAGCATTACAGAGGTAGCCAATTACGTCGAAACCATTGAAAATCCTTACGTGGCCATTCGTTTTATTACCAGAGCACTCCCCAATCGGCCAGAAGCTATACCCGTTCACGAGTCTCTCAGCCAAAATCTTACCCGAGTTCACCCGGGAACCGAAGATGCACAGAACTACGCGGAGCTGGTCAGTAAAATGAAAGAAGGACAGGCGCAAAAAACGCAGCAACAGGGTGCAATCCAAGTGGGAATGGAAGCTCCGGAAATTGAAATGGAAGGCCCTAACGGGGAAATTTATCGACTCTCTGACCTCAGGGGGGATGTTGTCCTACTGGACTTTTGGGCAGCCTGGTGCAGGCCCTGCAGAATAGCCAATCCCAAGGTAGTAGAAATTTACAATAAATACAAAGACCAGGGATTTAAGGTCTTTAATGTGTCGCTGGACGGCCTCGATTCCAGGACCAAGGCAAGGCTTTCCGGCCAGGATGAAATTGATCAGCAAATGGCTATCCAAAAACAGCGATGGGTGGATGCTATCGAACAGGATGGACTGGATTGGCCCTGGCACGTGAGTCAACTTAAAAGGTGGGAGTGCGACGCTGCTCAAACTTACGGCGTAAGGGGAATTCCAAGAACTTACCTTATAGATAGAGACGGCAAAATTGCCGCTGTGAATCCCAGAGCTCAAACTGACCTGGAAAGTGAATTGTTGAAATTGTTGTAAAAAAATATCTACACTGGTCCTCGGTTAATAATAGGTAAATCCAATTTTTCCCTATTCTTTATTGAAAGGCCCAGCCCAGTACATAAAAAGGCCCGTTCAATGCAAATTGCACGGGCCTTTTTAAATTTTTAAAACTATAGGGGTGACTACTTAAAATCTATAACCCACTGCCAACTTTCCGGCAAACATAATATCCGGCCAGTCTACCAGAATCTCATCATCGCCTGATTTAAAGTTGGTATTATCAATAATTGCTCTACCAACCCCGAATCCAATGTCAAATACAAAGTTACCGGCGGAGACTACTTTATACCCCAGGCCAACACCAAGACCCAATCTGGTCTGAGTGTATTCAAAGTTACTAGTTGACCCATCGTCATCTTTGTAACTCCTCGACACAAATCTTGTAAAAGCACTGAGGTAAAACTTATCCGTGCCTCGATTGGGGTTGAAGTAATACTTTCCATAAGCCGTAATGGGAATGCCCGAATATTTCGAATTTCCTTCATCGCCACTGCTGTAGCCGACCTGACCTTCAATACTGAAATTTTCGGACAGGGCGAAATCTGCACCCAGGGAAATATTCCCCCACAACAATCCAATGGGATTAATAGTTACATCCACCTGTGCAACGGACTTGGAAGTGAATCCAAAGTACGAAAGCATGAAGATGATTAACAAACTCGTGGTAAAATTTTTCATAACGTTTAATTTTGTGAAAAATAAATTATCGGGTAAATATATAATGTATTTTTTTAAACCTTTAGGTTTTATTGATTTTTTCTTTACCTAAAACTGTAGTAAATTACATAAGTGTAGATTCAATTCATTTATTTTCAGTTATTTTTAAAAATAAACCTTTATCTTTTTTTTCTTAATTTTACAATAATGGGAGGAGCTAAGCCGCTACCTCATTTTGCGGAATCAGCACTGTAATCCAGGTCTCCCATTTTAATACCCTTGACCTCAAAGTCTTGCTCGAAAGATTCAGAAATTACAAAATCAAGTTTTTGTGGGAAAATCTTCCAGGATTCTACCTTTGGGAATTCATCATAAATCCCAAGTATCAATCTTCGTATTTCCACTATATCCAACACGTTAACCAGTTGATTGTCCATTAGGTCAGCTGCCTTCCTCTGATCGTCATCCAGCTGGCTGATGTCTAATATGTCCCTGCGAATATCGACTATATCCAAAACGTTTATACCGTTGCGGGGATTGATGTTTTTACTGAAGGATAATTCACAGGACAACTCCTCCAAAAACTCAAATGAAAATTCAAATTCTCCATTGGCTTCGGTCTCATAACTCAACTCAACCGGACCGCATTGAAGTTCCACTTGAACCATTCCAACCGGTTCGCCAACCGGGTTGAGGACTCGGCCGGTTATGGATGCAGTTTGATAATCGGGCTCCAACAAACTGTGATCCAGTGTCATCTGGCCAGTGTTGAGTGGATCCAGCCAATCCCTTAACCGCTCGTCCTCACTGTCTCCCAAATCCCAGGAATAGTGAAGAATTCCACTGTAGGCAAGGAATTGGACGCAGGAGGAATTTCCCCCGTGCAATTGACCCATTATCCTCCCCTCTGGTGAGAGTAAAGGACCTCCTGAAGAACCCGGTTGAAAAGTACCCGCTGTCAGGTTTTGCCTGTAATGAGAACTTCTCGGAGTAGTTACACCATTGTCCCAGAATATATTGTTACCGTGAATGCGCAACAAATTGCTGTACCGCGCCACTTTTTTTATGTCTCCTGCAGGATGCTGAATCAATGCTGTATTGGCAGGTAGGTAATCCGGCCTTCTATCCCATCCGATAAAAGGGATCGAGAAATCTAATGGCAGGGGGTCAGTAATTTCGAGCAGCATAAAATCCGATTCGAAATGACCAGCTCGATACACGCAACCCCTGAGACTAATAAATTCAGGTTCAATAAGTGGATTCTCACAGTCTGTACCCTCGTAATAAAAGTCAAATCTCCATTGGTCAAAAACAGGGCTGAGTCCATCCATGCAGTGAAAAGCGGTGAGTATATAAGGCGTGTGATCCTCAGCAGTATTGTTGATAAGTGCCCCACTGCAATACCCAATGCCTTCCTCTACGACTACCATCACCCGGGCTACTCCGTCTTTCACCTTCCCGAAGGGCTCTCCCTCCGGGCAGTTCACGTTGAGGTGGCAGTCCCAGGATTCGCCAAAACCAGTGTCAGAGGCCTGGCCCAGCTCGTGTTCCAGATACACATTTCTAAAAATTGTAGAAAAATCCAATTTCTCTGCAGCCTCTGGGCTCCCATTCCATTCCACAACCAATTTTCCTGATCGGAATTCACTTAAATTCCTACGGGAGTGCTGGGTCCACACCTGTCCCAATTCCTCATTCCACTCGTACAAAAAAAGTTTCTCATTCTCATTCAATGCCCTGTAGTCCCAAAGGAAAGACAATTTTTGGCTCTCTGTCGTCTCAAATACTACAAAAACGGCAACTCGACCATCCACCTCAACTGCCATCGGCTCTGCATTCAACTGGTCCTTTACCGAAACTGCAAAAATGTGATCGGGTAGTTTACTTCTCTCTGCCGGAAGTAAAAATTCAAAATTTTCTGTTTCTGCCGCTCTTTCCGCCATCAACTCCCTATTTTCCATAAGAAGGGATTTTCCTTTTTGTACAAGGTCAAAACCACTTGTGCTCGAAGACATCACGAGGAACAATAAAAGGGCAATCCCTCTTGAAGCTAGGTAATTCAAAGCTAGAAAATGCTTCATATATTATTCAAACATATTATGCATAAAAAATTGGTAGCCTGCACTACATCAGACGTAAAGATAAAAATAAATTAAAGTTACTCTGCCATTAAATAAAAAAAATATGACAAAAAGTTTCTTACCCGTTCGAATTTCAACTTGAGTAATTCAACATTTTTTCGAATAAACCCCATTTTCCTATATATTATGGGGCTTATCATCCGTTTTAATTGGATGTTGGAAGGATGGCAAAATTTTCTCATCCCAGCAACCCTTAAAAATTTCGGTTTATGCGGATAATGCTACTCTTATTCTTCTTTATTCCAATTAACCTCACTGCTCAAACCACCGTAAAAAATAAATACTTTCACCACACGGAATTTTCCTTTATGGTGCTTTTTGATACCGACAAGCACGAGACGGCCCGAATTCCGGTGGACGAGATATCAAAGCTTCACATTCTATCGGTAAAGGACCCGGAAGGACGCATTCAATTGGAAGCGAGGACCGATGACCGCGCAGGCGTTAAATACAATCTCGCGCTGGCTAAGAGACGGCTTGATTTTGTCAAAAGCATTCTCTTGTCTGAAGGATTCTCCGCAAATAGGTTTGAAGAGTATGTTTTTGGAAAGGCCAATCCCTTGAGGGAAAATACCACGGATGAGGGAAGACAGCATAACAGATCGGTATTGGTTGAATTTGTAGAGCGGGTTCCCGCTGTAGAAATCAGCGGCAGAGTGATTTCAGACAAAGACCATTCCGGAATGGAGGGAATATTGTACACAGGTTCGCGCTATGCTCAGGATTCTGTAGTGACCGACAAGGAGGGGAATTTTAAAATTACCGTTCCCCAGGGCAAGATCATTTCTCTTGAATTTTATTCAGCGGAACACGTCATGGAGCGAAAATTTTTTAACCTGACATCGGAAGTTCATAACGTAAAAGAATTGCGGGTAAATCCCATCGAACCCGGCCTGGTATTCAATTTTGAAAACATTCTGTTCGTGAGCAATCAAGCCGTACTGTTGCCGGAATACCAATTCTCTTTACCCAGATTGCTGACCATGGTCAAACTCGCCAAAGACTACCAACTGGAAATCCAGGGTCATGTAAATTTCCCCCGAAGGCCTCCCCAACACAAAGGCACCTTTTTTTATGACCTTTCGGAGCGCAGAGCTAAGCTGGTTTATAATTACCTCGTAAACAACGGAGTTGAAAGCAGCCGGTTGGTGTGGAAGGGGTACAGCAACTACAATATGATCTACCCCAATGCCACCTCAGAAATGCACATGAAGCAAAACAGACGAGTTTCCGTCAAAGTCCTTGGAAAAATACAAAATCCAAGATGAGCCCTTATTGATAAAGCAAGAAGATTTATTACCTAAAAAAAATCCAAACCTGGTTATTCAAAGTTGACCGGAAAAAAGGACAAACAATGGCCTTTTTGACAATATTACCTATAAAAAATTTAGCTGTAAATTTTATTTTACCCTCCTTTGATTTTGGCCCCACAGGCACCGTTCTAATGATTTTTTAACCAGTTTGGAATTTTAGTTGGCCTGTACGCTTGAATTTATTAAAATAACAACTATATTGTTGGTTCATTTTAATCTTTAATCTTTAAAGCCGTATCACCCATGCGCCTGTCTTTTCAAAAAGTATTTTATGTCATAGCCACAGTTGTAGGTTTATTTACCATTTTAATATTGGCGAGGACAGTGCTCATTCCATTATCATTTGCCCTTCTATTTGCCTTTATCCTCTTTCCTGTAACCAGAAAACTTGAAACCTGGGGTACAAATGTTATAATGTCGGCCTTTTTGTCCATTTTAGCAGCCTTCCTTTTAATTGGGGGATTTGTTTTCCTCTTCTCAAATCAAATCGTCCAACTAACCAATAAATTACCTGATTTTAAAGATACCATCTATCAAATTTTTACTGACGCGACCTTATTTATCAATAAAAACATTGGAATACTTTCTCACCTGGAAAAAGGAGAGTTGTTTGATAAGATAAAAGGCTGGTTAAGTGAATCTGGAGGTACCTTGTTAAGCCAAACGTTTTCGGGAACGGCTGATTTATTTTTCGGGCTAATAACTGCAATTGTATTCACCTTCCTTATATTAATATACAGGAATGGGTTGGTCAGGGGTTTCGTTCACTTTTACCCCCAGGAGAAAAGAGAAAAAGCCTTCAAAATGTTTAAAAGCGTTCAGAAGGTGGGTCAACAATACCTTTTTGGAATGATTGTGATCGTTCTGATACTTGGATTCGTGAACAGTTTCGGACTGTGGATTATTGGAATTGACAACCCTTTCCTTTTTGGATTTTTGGCCGCTGCATTGGCCTTAATCCCGTACGCGGGAACCTTATTGGGAGCTGCGATTCCCATATTATACGCTTTAATTGCCTACGATTCTCTTTGGATGCCCATAACCATTGGGATTTTCTTCTGGGCGGTTCAGTTTTTGGAAAGTAATTTCCTGACCCCAAAGATCGTAGGTAGCAATTTACATATTAATGCCTTTACGGCAATTTTAAGTATTATCATCGGTGCCATGGTTTGGGGCATAGCCGGCATGGTTTTATTTTTACCCTTCGCGGCCATGTTAAAGGTATTTTGCGAGGAATATGAAGAACTTAAACCCATATCAATGTTGATGGGTGAACAAAATTACTCTACAAAAGAGGTTGACGATAATTTTGTTGTCGATAGGTTTAAAAAAATAAAAAACTGGTTTACATAATTATATAGGCTATGATTTAAATCTTTGGGGCTTTAAAAAATTCACGTGGCAAAAACCTGAGGTCGATGTAATTTCATATTTGAGCTAACTTGCCCTGACACTAATAGTAATTGGGATTTTGGCTGCCAAAAACCTTGCCTAGTCCCAAAACGGTGGGTATCCTATACTTAAGTTAACAAAAATATCCTCAAAACTGCACGCTGATTCCCCATTAAGGGACGGGGGCCAGGAACTTCTGCTTACCGATCGTATAGCAGAGAGCACACTCTAAGTGCTGAAACTAAAAGGGAAATAAAGGGACCTTCCGCCCCTTCCTTCCAGGGGGACCAGACGAAATACAATCCGGAAGATATGCTTGTTTATTCTTTGTCGGCTTGCCACATGCTGTGGTATTTACACTTGTGCGCAGAGTCCGAAATAATCGCAACAGATTATATTAACAATGCTACGGGAATAATGACAGAAGAAAAAGGTAAGTGGAAAATTTAATTAGGTGAACCTGAATCCAACCGTCACCATTTAAAATGCTGTCACACCTGTCCAAAATAAATTCAAAGCATAAAAGTAGCGCCTCAGAATCAAATATTTGAGGTAAAAAAACATCAACTTTCAAAATTCACCCCCTACTGGGTCAAAATAAGGTATTTTGAGGGGGTGGTGGTTTATTCTTTTCTATTATCGGCCTATCGAGCCAATGATAGAGATCCGGTTTTGCAAACGGTTTATTCGTATGAAAATTACCAGATTGGATAAATGCCATTTAAAATTTGCTATATTTTGGAAGTACTTGAGCATTAACATGACAATCATTGAGCTCCACATTTGAATTCTTACAGCATTTGCTGATGTGCCTATAAAATATTTAATCCTGAACAATTGCTTCAAGTGTTTAAAAAACACTTCAATTTCCCATATGGCCTTATAAAGCACAGAAATGGTGTTTGCTGTCCAAGACATATTGTTTGTTAGGAGACTGAGGTATTGGTCATTTTCCTCGTCGTATACTTTTACCAGTCTTAAGGGGCCAGGATATTTCTTCTTTGATTGAAATGTAGTAAGCCTAATGGTTTTATCACTTATTATGTGGGGATATTTTTCATTGACGCCCCAGCTTTTTTCAACCTCGTACCCAGCGTTTGATTTTACCCGGGTAACAAATGTAACTCCGGTGCTGTCCAAATCATTTAACCAATCATAGTCAACATAGGCCCGGTCACAAATCACAACGGAGTTTGGAGGAAATACTACCCTTCTTGCCGCATCGATGTCATGAAGATTCCCCTTTGATATGCAGGCATAATTGGGTAGTCCAGAGTCGTAATCTAACACCGCATGCAGCTTTATTGCTCTCTTTTTAGTCCGGAATTTCGCCCAATCAAAAAGTGACAAGCAAAGCGGAATAATACTGGAGTCTATTATGTAAGTCTTCCTTTTGATTTTGGAGGCATACCTTCTTTGCCTGCTTAAAGAGGGCTCTAGTCTGGATAGTAATTCAAAGTAAATATCCTAAAAATAACGGTAATCCCGATGCTTATTTTTGTAACTAATTGTTGATTTGCTCATGGCTCTGTTTACCCCAACATGGCTTAGGTTGCCAGTTGCACTTCTCCAGACATTACTAATGTCCCTTAAAGATTCAACTCCTCCCAAATGCATGAATAACATACTAACGAGGTGAGTCCAATTACTTATACCCTTACTGTGCTTTTCGGATTCATACTTTTCGGAGATTCTTTCACAAATACTTCGATCTATCCTTCCTAAAATTTGGGAGAATAAACTTATGTTTGTCTTTGACATGGTTGGTTATGTTTTGTTTAGAACCCTAAATTTAGGGAAAAACTCCAACCATGTCTTATTTTCTTATTTTGGACGTCTGTGAAGAGGCCCAGTGCCTGAATGAAGTGGGAGTAGGTGTAATGATACGGCCCAACGCACTCAAGGTGCGGGTTTGGCTGATCCCGGGTTGAGCGGGTAAAAATATGGTTTTTTGATAAACCAGGTGGACCTCACAAACTCAAAACTCGCACCCTG